>DASSOH010000097.1:0-52260 GCA_035700865.1 Candidatus Limnocylindria bacterium | reverse complement strand
CGCCTCGAGTGCCGATGGCCGAAGCCACCGTACCCGCCCGGTCCGTTCGGCCGAAGCCGCCGGTGCCGGTCCCCGGAACTCAAGATCGAAATCGTGTGATCCGGGTGCGCTTGCCCCTTCGGGACGACCACAGTATGCCCGTCACCCGAGGCGAGACGCAATCCCACTTATCCCCGACTTTGCGGGCCGGTCGGGCAGCTATCCACAGCCTGTCCACGACGGGCCTACGGAACGCGAAGTCACAGAATTGCTTCGATTTGACGCAATGGTTATGACAACCATAATTGCCCGATGCCCACGACCCCGAGCCCGACCCCGACCCCGAGCCCGGCGACGTCCACCGTCCCCTCCCCGCGCATCGGCGCGATCATCGAGGCGATCGAGCCCCTGGTGGCGCACCAGCGACGGCAGTGGGCCTCGCGCTGCCACGCACGAGGCTTCTCGATCATCGGCGCACACCTGCTGGCGCTGCTCGAGACCGAGGGCGAGGTCCCGATGAGCCGCCTGGCGGAGGCGCTCGACGTGGCACTGCCCAACGCGACCGGCATCGTCGGGCGCCTGGCGGAACGGGGCATCGTCGAGCGTCGCCACGGCGAGGAAGACCGCCGCGTCGTGCTCGTGCGCCTCACCGAATCCGGACGCGAGCTGATCGCCGAGATGGAGGGGGCGCGCCGGGCGCGCCTGCATCGGCTCATCAGCACCATGAACGACGAACAGCAGGAGCGCTTGATGCAGGTCGTCCACGACCTCAGAGCCGCCGCCCGCTCCCTCAACGAGAAGGACGCACTTCGATGACCTTGAACCCGGCCGACGACGCGCCGGTCCATGTCGACCAGCGGGCCAGGATGGAGATCCTGGCCGCCATCCTCCTGACCATGTTCCTGTCGGCCCTCGACCAGACGGTCGTCGGCACGGCGTTGCCCCGGATCGTGACCGATCTGCGCGGCAACGAGCTGTACACGTGGGTCGTCACCGTCTACCTGTTGACCGCGACGGTCAGCGGACCGATCTACGGCAAGCTGTCCGACCAGTTCGGCCGGCGACCGATGATCATGATCGGCGTCAGCCTCTTCCTGATCGGCTCGCTGCTGTGCGGCCTCTCGCAGGAGATGTGGCAGCTCATCCTGTTCCGCGGCCTGCAGGGCGTGGGCGCAGGGGCGATCTTCCCGATCTCGCTGGCCGTCATCGGGGACCTCTTCAGCCCTCGCGAGCGTGGCAAGTACCAGGGCCTGTTCGGCGCCGTCTTCGCCCTCTCGTCCCTGCTCGGACCGGCCCTCGGCGGCTTCCTGACCGATACGATCAGCTGGCACTGGGTCTTCCTGGTCAACCTGCCGCTGGGCATCCTCGCGCTGTTCGTGCTGTGGCGGCTGCTGCCGTCGGTCAGCCACCCGGAGCGCGTGCGCTCGATCGACTACCCGGGTGCGGCGGTGTTCACCGCGGCCCTCGTGCCGTTCCTGCTGGGCCTGACCAACGCGCAGACCGGCGAGTGGACCGATCCGCAGGTCGGCGGCCTGATCCTGCTCGGCCTGGCGCTCGGCGCCGTCTTCGTGTGGGTCGAGTCGCGCGCGGCGGAGCCGATTCTGCCGCTCAGCCTGTTCCGCAACCGCACGGTCACGGCGTCCATCATCGCCACCTTCTTCATCACCTTCGGGTTCTTCGGCGCGATCATCTTCATCCCGCGCTGGTTCCAGTTCGTGGCCGGCTCGAGCGCGACCGAATCGGGCTACCAGATGCTGCCGCTGATGGTCGGCGTCATGGGCAGCTCCATTCTCTCGGGCTACCTGGTCGCGCGGACCGGTCGCTACAAGTGGATGACGGCCGGGGCGATGGCGATCGGTGCGGTCGGCATCGGGCTCATGACGAACCTGCGGGCCGACACCGAGATCACCACGCTGTGGATCTGGATGCTCGTCGCCGGACTGGGGATCGGTCCCTCGTTCGCCGTCTTCACCATCGTGGTGCAAAGCGCGGTGGCGCCGAGCATGCTCGGTGCGGCGACCAGCGCCCTGACCTTCTTCCGCCAGGTCGGCGGATCGGTCGGGCTGGCGATCGCGGGCACCGTCTTCGGGACGGCGCTCACCGATCAGCTGCCACAGCGGATGGCGGCCAACGGCATCCCGCAACCGATGATCGATGCCTTCGTCTCGCAGGGCGGCGGCAACCCGGCCGGCGAGCTGACCGGCGTCGGCACCGATCTGGGGGCGCAGATCCTGAACAGCGTTCCCGCGCAGGTTCGCCCGTCGGTGGAGCCGTTCATCGGCCAGATCGTCGACTCGATCTACCAGGCGTTCTCGCTGGCCATCGCCAACACCATGTGGCTCGGGCTGGCCGGCGCGGTCCTCTCCGCGGCCGTGGTGGCGCTGCTGGTCCCGGAGCTCACGCTGCGTCGCGCCACCGGCGGGAGCGGGGGCGGCCAGGCCGGTGGCGAGCGCCAGACGACCCCGATCCCGACCTTCGAGTAGGCCGGGCCTCGGGGTTCAGGCGTGGCGCAGTGACGCCGTGCGGGCGATCGACGCATCCAGGCGGTCCTCGGCGATCCGCCCGGACGTGACGAGTCCCTCGATCACGTCCACGGCCCGGCTGACCACGTCGGGCTCGTAGACGAGCTGGTTGGCGATCAGCAGCAGGTCGATCCCCGCCTCCAGGGCGAGGGCGATGGTCTCCTCGAAGCCGTAGGCATCGGCGATGGCCCGCATCTGCAGGTCGTCGCTGACGACCGGTCCGCTCCAGCCCAGCTCGCCGCGCAGCACGCCGTCGATCGTGGCGGCGGAGAGCGTGGCCGGGTAGGTCGGGTCCAGGTTCGCGTTGAAGATGTGCGCCGTCAGGACGGCGTCGGTCGTGCCGTCGGCGGTGAGGGCGGCGAAGGGCTCGAGCTCCGTCCGGCTCCAGACGTCGGTCACGTCCACCACGCCCAGGTGGGTGTCGCCGGTCGCGCTGCCGTGCCCGGGGAAGTGCTTGATGGCGCACTCGACGCCGGCGTCGTGGTGCGCCTGGATGAAGGCGCGGGCGTGCGCGATCACGGTCGCCGGATCGGCGCCGAAGGAGCGGTCGAGGGCGCCGATGATGGGGTTGTCGGGGTTGATGTCCAGGTCGACGACCGGCGCCAGGTTCAGCGTGATCCCGACCCCCGCCTCCGTCCCGGCCATCTGCGCGGCTGCGGCCCGCGTCTGGGAAGGATCGCCCGTGGCGCCTAGCTCGGCCGGGGAGCGGGTGGGCGGAAAACCGTGGTCCGGACCGAGGCGCGCGACCAGGCCGCCCTCCTCGTCGATCGCCACGATCAGGGGCGCGACGCGAGCGGCGGCACGCAGGTCCGCGACGAGCTGCGTCACCTGGTCCGGCGACTGGACGTTTCGGAGGCCCCCCGTCAGCTGGTCACGCGAGAAGAGGACGACGCCGCCCAGCCCTCGCTCGCCGATGTCCGCCATGACGCCCGGGGCGTCGGCCGCCGCCAACCCGCGGAAGCCGACGAGCAGCAGCTGGGCGGCCTTCTCTCGCAGCGTCGGGCCCGCCGGGGTGGGCGATGCGGTGGGCGATGGAGTCGGGCTGGGTGACGGCGACGCGGTCGGCGACGGTGTGGCACTGGGCGACGGCGATGGGCTGGGCGTGACGGATCGGATCGCCGCGGCACAGGCGGCGAGGACGCTGGCGGCACCGGCGGCGAGCAGGCCGGCCAGGAATCGGCGGCGGGACAGCATCGGCCGATGGTAGACCCGTCGGGCGGCGGCTAGCATGGGCGTCCCGATGTCCGATGCGATCGGGGCCGCGGCCGCCACCTGGGGCGTGCTGATGGCCCTCTCCCCGCTCCTCCAGATGCGGCGCATGCTCGAGCGACGCTCGTCGGCCGACGTCTCGATCGCCTACCTCGGCGTGCTGCAGATCGGATTCGCCCTGTGGATCGGCTACGGGCTGGCGCTCGCCAACGCGGCGCTCATCGTGCCGAACTCGGTCGCCTTCCTGATCGGGATGGCGACGATCTGGATCGCGCTCCGCTTCCGGTCAGGCCGGTCGGCGACGGCCGAGGAGGCCGAGCAGGCCGCCGGCGAAGACTGACGCCAGGCCGGCGACCACCACCAGCATCTCCCCGGCCGCGAGGAGGCCGAGGACGGCGATCAGGATCCCGAGCACCACGAGGGCACCCGCGGCGAAGTCGGTCACCATCGCTCTCAGCCGAGCCCCGGGACCACGATGGTGGTCAGGACGATCGCCAGCAGGAGCAGCAGCGCGGCAACCCCGAGCTCACGGTCGGAGACGGCGCTGGGTCGGGTGTCGGGCTCACGGCGGAACATCGTGGACGAAGCGTAGGCTTGCTCGCTCGGTCCGTGATCCCGCAACGGTCGCGACGGCCGTACGTCATTCGGCCGACACGGACCGGGCGATCACGGCGCGGGCCGCCTCCACGCGGCGGAGCCCGGCCAACCCCTGCGTTCGCACCGCGTCCTGGACTCCCTGGCGGACCCGTGCCGCCAGGCGGCGTCCCTGGCGCCGCCCGAGCCACCCCGCATGGAGCGAGAGGATCAGCCCCAGCAGCGCGCTGACGAGCAGCGAGCCAACCAGCAGGATCAACGGCAACGGCAGCGGGCCGAGCAGCGCGACCTCGACCGTGGCGACCGGCACGCCGCCACCGCTCACGAAGAGCGTGACGTACCACGCGACGGCGAACGCGAAGATGGCCCCGACCACCAGCTGCACGGCCCCGATGGGCAGCCACAGCCACGAGCCGCGGATGCGCACGTCGCCGGCGGCATCGCGGGCCACGCCATCCAGGACGCGGGCGGTCTCCGTCTCCAGGTCGTCGGCGCCGAGGGACGCGAGCACGGCGGGACGCGACTCGGGCGGCAGCGCGGTGGCCGCCTCCACCAGCAGCCGATGGACCGGGTTGACGACGCGCCCGAGCGAACCGCGTCGCCGCCAGTCACGCAGGTAGCCGGCGGGATCGGCCCGACGGCGCTGCTGACCCGTCATCCAGCCGAGGAGCGCGACCACGCGGCCGAGCAGCGAGCCGCCGGTGCGACGCGCCCGTCCCAGGACCGCGGCCTGCACCTGGCGGGCGAGCCCGGGCGGGTCGACGACGGCCAGGGCGCCCGCAACCGCCTCGTCGATGGCGGTGCGCTCTCGGTCCTCCGCCACCAGGGGCCGGAGCGGGTCGGCGGGATCGACGGCGACGGCCCGCGCCAGCGCGAGCCCAGCCACGGCCACGTCGGTGCCGAGCTTGTCCATGACCACGGCCTTGGCGTCGGCGTCGCGAGCGAGCGCGTCGCGCAGGGCGTCCACGCCCGCGCCGGTGGCGGCGGAGACCGCTTGGACGCGGGCACCCGGGATGCCGTCCTGGGCCAGCCGGCGCGCGAGGTCCTGGGCCACCGCATCGCGATCGGCATCGGCCAGGCGATCGGTCTTGTTGAGGACGAAGCGCAGCCGCGCGGCATGCGGCGCGAGCGTGCGCAGGTAGGCGTGGAGGCGCTCGTCGTCGTACTTCTCGGGATCCACCACCCAGGCCACGGCGTCGATCCTCGGCAGCAGCGCGTCAACGGTGGCGCGATGCTCGGTGCGAACGCTGTCGACGTCCGGCAGGTCGAGCACCGCGACGCTCGAGAGGCGTTCGTCGGCGTGGCCGGCGACGTGCCGGACCCCGAGCCACTCAAGCAGCGGCCCCAGGTCGTCGCGCCGACCCTCCGCGACCCAGGCGACCGGCTCGTCCGTGGTGGGCCGGACGGCCCGGACCGCCGACACGGTGCGGCCGGCCAGCGCGTTGAGCACCGACGACTTCCCGACCCCCGTGCCCCCGGCCAGCGCGAGCACGTAGACGTCGCCGGGGAACCCGATCCGCCGGCGTGCGGCGTCCACCACCTCGCGCGCGCTGGCCGCGGGCCCCTCCAGGCCGATCCCGGACGCCGCCTCGGCGGCCTCGTCCAGCCGCTGCACGCGCTCCTCGAGCGTCACGCGGCCGCCTCCGCCGCGCGAGCGGCCGTCGCGCGCAGCGTCGCCGCCAGCTCGGCCGCCTCGCCGAGCCCGCCCAGGGCGGCCTCGTACCGATCGCGCTCGTGGCGGAAGGCGTCGTCGAGGAGCTCCGCGAGCGCGCCGCGAGCGCGCGACGTGAAGGCGGTGACGTTGGCCTCGCCGAAGATCGCCTCCAGCAGCTTCTGGTTCACCACGGCCGTGGCGGCGGTGATCCCGACCTCCGCGCCGGTGAGGCCGCCGGTGTGGACGAAGACCGCCAGGATGGCCGACGTGCCGACCGCGTTGACGCCGATGGACGCCACCTGCGCCCACCCCTTGCGCTGCTCCCCGAGCGCGCGGATGTCGTCGGCGATGTCGGCCGCCCACCGCTCCAGCGCGGCATCGAGCCGCGCACCCAGATCGGCCGATGCGCCCCACAGGGCCGGCTCCGCCGCCAGCGCCCCCGCGCCGTGGGGCTCGTCGAGCCAGGCGGTCGCGGTGCGCCGCGCCGCGGCGTCCGCGTGCTGGACGGTCACGGCGACGAGATCGGTGAAGGCCGCCTCCCGGACCTCGGCCGCGGGAGCGGCCGGACCGGGACGGATCAGCGCGCGCACGGCGGCGGTGAGTCGGCCGATGCCCTCGGCCAGGATCCGCGCCACCTGTCCCGCGCCGACGAAGTCCTGCCACTGTCGCAGCACCTCCGCGCGCAGGAAGGTTCCGCGGGCAAGCTCGTCGGCCAGCGCCGCGCGCCGGTCACGGTAGGCACGGTCGGCGGCGGCGACGAGCGCCTCGGCGGCGGCCACCTCGACGTCGACGGACGTGGCGATCTCGTCGACCGCCGCCGGCAGTCCGCCGAGCGCCGCCTCGAGGCTGCGACGTGCCAGCTCGCGGCGCGCGACCTCGTCGGCGGTGAGGCGGTCGAGGGCGGCGCGGATCGGGGCGATGGCCACCGCGTCCAGCGCGTCGCGCTCGGCATCCAGGCTGCCCTCCGTCACCGGCACGACCTCCAGGCGCCCGAAGGCGCCGGCATCGGTCAGGCCTCCGCGCTCGAGCAGGTGACGGTAGTCGGCGGCGACGGCCTCCGCATCGGGCGCGTCCGGCGGCAGCCGGTTGAGGACGGCCAGCAGCGGCACGCCGCGCTGGCGGGCTCGCGCCAGGATCGTCCACGGCACCTGGTCGGCGTAGCGCGTGGCGGTCGTGACGAAGACGACCAGGTCGGCAGCCTCGAGCAGCTCCTCGGCGAGCGCGCGGTTGGCGAGCTCCACGCTGTCGAAGTCCGGCGCGTCGACGACGACGAGGCCGCGGCGGGCTCCGGCATCGGCGACGACCTCGATCGCGCCGCGCGCCGCGAGGCCGGGAAGGAGATCGTCGGGAACGTCGGAGGGATGCCGGACGGCGATCGGCCGCCTGGTCGTGGGCCGGAGGACGCCCGAGGGGCTCAGGGCCCGGCCGGCGAGGGCGTTGAAGAGGCTCGACTTGCCACTGCCGGTCGACCCGAGCAGCACCACCACCAGCGGCGCGGCGGCATCGCGGGCACGGGGCAGCAGGTACTCCGCGACGTGGCGCCGCAGGCGCTCGGCGCGCTCGGCGTCGTCGCGGTCCGGTGCCGTGGCCGCCCGGCGCTCCAGGGCGGCGGCGAGGGCGGCCAGGTCATCGGTGCGCATCCGCGCAAGGATGACCGATCGCGGCCGCCCCCGTGCGCGCGAGCTCGGGAGAGGCTGGCCGAGCCTACTGGGCGGCGCCCTTCAGCGATCCGGTCAGCTCGTCATCGGTCGGATGGAAGACGGCGCACTGGACCGTGTGATCACCGGCGTCCCAGCCGTCCTCGCTCGGCACGAAGTGGAAGATGTCGTACATCGAGCTCTGGTAGTCCATCCCCACGTAGGTGTCGAAGGCCGGGATGCAGTTGTCGATGACGTATCCCGTCATCACGTCCTCGCTGGGGTAGGCGTCCCCGCTCAGGGAGCCGACGAAGAACATCTCGAACTCGTGCGTGTCGCTGCACGGCTTGGCCTCGACGTCGTCGATCAGCTCCTCGCTGGCGTCCTTGAGATCGAAGCAGTCGCCGGGGCGCAGGTCGGCGATGCCGAGGTCGCCGCCATCGGTGATCTGCCCCGAGTCGTCCCGGCTGGCGGCGAACAGCGAGCCGCCGACCGCGATGAGGATCGCCACCGGGATCCACCAGAATCGCGCCAGGACGGCGAGCCACCGCGAGCCGCCACTCGACGCCGGAGGCGCGGCCGCGGGCTGCCACTGCTCCGATGCCGGCGCCTCCGATCCCCGCACGAGCCCGCACGCGGCACACTGGCCCGCGCTCTCGTCGTTCGCCGCGAAGCAGCGCTTGCACACCCACCGATCAGCCAAAGCTGGAAGCCTCCGTCATGTCCGACCCCGACATGGTCTGCCGCTCCTCCGGGGTCGTTGGACGAGCGGCGAAACCGTACGGTCGGGCAGCGGGGGCAGCACCTCCACCCATCGATCGGCCCATGACGACGGTACCGCCCGGAATGGTGCCGCACTCGGGGCCGAGTTGCAGGGACCTCGTCGCATCCCTCAGGCTTGCCGGTATGACCGACCGCCCGCGAGCGACCAAGCTCGTCTGCACCATCGGCCCGGCATCCGTTGACCGGGTCGACGAGCTCGTGGAGGCCGGGATGGACGTGGCGCGCATCAACTTCAGCCACGGCACCCCCGAACGCCACGCGCAGACGGCGCGACGGGTGCGGCAGGTCGCGTCGAACGCCGGACGGAGGGTCGCCCTGATGACCGACCTCGCCGGGCCGAAGATCCGGCTGGGCGACGTCCCGGGCGGGCGCCTGGAGCTCGCCGCCGGCGAGCGGATCGTCCTCGGCGCGGGCGGGACGCCGGTGAGCTACGCCGCCCTGGCGCGCGACGTCCGTCCCGGCGATCGCGTCCTCCTGGCCGATGGCGCGGCCGAGCTGCGCGTGGTCGAGGCCGGCGACGCGGTCGTCGCCGAGGTGATCCGCGGCGGCGAGATCCGGTCGCGCGCCGGCGTCAACGTGCCGGCCGAACGGCTCTCCACGCCCTCGCTGACGGAGCGCGACCGGGCGGACGTTCCGCGCGCGCTCGAGCTCGGGGTGGACTACGTGGCGCAGTCCTTCGTCCGCCGCGCTTCCGACGTCGAGGAGCTGCGGTCGCTGCTCGGACGCGACGGGCCGAGGATCGTGGCCAAGATCGAAACGCGCCCCGCCGTGGACGACTACGACGCCATCTGCGAGGCCGCGGACGCGGTGATGATCGCGCGCGGGGACCTGGGCGTGGAGCTGCCGTACGAACGCGTGCCGATCCTGCAGAAGCAGCTCCTGCGCCATGCGCTGGATCGCGGCGTGCCCGCCATCGTCGCCACCCAGATGCTCGAGTCCATGGTCTCGGCGCCGCGTCCGACGCGCGCGGAGGCCAGCGACGTGGCCAACGCCATCTTCGACGGAGCCGACGCGATCATGCTGTCCGGCGAGACGGCCATCGGCCAGTTCCCGGTCCTCGCCGCCCAGGCAGCCGTGCGCGTCGCGGAGCTGTGTGAGACCGATGGGCGCGCCTACCTGCCCTCGGGCGCACCGGCCGCGGCCCGGACCGATGCGGACGCGCTGGCCGTCGCCGCCGTGGCCCTCGCCCACGCCGATGCGGACGTCGCCGCCATCGCGTGCTACACCCGCTCCGGTCGCACCGCGCGGCTGCTGGCGGCGCTCCGGCCGCACGTCCCGATCCTGGCCTTCTCGCCGGACCCGCGGGTGGTGGACCAGCTCGCGCTGGTACGCGGTGTCGAGCCGCGGGCCTGCGTGCCGCCGGAGGCGTCCGACGGACGCCTGTCGCTGATGGCGTGGCTGGTGGGCGAGAGCGCGCTGCCCGACGACAGCGCGGTAGTCCTGGTGGCCTCGACCGCCGAGCCCGGGACCGGGCCCAACCTGCTGGAGGTGCATCGGGTCCGACGCTGAGGCCGCCCCGCACCCGGTCCTCAGTCGCGGGCGCCGCCGCCGAATGCCTGGAAGATGCGGACCAGCGTGGCACGGTCCGTCCCCGCTCCGAGCCCCAACGCCAGCACCAGCCGCGCCTTCAATGCGTCCAACGTGCCGCTGAAGATGGCGCCGGCCTCCCACCACTGGGTGCTGCCGCCCGGGAATCCGTACCCCGGCAGCGGCCGACCGGACGGACAGCGCGTGGTCAGCACCACCGGGACGTCGCGCTCCAGCAGCGGACGCGCGAGCTCGAGGTAGGCCCGCGGCGTGTTCCCCCCGCCCGCGGCCGCGACGACCAGCCCCGCCGGGCGGCCGCCGACCGCAGCGCGCAGCCCGTCGGCGTCCGGATCGAGGGCGACGCCGATGATCGGGACCGGGAGGGCCGGCGCCTCCGGCGGCGTGGGCAGGTGCATCGGCCTGCGCTGACGCAGGAGCGTGACGCCCGTCTCTCCCACCAGGCCCAGCCGTCCGGCGTTGGGGCTCTGGAAGGTGGCGAAGGCGTGGGTGTGCGTCTTGCGCACGTCGTCCGCGCCGTGGACCTCGCCGGCCATGGCCACCACCACGCCCTGCTCCCCCATCCGGGCGTCGGCCGCGACACGCACGGCGTTGCGCAGGTTCTCCGGCCCGTCGTACGCCTCCTGCGAGGCGGAGCGCATGGCCCCGACCACCACCACCGGCTTCGCGGGCAGCGGCAGCAGGTCCCAGGCGAAGGCCGTCTCCTCGATGACGTCGGTCCCCTGCACCACGACCGCCCCGTCGATCTCGGGTCGGCGCAGCTGCTCGTCCAGGATCCGGCCGATGCCGAGCACCTGGTCCAGGGTCAGGTGCGAGGCGGGGACCAGGCCCCAGTCGATCGGCTCCACCTCGGCGATGGCGTCCAGCCCGGGGACGGATGCGAGGAGGTCGTCGCCGCGGAGCGTCGGCCGGTTGCCGCCCTCGCCGTCCTGGCGCATGGAGATGGTACCGCCGGTGAAGAGGATCGCGACGCGTGGCATGGCGGCGATGCTACGCGCCGGCCTCCCTCCACGTCGCTCCGTCCCGTCGTCGGGGTATCATGCCCGCCCCCACCGAGCACGAGGCCCGGCCTTGAGCCGCACCATGATCGAGGCCGCCGGCCTCCACAAGTCCTTCGGCGACACGCATGCCCTGCGCGGGCTCGACCTGCGCGCCGACGAGGGCCAGATCCTCGGCGTGCTGGGCCCGAACGGCGCGGGCAAGACGACGGCGGTCCGGATCCTCACCACCCTGAGCCGCCCGGACCGCGGCGCGGCGACGGTGGCCGGCATCGACGTGCTGCGACACCCACACGAGATCCGGCAGCGGATCGGGGTGGCCGGGCAGTACGCCTCGCTGGACGAGCTGCTGACCGGTCGCGAGAACCTGCGCATGATCGGCCGGCTGCTGCGCCTGGATGGACGTACGGCGACCACGCGTGCCGACGAGCTGATCGACCGATTCGAGCTGACCGATGCCGCCGATCGCACCGTCAAGACCTACTCCGGCGGCATGCGGCGGCGGCTGGACCTGGCGGCCGCGCTCATCGCCCAGCCGCCGGTCATCTTCCTGGACGAGCCGACCACCGGCCTCGATCCGAAGGGCCGGCTGAGCATGTGGGAGCTCATCGGCGACCTGGCGCGCGGCGGCACGACGGTGCTGATGACGACGCAGTACCTCGAGGAGGCCGATCGACTGGCCGACGAGATCGTGGTGATCGACCACGGCCGCGCGATCGCCACCGGCACCGCGCTCCAGCTCAAGCAGCAGGTCGGCGGTGAGCGCCTGGAGGTGCGCGTCGCGGAGGGATCGGCGCTGGCGGAGGCGCAGCGGGTGCTGGGCGCCATCGGTGATGGCGCCGTCCGCGTCGAGGCCGAAGGACGGCAGCTGAGCGTGGCCGTCGTCTCGCACGACGGCGTGCTGACCCATGCCATCCGCGAGCTGGATCGGGCCGGGGTGCGCGTCGACGACATCGGCTTCCGGCGGCCGACGCTGGACGAGGTCTTCCTCTCCCTCACCGGTCGTCCCGCCGAGGAGCCGCTGGAGGTGACGGCATGAGCCTCAGCTGGTGGTTGAGCGACACGGCGCAGATGATCCGGCGCAACCTGCTGCACATCCGGCGTACGCCGGAGCTGCTGCTGGACGTGACGGTCTCGCCCATCATGTTCGTGCTGCTCTTCACGCTGGTCTTCGGCGGCGCGATCGATGTCCGGGAGGCCACGTACACGAACTTCCTGATGGCCGGCATCTTCGTCCAGACCATCGCGTTCGCCGGCGTCTATACCGGCGTGCTGCTGGCCAACGACCTGAAGAACGGCATGATCGACCGATTCCGCTCGCTGCCGATGTCGCAGTCGGCGGTGCTCACCGGCCGGACGCTGACCGACCTGCTGCGAGCGCTGCTGGCCGTGCTGATCATGTGGGGCGTGGGCCTGCTGGTCGGCTTCCGACCCGCCGGCGGCGTCATCGGCACCCTCGGCGCCATCGCCATCCTGCTGCTGTTCGGCTACGCACTCTCCTGGCTGGGCGTGGCGATGGGCGTGGCAGTGCGTACGCCGGAGGCGCTGCAGGGCGTCATCTTCGCCGCCGTCTTCCCGCTGACCTTCGTCAGCAGCGCCTTCGTCCCGACCGAAACCATGCCGGACTGGCTCGCCTGGTTCGCCGATCGCCAGCCGATGACGCTGGTGATCAATGCGGTCCGCAGCCTCACGCTGGACGGAACCGGCGGGCCGTCGTTCTGGCCGGCCGTCCTGTGGTCGGCCGGGATCCTGGCGGTCTGCTTCCCGCTGGGCCTCTGGCTCTACCGGCGGCGAACGACCGACTGACGACCGGCTGAGCACCGATGCGCCGGCTCAGGCCGGCCCGCAGCTCGACTCGGGCGCAGCGGCTACGCTTGGGGCATGCCCTCAGCAGCCGATCCCCACGACACCATCCGTCCCCTCCTCCGCACCCGCCAGGTCCGCGACTTCACCGACGAGCCGGTCGACCCGGCCGCCCTGGACGCCCTGGCCGATGCGGCCCGCTGGTCCGGCTCCAGCCAGAACACGCAGCCGTGGCGCTTCGTCCTGGTCCGCGAGCGCGAGACCCTGGACCGGCTCGCCGAGGTCGGGGCGCCGCACACGCGATCGCTGGGTACCGCGGCGGCGGCCATCGCCATCGTCCTGCCCGCGGCACCGGGCAGCGCCGTCTCGCACGCCTTCGACGAGGGCCGGGCGGCGGAGCGGATCCTGGTCGCCGCCTCCATGCTCGGTCTCGCCGCCGGCATCGGCTGGGTGCGTTCGGAGGTTCGCCCCGCCATCGGCGACCTGCTGGGCCTGCCGGAGGATCGGTTCGTGCGCACCATCGTGGCGGTCGGGCATCCGACCCCGCAGGCCCGCCAGCCCAAGAAGCCACGCGGCGAGGCGCGTCTGCCGCGCCGCGAGACCGTGTTCGAGGAGCGCTGGCCCGCGGAGGGCTGATCCGCGCTCGATCAGGGATCGCGGCGCCAGATCCCCGTCTCGAAGTCGGCGGCTCGCTCGCCGTCCAGGCAGGTGTCGACGACCTTCACGAACCGGATGTCCGTCTCGCCGACGTCCCGCGCGTGGTAGGTGCCCCGCGAGCCGGGACACGCGGGATCGTGGTCGAAGATGACGGTCCAGCCGGACCACTCGAGCTCGCCGCCCCACCGCCCCGCCACCTCGTAGGTGCTCTCGGTCAGCACCAGCGTCTCGGCCGGCTGGTCGCCGCTCGCGTCCCGGGTGTACTGCCCCTCCGTCCAGTGGCGGCCTGTGCCCTCGCTGGCCGCCAGCAGCTGCCAGCGTCCGACCGCGCCGATGGCCAGCACGCCGACGGCCAGGACCCCCGCCGACAGCAGCGGGCGCCGCCCCGCGCCCGCCGCACCGAAGGACGCGGCGAGCATGACGAGCGCGAGCAGCGCGCCGACCGGGAGCAGCCACCAGGCGCTGAGGTCGACCGTGGTCGTATGCGTGCGATGGGTGACCGGCCACGCGCTGGCGAGGATCAGGCCGACGACGCCCGCGGACCCGGCCAGCAGCGCCAGGTCAGGCGTCCGCCACCGTCCGCTCAGCCGCAGCAGCGCACCGACCCCGACCAGCAGGGCCAGCGACGCCGCCAACGTGAGCACCGGCATCCCGATCCCGCGCCACGCCCCGTACAGCGTCTCCGCCCAGCGGTAGCCCTCGCCGCGCACCTCGCGAACCTGGAGGATCCATCCGTCCAGGAACGAGAGGCCGAACACCGCCAGGCCGGCCACGGCCAGGACGATCAGCCAGCGACGCTCGGTCATGGGCGGCGGACGACGGTCTCGAACAGGTGCGCCAGCGTGGCCGCCGGGTCGTGGGTGGTGCCCGCGTGCAGCGGCCCCGGCTGGACGACCGTGCTGCGCGGCGTGCTCAGCCAGTGGAATCGCTGGGACTGGCTCATGCTGCCGAAGGGTGGGCGCTCCAGCGTTCCGGCGGCGACGGCACGGGCCATCTCCAGCTGGCCGTGGATCGCCTCGAGGTCGGCATCGGGATCCAGCGCGCGGAGCGCATCGCCGTCGAGCTCGACCAGGGCCTCCAGGAAGCGGCGCGGCCGGCAGAACACCACGACCCCGGCGTTCACGAACTCCTCGCGCTCGATGTCCGGCACGACCCGCAGCACGATGTAGGAGAACGCGTCACGCGACCGCATCGCGTTGCACCTCGTCGCGCCGGCGATCCGCCTCGGCCACCCACGTCGGTCGCGCCTCGAGCCGGACGGCCAGGTAGCGCCGGTACGCGTCGCGCTCGTCTGCCGGTCCCCCGAAGCGCTGGTCGTTGAGCCACGCCTCCGGCACGGCGTCGACGATCGCGTCGATGGTCGCGCGGTCCATTCGCTCGGCCAGGCGCCGGTCCGCATCGGCGATGGAGGAGGCGAACGGCAGCAGCACGTGGTCGCGGATCAGCTCGAACGGGCGCCGGGCGTGCGCGTCAGGATCGGTCCAGGCGTGGTGGACATACAGCGACGAGCCGTGGTCGATGAGCCAGGTGCGCCCGTCGTGCACCACCAGGTTCGCGTTGCGCGGCGTCCGGTCCGGGTTGACGATCAGGTCGTCGAACCACACGACGTCGGCGGCCCAGTCGGGGCCCTCGAGCGGCGGGCGGGCGAGGTCGGCCGCCAGCGCGTTGGGGACGAAGCCCATGCCCACGTTCAGGCCGATGGACCAGCCGAGCAGGTCCCGGATCTCGTCGTGCGACTCCCCGCGCGCGATCTCCTCCGGCAGCACGGCCAGCACGAGCTCGGGGACCGGCAGCCCCAGCGCCCGACCGATCTCGCCGCCGATGACCTCGGCGATCAGCGCCTTCGCGCCGTGCCCGGCGCCGCGGAACTTGATGACGTACTCGCGCCCGTCATCCGCCTCCACCAGCGCGGGCAGCGAGCTGCCCTCGCGCAGTGGGGTGACGTAGCGGGTGATCTCGACGGTCCGGAGCATGGGCGCGAGTGTAGTGCGCGCGCCAGGCGAGGCGCCCGCGGGGCGCCGGCCGAGGGGGTGACCGCGAGGGCGCGGGATCAGGCTCCCGAGGCGTTCCGGCCCGAGGCGCCCGAGGCCGCAACGGCGGTGACGGCGGCGGCGAGGGCGATGACGCTGACGCCCAGCGCGATGGCCGCGGGAGCGAGGCCGACGGCGCCGCCCACGGCGAGGTAGGCCCCGACGAGGACGACCGACGCGGCGGCGATGGTGGCGGAACGCATGGCTCGACTCCTGATCGACGGTTGATGAAGGACGTCGTTCAGGTTCGGTCCACCGACCGGCGCGCGGCATCCGGCAGGCGCGGGAGGCCGGCCTACGACATTCGACGCGGGTCGGCCCTCACGCGTGAGCGAACTGCCGGTGCCGCGCGGCGGCCTCCTCCATCCGCGCCATCAGTCGCTCGCCGTCCTCGACGGTCAGGGCCGCATCGAGGATGGGCAGGTAGATCTCCTCCTCCTTGGCGAGATGGAGGGCGAGGACGGCGTGCAGCCCGTAGAGCAGCTCGGTCAGGCGATCGCGCTGCTGCTCGGTGGGTGGGTCGGCCAGCGCGTCGCGCAGCTCGGCCAGCGCCTCGGTCATGCGGGCGACCTCGAGATGATCGCGGCGCATCGTCGCGGATGCGCCCGGTGCGCCCATGGCGCCCTCGACCGCCTCGTACAGGACCTCGTCCTCGGCGAGGGCATGCGGGACCAGGTGGTGCTCCAGGAACTCGACGGCGTGAGCGACCTTCTCGCGGACGACCGGGGCCGGGGCATCGGCCATCCAGGCGGCGGTGTGCCGCAGCTGCTCGATCTGCGGCAGCAGCTCGGCGTGCTCGCTGCGGATCGGCTGGGTGGGTGGGAGGGCAACGCTCATGTCGGTCACCTCTCGGTGGGCTCGCCGCGGAGCCATCGGCGCCAGCCTGCGCGGCGCCACCGGGGGCGATCAGTGCCGAAGGGACCGATCGAACGGGTCGCAGGTCGTCGAGCGCGCGGCCGGCCCTCAGGCCGGCACGCGGGGCGTCGTGCCGGCGAGGACCGGCGCGAGGAGGTCGCGCAGCGGCGGACCGCCGACCTCCTGGAGGTCGTAGCGGACGCGCACGACCGGCTTGTCCAGCCGCAGCACGCGCGTCAGGTCGATGGGCGTGCCGGCCAGCACGAGGTCCGCGTCGGTGGCGTTCAGGGTGGCGGCCAGCTCCGCCATCTGCTCCTCGCCGTAGCCCATGGCCGGGACCAGGCGATCCAGTGACGGGTACTTCTCCAGCACCTGGCGGATGGAGCCGACGGCGTACGGCCGCGGATCGAGGATCTCGGCCACCCCGAAGCGGCGCGCGGCG
The DNA here is from genome assembly GCA_035700865.1 of Candidatus Limnocylindria bacterium. Lineage (GTDB taxonomy): Bacteria > Chloroflexota > Limnocylindria > QHBO01 > QHBO01 > JACDBZ01. The sequence continues at coordinate 35,552 of DASSOH010000097.1, read as the reverse complement.
GCGATGCCCGCGCCGAAGGTCATGCCGCCGTGCGTGAGCGTCGGACCGTCCTCCACGACCACCACCCGCCGGCCGCGGATCTCGCCGCCCTCGAGTCGCAGCGTCGAACGCGCGGTGACGATCTGCGCGTCGGCGTTCAGCGACCGGATGGAGGCGACCTCGTCGCGCAGCGTCGCGTCGTCGACGCTGTCCACCTTGTTGATCACCACGACGTCGGCCATGCGCACGTTCGTCTCGCCCGGGTGGAAGCGCTGCTCGTGCCCGGCGCGCAGCGGATCGGCGACGACCACGAAGAGGTCCGGCCGGTAGAACGGGAAGTCGTTGTTGCCGCCGTCCCACACGATCACGTCGGCCTCGTGCTCGGCCTGGCGCAGGATTGCCTCGTAGTCGACGCCGGCGTAGAGCACGCGTCCGGCCTCGAGGTGCGGCTCGTACTCCTCGCGCTCCTCGATGGTGGTGTGGTGCCGCTCGAGATCATCCAGGGACGCGTAGCGCTGCACGCGCTGGGCGGCGAGGTCGCCGTACGGCATCGGGTGGCGGATCACGACCGGCGTGAGGCCGGCCTGGGCGATCAGCTCGGCCAGGTAGCGCGTCGTCTGGCTCTTGCCGCTGCCGGTCCGGACGGCGCCGATGGCGACCACCGGCAGCCGGCTCTCGATCATGGTGCTCGCGGGACCGAGGAGGCGGAAGTCCGCCCCGGCCGCCATGGCGCGGGACGCCGCATGCATGACCGTCTCGTGGCTGACGTCGCTGTACGCGAAGACCACCTCGTCCACCCGCTCGCTGCGGACCAGGTCCTCCAGCTCGTCCTCGCCGCAGATGGGGATGCCGTTGGGGTAGTGCCTGCCGGCCAGCTCGGCCGGATAGCGGCGGTCGGCGATGCCCGGGATCTGGGTCGCGGTGAACGCGACCACGCGGGCCGACGCGTCGTCACGGAAGACGACGTTGAAGTCGTGGAAGTCGCGACCGGCGGCCCCCATGATCACGATGCGGCGCTGGGACATGTCGAGTTGACCCTCCTCCCCGTTTCGTTGGTCGTTCGGAGCGTCCGCGGTCGGGCGCGGCCGCGGCCAGTGCCCATCGGCCCGGCGAGGCCGGGACCTTTGACCGGCGCGCGCCTGCAGCGGTGCCCCGTCGGGGTGGCCAGGCGACGCCGGAAGGCGCGGGACGGGGCGCTCAGCCCTCGGTTGACCCGTGGGGCGGGTCACCCGGCACCGATGCACCGATCCTCGGCAGGAACCGCCCGGTCCGTCGACGGTAGGCGGCGTACTCCGGGTAGCGATCCAGCAGCCACGCCTCCTCGCGCCGGGCCTTGCCATTGAGCCAGGCCACCAGTGCGACGGCGGCGAGCGCCGCCAGCGTGGAGGCCATCGCCAGCGCCCATCCGACCGAGGCCACCACGAGGGCGAGGTACATCGGGTGGCGCACGACGGCGTAGATGCCGCCGGATGCGAACGTCGCCGTCTCCTTCGGCCGCGGCAGCGCGCTGATGCTGGAGCCGAGGGCCCGGGCGGCCGCGAAGCCGATGCCGACGCCGAGCGCCAGCAGCGCGAGGCCCAGCGCGAAGAGGGCCCACCGGCCGGCGGTCGCGGGCGGCAGATCGCCCAGGCCCGGCAGGCCGGCAACCGCGACGAACCCGAGCAGCACGACCTGCCCGGCGACCCATCCCTCGCCGCGCGGCCCGAGCGCCGGGAGGCGGCTGCCCGTCGAGGCGGTCAACCGGCCGCCGCCGCCGCGACCAGCTGCTCGGCGACGACCACGCCCGGATCCTCGGGCAGCGGGCGCACCGTGAAGCCCGCGCGCTCCGACGCCCGCCGCATCCCGCCATTGCCGGCCAGCATCTCGGCCCAGATGCGCTCCAGCCCTTCGTCCCGTCCGACGCGCACGAGCCGCCGCAGGAGCTCCGTCCCCAGGCCGTGACGCTGCCATCGGTCCGCGACCAGGATGGCGAACTCCGCCTCGGGCAGCCCCCGCGACTTCGACAGCCTCCCGACGCCCACGATCTCCGGCTCGCCGGTCAGCGTGTCGCGGTCCTCGGCGACGAGCGCCATCTCCCGGTCGTAGTCGATGAAGCAGATCCGGGTGAGGCGCTCGTGCGCGGTGCGCTGGGACAGCTTCAGGTACCGGAAGTAGCGCGCGTAGACCGTCTCCTCGCTCAGCTGCTCGTGGAAGCGGACCATCAGCGGCTCGTCCTCGGGCCGGATCGGGCGGATGGTCAGCGGCGAGCCGTCGCGAGCCGCCCACTCCCCGACGTACTGGACCGGGTACGGCCGGATGGCCGGTCGTGGGAGGGCCGCCTCGGGCGTATCGGTCGCGTGCAGCACGACCCGCGCGTCCAGCGCGATCAGCCGTTCGGGCGAGGCGAGCAGCGGGTTGATGTCGATCTCGCTGATCCACGGATGCTCGACCACCAGCCGGCTGAAGCGCACCAGCAGCTGCTCGAGCGCGGCCAGGTCGATCGGCTCCCGCCCACGCACGCCGGTGAGCGCCTTGAAGATCTGCGTCCGCTCGACCATCCGGCGCGCCAGGGTGGTCGTCAGGGGCGGCAGCGCCAGTGCCCGATCGCGGATGACCTCGACCATGGTGCCGCCGGTCCCGAACAGCAGGACCGGCCCGAACTGCGGGTCGATGCTGCTGCCGACGATCAGCTCGTAGCCGGTGTAGTTGATCATGGGCTGGACCGTGACGCCGTTGAAGTGCTCGGCGCCCTTCGCGGTGGTCACGGACTGGCGGATGGACCGATACGCTTCGCGAACCGCATCGGCGTCGACCAGGTTGAGCTTCACGCCGCCGACGTCGGTCTTGTGGGTGATCGTGCGCGAGAAGAGCTTGACCACCACCGGGTAGCCGATGGCCTCGGCGGCGGCCACCGCCTCGTCCTCGGACTCGGTGACGCGCGTCTCCGCCACCGGGACGCCGTACGCGGCCAGGATGTCCTTCGACTCGGCCTCGCTGAGCAGCGTGCGCCGCTCGCCGCGCGCCCGCGCGATCGTCTCGGCCACGCGCTGCCGGGCGGCCGACTCGACGCCGTCCAGCCCATCACCACCGGGATCCGCCAGGACCGGCGTCTCGTACAGCAGCCGCAGGTCGGCCGCGGATCGCCACAGGTAGGTGAACATCTTGGCCGCGACGTCGGGGTACTCGAAGACGGGGATGCCGGCCTTCTGGAGCAGCTCCGTGCCGGCATCGACGAAGGGACCGCCCATCCACGACGCGAGCATCGGCCCGCCGCCCGGCAGGCGGAAGCCGGCCAGCTGCTCGGCCGTGCCGGTCGCATCGGTCATGTCCTGCGGGGTGAGGACGACCAGGAGGCCGTCGCTCTCCGGGTTGGCCGCCGCGATCTCGACCGCCTGGCGGTAGCGCTCCGGTGGCGCGTCGCCCAGGATGTCGATCGGGTTGCCGTGGCTCCAGGCCGCGGGCAGCACGCCGTTGAGCGCCTCGCGCGTGTCGTCCGGCAGCGGGGCCAGCTCCGCTCCCCCGCCGATCAGCGCATCGGTGGCGATGACGCCCGGGCCGCCGGCGTTGGTGACGATGGTCAGCCGCGGACCCTTGGGCCGGGGCTGCTGGGCGAGCACCTCGGCCATGCCGAACAGCTCGGCGATGCTTTCGACGCGCAACACGCCGACGCGCCGGAAGGCGGCGTCCAGGACGTCGTCGCTGCCCGTCAGCGAGCCCGTGTGCGAGGCGGCGGCGCGTGCCGCCTGCTCGGTACGGCCGGGCTTGATGACGATGATCGGCTTGGTCAGCGCCACCTCGCGGGCGGCGGAGAGGAAGGCGCGGGCGTCGCCGATGGTCTCCATGTAGACCACGATGGACTTCGTCTTGGGGTCGTCGCCCAGGTAGTAGATGACGTCGCCCCAGCCGACGTCGAGCATCGAGCCCAGCGAGACGACGGAGCTGAACCCGGTCTGCTCGCGCTCGGCCCAGTCGAGCACGGCGGTGATCAGCGCCCCGGATTGGCTCACGAAGCCGACGCTCCCGGGCCGCGCGATGCCGGCGGCGAAGGTGGCATTGAACCCGTTCAGCGGGTTCATCACGCCCAGGCAGTTGGGCCCGACGATCCGCATCCGCCCACGGCGCGCCGTCTCGAGCACCTGCGCCTCGAGCGCGACGCCCTCCGCGCCGGTCTCCTTGAAGCCGGCGGAGATGATGATCGCGCCCTTCACGCCCGTGGCGACGCATTCCTCGATGAGACCCGGGACGGTGGGCGCGGGCGTGACGATGACGGCGAGCTCCACCGGATCGGGGATGGACGCGAGGTCGGGGTAGGCCTTGACGCCCAGCACGCTGGTCCGCGTCGGGTTGACCGGGAAGACGGTGCCGCCGAACGGCGAGCTGATCAGGTTGGCCAGCAGCGTGCGCCCGACCTTGCCCCGCGACTCGGTGGCGCCGATGACCGCCACCGACTTCGGGGCGAACAGGACGTCGAGCGGGTGTGCCGCGTGGCCGAGGATCTCGGTGGCCTTGTCCTGGCGTCCGCTCGCCGGGGCGCGGGGCGTCGGGGTCTGCGTCATCGGGTCCTCCTGGTTGCGTGCACGGTACTCCTCGACCGGCGCCATCGGCGCGTCAGCTGCCAGATGCGCGCCATCGAGCATGGCCAGTTCCGCACGGATGCCTGTCCGCTCCCGAGAGCCGGACGTCGGGATGGGGCGGGCCGAAGGTCAGGTCGATCCGGGGAGGGACACCGGCGGCGGCCGCTCGGATCGCAGCCGTTCGCGTGCCGCCACGACGGCCGTCAGCAGGACGAGGTGGCCCAGCACGATGACGATCGAGTCGAACTGGCGGATGTAGAAGGACATGAGGTCACCCAGGGTGATCGTGATCAGCAGCCCGAAGTAGGCGAGGGTCCAGCCCAGCCGATGCCGTCCGACCACCGTGGCCAGCGCCGCACCGACCACCACCAGCGCCCCGCCGCTGGCCTCCACGGCCAGGTGCAGCAGCTGGAACCTGGTGAGCCGCCCCGCGACGCCCGCGGTCGCCTCGTCCAGCCGCACCTGCCCGACGATCTGCGCGATGCCGATCAGCTGCACGATGCCGGTCATCACCAGCGCCGCCACGATGGCCAGCCGCAGCCCGCGGCCGCCCAGCCACGCGCGCTCTCGTGCCGACCACCAGCGGCGCAGCGTCAGCAGTCGATCGACCGGATCCGGCGAGATGCGCGTCTCCTGCGCCTCCACGAACGCCAGCAGGTCACTCGCCAGCCGCCGCTGCTCGGGGCTCCGGGCGCGGGCGGCGGCGCCGGCCAGGCGTTCGCGCAGCGTCTCGCGTTCGCCGGCCTGCAGGTCGCCCTCGACCGACTCCTCGAGCAGCTCGAGCGCGGTCAGCAGCTGGGTGCGCGGGTCCTCGTCCTCCTGGCGTCCCCCGCGGACCCGGAGCCACACCAGGACGGCGAGCAGGAAGGTGGCGTAGATGATCGGGGCCGCCGCCGGGTAGAAGTAGTCGTTGTCGGCGGTGATCAGCTTCCCGATCTCGTCGATGAACAGGCCGATGCCGATGCCGGACAGCGCCGCCGTCGCGACGTACACGACGCGCCCGGCGAGCAGGATGGGCAGCAGCGTCGCGACGAACAGCGCCACGCCGCCCCACACCGCGTGGGCGATGTGGAGGTCGCCGCCGCCGATCTGCGGGAAGCCGGTGAGCGACAGGAACCAGCGCGTGCCGATGACGGTGGTGGCGAAGGACACCAGCATCACGAACAGGTAGCTCTCGGCCCCCTCGCGGCGCACCGGGCGCCGGATGCGGTCGAGGACGCGGGTGCGGGTCACGGCGGCGACGGTAGCAGTCGGCGACGGGGTCGGCGACACGACGGAGGCCCCGGCGGGCGGCGACCCCGCGGTCGGCTCAGCGCGCGCGGGCGCTCAGCTGCTCGACCCAGGCCTCGAGCCGGGGCAGGTGCTCGGCGTAGTGGTCGGGTCCGGCCTTCCGGACCCAGTACGCCGCCGCGGGCGTCACCTTCGGCAGCTCGCGCCAGGCGCGCAACAGCTCGCCGTGCGCGGCGGCCGCCTGGAGGTGCACCGTGTCGAGCGGGATGTCACGCATGGCGTCGAGGTAGCGCGCGTTCTCGGCGTCCACGTCCACCTCGCCCTCGTGGTAGGTCCCGGCGGCGATCTGCCGCAGCACGGTGGCCCCGCGCGCCATCCAGGTCCCGAGGTGCGCGATCGCGTCCTTTGCGGTCCAGCCCTCCTCGAAGTACCCCGGCACCTCGGCCGTCTCCGGCGTGATCCGGTCGATCACGTGGTGGAGGCGCTCCCAGGCCTCCTCCTCCCCCGGCAGGTCGCGGCTGAGCGCGGCGGCATCATCGGTCATGCGCTGATGCTACGGGCCCCGGCAAGGGGTCGCGACGTGGATCGTTCCGTCGCCGGGTCACCGCACCTCGACGACCGCCGGCTCGGGTGCCCGACGCCGCGAGATCCGATCCCGGAGCCCCTCGACCAGCCGGTACGCGGCCGGCACCACGATCAGCGTCAGGAACGTCGAGCTCAGCAGGCCACCGATGACCACCGTCCCCAGCTCGGCGGCGATGATCGATCCCTCGTTGAAGCCCGCGGCCAGCGGCACGAGGGCCAGGATGGTGGCGATCGCCGTCATGAGGATCGGTCGCACGCGGGTGTGCCCGCCCCGGATGAGCGCCTCCTTCAGCGGCACGCCCTCGGCCCGCAGGCGCTCCACCAGGTCGAGCAGCACGATGGCGTTGGTCACCACGATCCCGATCAGCATCAGGAAGCCGATGAGCGCGCTGACGCCGATCGGCCGCCCGGTGAGCAGCAGCGCGGGGAAGGCGCCGATGGTCGCCAGCGGCAGGCTGAACAGGATGATGAAGGGCGTCACCAGCGAGTTGAAGGCGAGGACCAGCATCAGGTAGACGAGGGCGATCGCGACACCCATGGCCACGAAGAGGCCACCGAACGCCTCCGACTGCTGCTGGCTGACGCCGCCGACGGAGACCGATACGCCCGCCGGCAGGGCGTCATCCGACTCGAGCCGGTCCAGCTCCGAGCGGACGGCCGCCGAGACGGCGCCGGTGTCGTCGCTGACGATCTCGCCGCTCACCGTCGATGACGGGGCCGCATCGACACGGCTGATGGTCGCGCGCACGTCGCGCTGCTCGACGTCGGCGACGTCACCGAGGGTGGTGGCCGGTCCCACCGGCAGCCGCGCCAGGGCATCGGCGCTGGTGAGGGCGGCGGGGTCGAATCGCAGCAGCACCGGAACCGGCTCGCCGCCCTCGTCGGGCTGGAGCGTGGTGACGGGCAGTGGCGTCAGCGCGCCGCGCACGATGCCGCCGACCTGCGCCGCGCTCACGCCGGCCGCGGCCGCGCGCTCCGCATCCACGCGCACCTCGACCTGCGGCGCCGCGGCGACGAGGTCGCTGGTGACGTTGGCCAGCCCGTCGATGTCGGAGATGGCCTCGATGACGGTCGCGGTCGCCTCCTCCACGCGGTCCGTGTCGGGACCGCTGACCACCAGCGACAGGTTCCCGCCGCCGCCCGGACCGGTCGCCTGCTGCACGACCGCATCCCAGCCATCGGTCTCGATCGGCGCGAGCGCCTCCTCGAGGCGGAGCGCCGCATCGGTCAGGTCCGCGCCGGAGTCGAGGCGGACGTACATGGTGGCGGAGTTCGCGGCGCGGCCCGACTGGGCGGCGATGAGCGTCCGGAAGCCGGTGTCGCCCTCGGGCGGGATGCCGGTCTGGACGAGCTCCACCTGGTCGTCGGCCAGGATCAGCTGCTCGGCCTCGGCCGCTCGCTCGCGGACGCCCTCCGAGCTGGTGCCGGCCGGCGGCGACACGCTGACCAGCAGGATCTTCTCGGAGCCCGAGTTGAGGAACGCGGTCGGCAGCAGCGGCGCGATGAACATCGAGCCGACGAACAGCAGCAGCGCGCCGACCACGGTCGCCAGCGCGGTCCACCGGTTGCGGAGCACGGCGCGGATGGTCGGATCGTAGGCACGCACCCACAGCGAGCGACGTGGCTCGCCGGCCTCGTCGGTCGCGCCCGTTCCCGGCACGCCGACCAGGAAGAAGGCGAGCACCGGGATCACCGTCAGCGCCACCACCAGCGAAGCGAGGAGCGCGAAGCTGACGGTCAGCGCGAACGGCAGGAAGAACTGGCTGATCAGCCCGCCGGCGAAGCCCAGCGGCAGGAAGACCGCGACGGTGGTGAGGGTGCTCCAGGTGATGGCTCCGGCCACCTCCGCCGGCCCGCGCAGGACCGCGGTCATGCGGCTCTCGCCCATGGCCCGGTGGCGGTAGATGTTCTCGAGCACCACGATCGAGTCGTCCACCACGCGCCCCACGGCCACGGCCAGGCCGCCCAGGGTCATGATGTTCATGGTGATGCCCGACAGCTGCATCGCCACCAGCGCGATGAGCAGCGACAGCGGGATGCTGAGCGCGGCCACGAACGTCGAGCGCAGGCTGAACAGGAACGCGAAGATCGTCAGCACCGCGAAGACGGCGCCCAGGCCGCCCTCCTTGAGCAGGCCGTCGCGCGACTCGATGATGAAGTCTGCCTGGTCCGACACGACGGCGATCTCGAGGTCCGCGTCGCTGCTCGCCACGATCTCGTCGAGGGCGTCGTTGACCGCCTCCGACACCTCGACCGTGTTGGCCGATTGCGTCTTGCTGACCGAGAGGGCCAGCGCCTCGGACCCGTTGAGCTGGGCATAGCCCGTCGTCGCGACCGGCTCCTCCTCCACGTCCGCCACGTCGTCCAAAGTCACCGGCGTCGGAACCTGGCCGCTCTGATCCACGCCGACGACGACCGATCGCAGCTGCTCGACCGAGGTGATCTCGCCGATGGTGGTGACCGGGATCGACTCGTTCTCGGACGGCAGCTCGCCCGATGGGATGGTGACGTTGGCGGCCGCCAGCGCGCCCTGGATCTGCTGGTAGCCGATGCCCGTCCGCGCCAGCGCGGCCGGGTCGACCGTGACGGTCACCCGATCCGAGAGTCCGCCGGTCAGCTCGATGGAGCCGACGCCGGGGATCCCCTCCAGCGCCGGGACGATCTCGTCGGTCGCGATCTTGCCGAGGTCGGTGAGCGTCGCCGATCCGGACGAGATCGCCGCCACGACGACCGGGGAGGCGTTGATGTCGAGGGCCGAGACCTGCGGCTCCACCCCGTCGGGCAGGTCCAGCGCCGCGATGGCCTCCTCCATCGAGGCGGTCGCCTCGTCGATGTTCGTGCCGTACTCGAACTGCGCGGTGACGAAGCCGATGGAATTCGCCGACGTCGACCGCACCTGGTCGATCCCGGCCACCGATTGGACCGCCCGCTCGATCGGCTCGACCACCTCCGACTCGACGTCATCGGCACCGGCGGCGGGGTACGGCGCGATGACCGTCGCGACGGGGAACGAGACGTCTGGCAGCAGCTCCTGCTTCAGGCTGCCCCACGCCAGCACGCCGGCCACGAAGAGGCCGGCGGCCAAGAGCAGGGTCACGCTGCGTCGGCTGACGGCGGCGCGGGTGATCCAGGTCATCGAGTGTGCTCCTCATCGGCGTTCTCGCCGGCCGCATGCGGCGCCGGCCGGGTGATCGCAGGCTGTGCTTCCTCATCCATACGAGCCAGGAGCGCGGTCGGACGACTCCGCCTCGCTCACGGTCGAGGACGCGGCCGGCGAACGCGAACGTAACGCGAATTAGCGGACCAGCTCCGTGCGCAGCTCGTGGCTCTCGTCGGGCAGGCGCGCCTCGTACCAGATCCGGTAGCCGCCGGCCCGCAGCGGCAGGACGTCCAGGTAGCGCACGTCCCGCACGGCGTCGTCGCTCACCTGCTCGAGCTCGCCGGGGCGCCGGCCGGTGAGGCGGGCCAGGCCCGTCCGCTCGAACCAGTTCTCCTCCTTGCTGGCGCGCCCGTCGTACGCGGCGCGGCCGTCGGGGAGCACCGTCGTCAGGCGCGCGCCGCGCTGGTCCCAGGTACCGGGCCGGGGCGTCAGGACGGTCCCGTGCCAATCCCACGTCACGCCGTCGCGGGAGGTGGCGTAGGCCGTGGTCATGCGGTCCTCCTCGTCGCGCTCGTCCAGCGGATGGCAGCAGATCCACGCCTCCCACCCGCCGTCGGGGGTTCGGCGCACGAGGGGATCCTTGACGCCGGTGCGCTCGTCGCCGGGGAAGACCGTCCGCGACGCGGCGGTGGCGAAGCCGGCGGGATCGTCGGCCTCCAGCAGCTCGATCCACCAGTGCCGGCTGGGCGGCTTACTGGCGGCGCAGACGTAGAGGCGCCAGCGGCCGTCATCGGTCCTGGCCAGCGCCGGGCGTTCCATCGACGCGGCGTCGTAGCGCTCCTGGCCGATCTCGGCAACCGTCTCGTAGCGTTCGCCGTCGGGTGAGCGCGCGACCACCGTGTACCCACGTCCCGCGTGCCCCAGCCGGGCGCGGTAGGCGACCACGAACGAGCCGTCGTCGTCCTCGACCGCGCTCGAGGAGCCGGCCCACCAGCCGACGCCCTCGCCCGGGGCGGGCACCGCGACGACCGGATCGCCAGCCCCCGTCCCTGGCAGCGGAAAGCCGTGGAACGCGTCCATCGGCCGACTGTACCGCTCCCCGCCACCCGGCACCACAGGATCGGGCCGGATGGCCGGTCCGCTGCCGCGACCCACGAGGGACGCTGCTGCCATGAGCCACGCAGTCCGGCCGATGCCCGCCGCGGCGGGCCCGTCGAGCCGGCTGTTCCTGCGGCTGCGTGCCACCAACGCCCTGGGCGCCGGATGGGTGGTGGCGGCCGCGCTCGCCTTCGCGACGCTCGGCAGCCTCTCGGGCGTCGCGTACCGCTCCGGAATGGGGTCGCCCACGTTCGTGGCGCTGCGCGCGGTCATCGGCGCCACGGCGCTCGTCGCCCTGGTCGCCCTGCGCCATCGCAGCTGGGTCCGCATCGGCGGCCTCCCGCGCCAGGAGCGCGTCATGCTCGCCGCCGCGATGCTCGCCAACGGGACCCTGAACCTGGCGCTGTTCGCCGCCTACGGCGAGATGGCGGTGGCGCTCGTGCTGGCCGTGTACTTCACCTACCCGATGCTCGTCGCCGTAACATCCGTCCTGATCGGCCGCGAGCGGTTCACCCGGGCCCGCACGGCCGGGCTGCTGCTCTCGGCGTGCGGGGTGGTGCTGGTGCTGGCGGACCAGGTCGGCGTGGCCCGCTTCTCCCCGATCGGGATGGCATGGGCGGTGGCGGCGGCGGCCTGCCAGGCGACCTACCTGGTGGTCTCGCGGCGCGGCTACACCCGCGTGCCGGCCGAGCAGGCCACGGCGCTGATCCTGGGGGGCGGCGCCATCCTGGCGGGCGCCGTCGTCCTGGCGGTCGACCTTCCCGCCGGCCGCCTCCTGAGCTGGGCGTCCGATGCGGCGGCCTGGGCCGCCGTGCTCACCGCCGGCCTCCTGGGGGCCGCGGCGGCCAAGGTCTGGCTCCTGCGCGGTGTGCGCCAGCTGGGCGGCACGCGGACGGCGGTGCTCATGCTGCTGGAGCCCGTGGCCGGCGTCCTGCTGGCCGCCGCCGTCCTCGGCCAGGCGATCTCGCCGACGGAGGCCGTCGGCGGTCTGGTGATCATCGCGGCGGCCGTCCTGGTCCAGCGGCCGGCGCCGGGCCCGGCGGCACCGCCAACACCGGTGTCGAGCTAGCCCCGGAGCTCCTCGGTCCGATACGCCACGAGGTCGTACCAGCGCTCGGTTCGGAAGCCGAGGGCCCGCGCGATGCGCTGCGACGGCACGAGACCGCGATGGCTCGCGGTCGCGTCGGGAGGTCCGGCGGCAGCAACTCCTCGAGTGTCCCACTCGCCGCGCCGGGCGCCACCTCAACCGTCACGAGAAGCGGTCCGTCGCCCTCGGTTCAGCGGGCGTCGCGCACGAGCCAGCGCCGCTCGGTGCGGCATCGGAGCTCGCGCCCGTCGTACGCGACGAAGCTCGGGCAGCCGCGGCACTGGCCGACCTCGATGTCGCCGCGCTGCGGGCACCACACCCGTCCGCTCTCCACGAGCAGCGGGACGGTGCGACGCCCGAGCGGCGGCCGGGCCAGGAGCCCGAACAGCTTCATCATCGGCGCATCCTGCGCTTCGCCCGGCCCGGCGGGACAGGGGCAAAGGTCACCATGACCGATCAGTCGCTCGCCTGCTCCCGGGACAGCGTGAGGCCGACGATGCGGGAGATCACCAGCGCCACGTACATCAGCCCGGCGACCATCTCGATCATGTTCAGGGCCCGCGCCTGCGGCAGGACGGGCGCGATGTCCGAGAGGCCCGTGCTGGTCAGGGTGGTGAACGACAGGAAGAGCATCTCCACCCACGTCCGGGGCTCCACCGCGCCGGACGCCGCCGAGAACGATCCGGGCCACACGACCTGGATGGCCAGGTACAGGTACGCGAACGCCCATGCCAGGACGGTGTACGTCGCGCCGGTCGCGAACAGCTCGTCGGGCGTCACGCGGCGGTCCTTGAACATGTACCGGATCAGCCCGTAGCTGGTGTAGAAGTAGAAGGCCGAGTGCAGGACCGATGACCACAACAGGATGCCCTGGTCCTCGGGGCGAGCGGCCTCCAGGATGGTCAGCACCACCACTGGCACGCCGAGGCCGACGGAGACCTGCATCAGCGCGGGCGTCGCCCGCACGGCCCGAACGGCGAGCACCAGCACGACGAGCGCGAAGATCGAGAGGAGCGCCCGTCCCGTGGGCGAGTCGACCATGAACGGGTAGAGCAGGACGCCGAGCAGCTGGACGGCCAGCAGCACGGCGGACGGGTGCCGCCAGACGGTTCGCGGCCAGCTCGACATCGCGGCTAGCGTAGCGCGATGTCAGGCAGCGCCGCGCACCAGCGGGAGCACTTCTTCGGCGAAGACGCGCCGCGCCTCGGCCGCGACCGACGGGTCCAGGCCCGGCAGGTGCAGGCGGGCGACGTACGTGCCCTCCGTGCCCAGGATGTCGCCGTACGCCAGGATCGACTCCGCGACCTCCTCCGGCGTGCCGGCCAGGGTGTTCCGCCGCAGCCGCTCCTCGGCCTCGGCCGGGACCGGCGGTGGCCGCTTCGCGATCCGCGATCCCCGAGCGGCGCCCATGTCGCCGTACTTCCAGTCCATGTACCAGGCCGCGTCCCGGATGCGCGCCCACGCGTCACCGTCGCGCCACGCGAAGGTGGGCCGGTACAGGTTGGCGCTGATGGTCGACGGGTCGCGGCCGGCCTCCTCGGCCGCCTCGCGCACCCAGCCCATGCGCTCGCGCAGGCGCTCCGGGGTCGTCGGCCCGGCCAGGTAGCCGTCGGCCAGGCGCCCGGCTCGCCGCACGGCCGCCTCCGCACCGGCGCCGATCCAGATCGGCGGCCCGCCGGGCCGCATCGGCTTCGGCGTGACATTGAGGCCGGGGATCTGGAAGTGACGGCCATCGCCGCTGACCAGGCCGTCGGACCAGGCCTGGCGCAGCACGGCGACGTGGCCGGCCAGGCGCGAGCCGCGCTCGCGCATCGGGATGCCGAAGCCCTCGAACTCCTCCTCGCGCCACCCGGCGCCCAACCCAAGGATCAGGCGGCCGTTCGAGAGCAGGTCGACGGTGGCCGCGTCTTCGGCGACGTGCAGCGGGTCGAAGAGCGGTGCCAGCAGCACGCCCGTGCCGATGGTGATCCGGCTGGTCCGCGCCGCGATGGCCGCCAGCACGGGCAGTTGCGACGGCATGTAGCCGTCGTCGACGAAGTGGTGCTCGCTGGTCCAGACGGAGTCGAAGCCGCTCGCCTCCAGCTCCACCGCGAGGTCGATCATCTCCCGGTACAGCTCCGCGTCGCTGCGGGGGTCGTCAGGGTGGTGCTGGGCCGTCAGCCAGCCGTAACCGATGCGCATCGGTCCAGCCTAGCCGGTGGCGGCTGCCGCATGCGGTTCGAGCACGGCGGATGGACCGATGCGAACGCATCCTCACGCAGCAGGTTCGGCGACTGGCCGCGGATCCTGGATCGGTTCGTCGCGCTGGCCGGGACGCGCTGAGGGTCAGCCCAGGCCCGCCACGATCGCCAGCCGCGCGGCGCTGCCCTCGACCGTGATCTCGTACCGATCCGTCGCGCCGGCGTAGCCCGGGGTCTCGCGGGTGAGCCCGCCCACCACGGCGTCCAGGCGCTCCCCGTCCATGGCGAGATCGGTGGCGACGCCGTCGAGCTCCAGCCGGGCCGCGGTGCCGACCGGGATCCTGACGGTCAGCTGCGCGACGCCGCCCTCGATCATGATCGGAACGGTCCCATGGGGCCGCGGCAGGTGCAGCTCCGCGTCGCTCACGCCGCCGCGGACCGCCAGGTTCCGGAGGCGGAGGTCACGCAGGTCCGCGTCCAGCCGCGTCACGCCGTCGCGGAGCTCGATGACCCACGGGACGGTCCGCGCGAGCAGGATCTCCGTGTGCTCGCCGGTCAGCCACGCGCGCAGGCCGAACAGCCCGCCCCGTCCGAATGCCACGGTCACCTCGTCGCCGACCGCCTCCACTCGGGCGGCGGCGGCGGAGAACCGCACCAGCGCCAGGGTGTCCGGCGGCGCGTCGTCACGAACGGTGAGGCGCGTCGACTCGCCGTTCACCACCAGCCGACCGCAGGCATGTCCGGCCAACGGCACGGCGACCTCGTGCCCGGAGTCGGTCGGCGTCAGGACGGACACGGCTCGCGTCTCAGCGGTGCATCGGCGCCAGCTGCGCGCCGGGAACCTCGTCGGCGGACCGTGGCCGCATCACCAGGATGGCGAGCGTGACCAGGAAGACGCCCTGGAGCGCCTTGATCAGCAGGCCCCACAGCTCGAACGACGGGTGGCGGATATCGCCCAGCAGGAAGTAGCCGGCGATGATCAGCAGGTCCGTGATGCCGATGGCGGCCCACACGACCCGCCGGGCGAGGAGCAGCACCATGAGGCCCATCGCCAGGAACAGGCCGGCGAGCGCGACGCCGAAGTCGAACAGCTCGGGCGTCTCGCCGGATGCGGTGGTCCCGATGTCGAGCACGCCGAGACCGATGAGCAGGTACAGCGCCGCGATCGCAACCGCCACGGCGGCGGCGAAGCGGCGGACGATCGTCGATGTCACCCGATCCCTCCAACGTCGAGGTTGTCGATGCTGAAGGCATCCTGCCGGTCAGGTCCCGGAGCGCGGAAGGGCCACGCGGCCCGGTATCCGGCGGGCCGCAGGTCTCGACCCTCCGCCGTCGCGTGGGGTTCCGGGCCGCCCCGACGCGTCCGGGCCGCGGAACGGATACGATCCGGCGCGTGCCTGCTCCGACGCACGCCCCGCGGATCCTGGCCGACCTGGTCGAGCGCGCGACCTCAGGACTCCGCGGCTGACACGACCCGCCCGTTCGCGGCCAGGTCGGACAGCGGCCGCGCAACGAGCGCGAGCAGGGCGACGGCCGAGTACAGCGCGGCGATCGTCGCCACCGCCACGCCCAGGGGCACGGCCTCCAACAGAACGCCCGTGATCAGCACGCCGAACGGGATGGCGCCGTTGACCAGGGTCGCGTACGTGCCGAACACGCGGCCACGCAGGCGCACCGGCGTTCGTTCGCCCAGGACCGTGAGGATCAGCGGGCCGATTCCGCCCACCGCCAGCCCGATCACCAGCATCGCCGCCATGGCGATGGGGACCGGCGGGATGGTCGAGAGGACCCAGACGGGAACGGCCGTGGTGAGCAGGCCGGCCCGGATCAGCACCACCCGGGGCACCCGGGCCGCGAAGGCTCCGAATGACACCGCCGCGATCACGCTGCCGACGCCGAACGCCCCGATCAGCAGCCCGAGGTCCACCGCCTCACCCGTCGTGCTGTTGGCGTACACCGGCAGCACGACCAGGAAGATCGGGTTCATCAGGACGTTCACCGCTCCGATGATGAGCACCAGCGTGCGCAGCAGCGGTTCCCGCGCCAGGAACGCAAAGCCCTCCCGGACGCGCGTGAGCCAGTGCTCCGGATCTCCGTCGACCGCCGGACGGATCGCGGGCACCAGGCCCATGACCAGGACCACGGAGATCGCGAAGCTCGCCACGTCGAGCCACAGGACCGCCGGTGGACCGATGAGCACGATCAGCAGTCCGGCCAGCGGCGGACCGGCAAGGTGCGTCAGGCGGCGCATCGTCTCGGCGGCCGCGTTCAGCCGCTCCAGCCGGATGTCGGCAGCCTCCGCCAGCGCCGGCAGGACGCTCTGGCGCGCGGTCTGACCGGGGATGTCCAGCAGCGACCCGAGGAAGGCCAGCAGCACGACGTGCCAGATCTCGAGCGCCCCGGCCACCGCCAGCATGGGGATGATCGCGATCGTGACCCCGCTGGCGACGTCCGCCGCGACGCTCACCGGCCGGAATCCGAACCGATCGACCACGGCCCCACCGATGATGCCGCCGATCACCAGCGGCACCAGCGACGCGAACCCGGTGACCGCGGTGAGGCCCGGACTCCCCGTCTCCTGGAGGACGAACCAGGGCAGCGCGATGCCGGCGAGCATGTCCCCCAGGCCGCTCAACCCCTGCCCGCTCAGCAGCGCCACCACCGCGGTGCGGCTGCGCCGGCGATGGTCGCGCTGGGTCGCCGTGGCCGATTCGTCCGTCATGGATCGCGGGAGCATGCCACGCGCCGAGCGCCGAAGGGACGGCTGCTACGCTGCGCGGACCATGCTCATCGCGGCGCTGCTGTTCCTCATTGGCCTGTGGCTGATCATCTCGAACCCGATCCTCGGGTTCATCCCGGGCATCCTGCTGATCGTGGCCGGGATCGTGGTCGGTGTGCTCGCGATGCTCGGCCGGGGCATCGGCGCCATCGCCAGCCTGGGGTTGAGCAAGATCTGCCCGCAGTGCCGCTCACGCATCCCGTCGGCCGCCATCGTCTGCCGGTTCTGCGGCTCCCGGTACGAGTAGGCCACCACGGATCGCGCCGTCACCGAAGGCCGCCCGGCGGCGACGCGCGGGTCAGGTGCGCTCCAGCGCACGTAACTGGTCAGCAGTTCGCCCAAGGCCCGCTCCGTTTGCGCCAGAGCGTACATCCGAGACGCCGACGGCGTGCTCAACCTCGCGAATGTGCGCCACAGCGCAATCCCCGGTGCCTGCTTCTCAGTTGCGTGCGCTCGGGCGCACATCGGACCGCTGCGGCGTCCGGCGCGCCCGGCGCGCCCGGCGCAACCCAAACCCCTACGCCGGCAGCTTCACGATCTGGATCAGGTTCCCGCACGTGTCGTCGAAGACGGCCGTGGTCACCGGCCCCATCTCGGTCGGCGGCTGCGTGAAGGTGACACCCAACGACGACAATCGCTCGTACTCGGCCTGCACATCGGCCACGGCGAACGAGGTGCACGGGATCCCATCGGCCACCAGCGCCTCCTGGTAGGCCTGCGCGGCCGGATGCGCGTTCGGCTCCAGGAGGAGCTCCACGCCATCGAGCGCATCGGGCGAGACGACGGTGAGCCATCGGGCGCCGCCGGCGGGCAGATCGGTCTTCTTGATGAAGCCCAGCGTGTCCGTGTAGAACGCGAGCGCCTTCGCCTGGTCGTCGACAAAGACGCTGGTGACGTAGATCCTCATGAGTCCTGCTCCTTCGGCTGCTGCGACCACCGTTCGCCGATCTGGCGCAGCGGTCCGGTGTCGATGTGGTGGAACTTGTACCGGCCCGAGCGCTCGGTCCGGACCAGGCCGGCCGACTCGAGCACGTCCAGGTGCTGGCTGATCGCCTGCCGTGAGGCGCCGATGCCGTGCCGCGCGATGAGCCGGCTGCACAGCTCGAAGAGGGTCTGACCGTCGCGATCGGTCAGCTCGTCGAGGATCGCCCGTCTCGTCGGATCGGCCAGGGCTCGGTAGACGTCACCCACGGCCCGCACAATAGGCAAGTCCGTGCTTGCATGTCAAGAATTGGCCCACCGAGTACCCTTCAGGCTCCTGACGCAGGGGGTCCGATTGCATGCGCCGCGCAGCGCTCCGTCGTCTCGGCCTGGCATTCGTTTCTGCGGCGCTGCTGTCGGCGTGCTCGAGCGCGCCGGACGAGTCGGCGACGCCTCCGCCGAATGCGCACGACCTGGCGGCGGTCGAGCCCGGCGACCAAGTCGCGTTCACCGCGTTCGACGACGAGGGGCCGTACGCCACCGTCACGGTGGAGCGGGGCGAGGAGCAGCCGGCCGGTGCCGGCGTCCCCGACGTCCTGCGCGGAGCCCGCTACCTCGCGGTCCGGTTCCGGTACGAGTTCACGGCCCCACGTGGCGACATGGCGGCCGGCCAGACCAACTGGTACCTCTACCAGCCGACGCGCGGCGGGCAATTCCAGGCGGTCGCGAGCGGCGTGATCGACCTCGAGCCGGCGCTGCCCGCCTTGATCAGGCCCCTCAACGCCGGGGACGTGGTCGAGGGCTGGCTGATGGTCGAAGTCACCCGCGACAGGCTCGACGACGACCTCTACCTGGCATTCGCGGACTCGGGTCCGTTCACGGCCGACGAGTGCTGCGTTCCCGCAGCACCCCGGCGGGTATCGGACACCGATGCGCTGATCCTGGTTCGGAGCGGCGACCGCGACTGACGTCCACGACGACGCGTCGGCCGGAGCGCGCCGGACGAAAGGGCCGAACGACTCTTGCGGGACACGCCGCGACGATCGAGGTTGATCGGTTGCACGGGGCGGTGCTCCGGCGACCCATGACGCTCCATTCCGGCGCCGATTCGCTCGTCACCGGCCTCGGCAGAGGAGGATGACCCATGGCACACGTGAGGCATGAGCTGCACATCGACGCCCCGATCGAGCACGCGTTCGACCTGCTGCTCGACGCGAAGCGCTGGCCGGAGTGGATGTCGGGTGGCATGGAGGTGAAGGAGGTCACCGGGCCGCTCGATCAGGTCGGCTCCAAGGTCCGCGAGGAGTCGGCGTTCCTGGGCCGGCGGATGGAGAGCATCACCGAGATCGTCGAGGTCGAGCGGCCGCACCTGTTCAAGATGGTCGGCGAGAGCGCCGGCGTGACGTACCACGGCACGATCCGGTTCACCGAGGCCGGGACGGGGACGGATGCCGTGATGGAGAGCGAGTACGACCTCCCCGCCGGCTTCCTCGGCCACATCGCCGATCGGCTGTTCATCGAGCGGACGATGGAGCGCGAGATGCGCCACAACGCCGAGAACTTCAAGGCCCTCGCCGAGGCCAAGGTCCCCGCGCTGGTCTGAGGCCACGGCGAGATCCGGTCACCTGACCGATGCGGCCCCGGCGCTGGTCGCCGGGGCCGCGCGCCTCCTTCGTCGCCAGGGCCTAGGATCGGGCCATGTGCGGCCGCTTCTCCCAGTCCGAACGCGTCGATCGCGTGGCGGAGCTGTTCGGCGCCTCCCCTGAGCCGGACCTTCCCGCGGGCCGCTACAACGTCGCGCCCACCGATCCCGTCCGGATCCTGGTCGAGACCGATGGCGCCCGCCGCCTGGTGACCGCGGACTGGGGCTTCCGGCCCTTCTGGCGTCACGCCGAGGGTCGCCGCACGCCGGGCTGGATCAACGCCCGGGCCGAGACCGCGCTCGAGTCCCCCGCCTTCGGACCCGCGCTGCGCCGGCGTCGGTGCCTGGTTCCGGCCGATGCCTTCTACGAATGGGACCGCTCGCACCGGCCGCCGCAGCCGTGGGCGATCGGTCCGTCAGCCGAGGGCGCCATCCTCGTCTTCGCCGGCATCTGGACCGATGCGCGCGCGGACGAACCGCGCACGGCCGCCATCCTGACCACCGGCCCGAACTCCATCATGGCCCCGCTCCACCACCGCATGCCGGTCGTGCTCGACCCGCGGGACGTGGGTGCGTGGCTCGACCCGGAGGCGCCCCTCGAGGCGGTCATGTCGCTCCTGGTCCCCGCGCCCGACGACGCGCTCCGGACCTGGCAGGTCAGTCCGGCCGTCAACAAGGTCGGCACCGATGGACCTGAGCTCCTCCAGCCGCTCTCACCGCAGCCGAACCTCGGGCTCGCCTGACCGATCCTCAGGGCCCGAAGGTCGGCGTTCCGAACCAGAACGACGCTTCTCCGGCGTAGATCACGCCGTCGGGCACGACCCAGAACCGCTCGGGTGGGTCGGTCATCGCGTGGGACAGCGCCAGCTCGGTCCAGCGAACCCCGTCCAGCGACATCCGCCCGACCGTGAGCTCCGGCGCCGATTGGTCTGGCGCCGGCGGCACCACCGGTCCACCGTCGAGCACGACGATCCGCGTCCCGTCGCTCCCCCACAGCCCGAATCCCGGCACCTCGGCGCCGACGGCGCTTCCTCGCTGCCATGCGCGCCCGTCGGTGGAGACCCAGGCCGCGGGCGGCTCGACGCATCCGACACACGCTTGCTGGGACCGGGAGACGGCACCGTGCGCTCCCACGTGCGCCGCCTGGACCTCGAACTGATGGTCGCCGTCCACGGCGCCCGCGACCGGTGCCGGAACCCACGTCAGCCCGTCGCTGGAGAACCACGCCTGGGGCATGCCCGCCCCGGTCGCGATGGAATCCTCGGTGCCTCCCAGCAGGGCATAGCCTCCGCCCACGGCCACGATGTCCGACACGATCGACCGCGGGCCCAGGCCGTCGATGGATCCCTGGGCCCACTCCACACCGTCCACCGAGCGGAGCACCAGCGGATCGACGGCTGCCGCGCCGGACGCTCCCGCCAGGTGGTTTCCGATGGCCACGAGCCCGCTCGCTCCACTCGCAACGTCGCTGAACATCCAGCCGTCGTCCCAGGCCGCCTGCCATGACGCGCTGGTGAGCACCGACCACGCCGATCCGTCGGGGGAGCGCCACACCACCGGTGGGGCGGCGGGCACCATGCCGCTGGCCGGGAAGTCCATGTCCGGGTTGCTGAACGCGAAGAGGACGCCGTCCCAGGCCTCCAGGTACCTCGGATACCGCTCGTTGCCCGGATCGGTCCGCTCCGTCACCGTCCAATTCACGCCGTCGGTCGAGGTGAAGAAGGCGCCGTCGGACTGCCCGTCGGGCATCGGCAGCTCCCCGACCGCGACGTACCCGTCGCCCCAGGGCAACAGGTCGTACAGGTGAACGGGGAAGGGCGGCGTCACCGGATCGGACCAGACCAGGCCGGTCCACTCGCCGTCGGGCGGTGGCGTCGGAGGAGTCGACGAAGGCGTCGAAGGCTCGCTGCTCGGCGTCACGCCCGGCGTCGCGGCCCCGCTGGCAGTGGGAGCGACCGTCATGGACGGGCTCGGACGGGCGCTCTCGCTCGGCGCCGGCCCGACCTCGGTCCTCGGCCACAGGAGCAGCGCCAGGGCCAGGACGGCGAGTCCGGCCACCACGACCGAGAGGCGCATCGGCGTGGTGAACCACGACCGACGGCCGATGGGTGCCCGCTCGGTGACGTCCGAGAGACGGTGGCGCAGCGACATCGGAGCCTCCTCCCCGGCGATCTCGCGGAGGACGTCGCCCAGGTCGCGATCGAAGCGCTCGTCGCTCATCGGTTCGTCCTTCCCGGATCCCGTCCGGCCGCGTCGTACGCGGCGCGGAGCTCGCCGATTCCATAGTGCAGTCGGGACTTCACCGTGCCGGCGCGGATGCCGATCCGATCGGCGACCTGGTCGACGGTGAGGCCCTCCAGGTAGTGGAGCGCGATCACCGCGCGGTGCTCCGGCGTCAGCGTGGCCAACGCCTGGTGCAGCGCGGCGCGCTCCACGGACTCCGTGATCGGGTCGGAGGCGCTGGGCGGGTCGAAGGCCAGGGTTGCGGGGAGACCGCGTCGTTGGCGGAACCGATCGCGGCACACGTTGACCACGATGCGGCTGAACCAGGCATCGAAGCGGTCGGGATCGCGGAGGGCGTCGAAGTGCTGCCAGGCGCGCAGCGCGGCGTCCTCCACGGCGTCCTCGGCGTCGAGACGGTTGCCGAGGATGACGGCCGCCAGGCGGAAGCACCGATCCAGCGACGCGTCGAGCAGGCGGCCGAACCTGTCCGCCCGGTCGTCCGCCGTGGTCGCGAGCCTCGACACCATGCCCCCTCCTCGGCAGCCCGCATCCGATGATCCGATCACGCCCGATACGACCGTCGCGGGCCGTCGAGCGTTCAACCTTCGTGGTGCTGCGGAGACCGCCTCGGGCCGACCATCCGGCCGGGCGCGGGGTCCGTCCAAGGGCCGATGCGCCCGACATCGCGGGCGAAGGGGCTAGATCGGGTCCCCGCTCCAGAAGGAGTGCACGTCGCCGAAGGCGTATGCGTCCTCGTCGGCGTCATCGGAGGGGATGACGCGCACGGTGGCGAAGGCGCATGCCGTGCAGAGCGCCGGCTCCAGCTGACGGCGGTCCTCGCCTTCGCCCAGGACGAAGCGTTCGCCGTCCCGCATGGCCGCGATGACGTCGACGCACCGCCAGCGGGTCTGGCCACCGTCGGGGTCGCGCGTCTCGACGAACAGCACGTGGTCGTGTCCCTCGACCTGTCGCGCCCGGTCCCGCTGGATCCCGCAGACGTGGTAGGCCGGAAGCTCCTCGACCGCCCCCCTCAGTGCGGCGTCGTGCATCGGTGAATTGATAATAGTTGATCTTGCGAACGAAGGCGCGTACGATCGGGTCATCCGGGTGGGGCGGACCGGTGGGCGGAAAGGGACACTGCTCATGCGTCGTATCCGCTCGTACCTGGTCTCCCTGTCGTTCTCCGCGCTCCTCACGCTGCTCACCGCGGCCGCAGCCCTGGCCGACAGCCAGCCGCCGTTCCCGCGATAGGTCGCACCCGAACCGGATCGCTGATCTCCAGCCGGTAAGTGCTCACCGGCCGTGCCCACCCGAGGAAGCCGGGGCGACCGGCCCCACGTCAGGGGGTCAGTGGTGACGCCCCAGCGCCTCCGCGTAGAGCGCGTTGGCGCCCGCGAGATCACCCCACCCGGAACGGAGCTCCGCCCACTCGGCGAGCAGGTCGCGCAGGTGCGAGTGCGCCCGATGCCGTCGCAGCAGCTCCGCCGCCGCCGTGAGCTGCGCTTCGGCCGACGCGCGCTCGCCGCGCGCGGCGGCGATCCTGCCGAGCGTGAGATGACCGCCGACGGCCGCCAGGTACGAGCCGCCCGCGCTCATGGCCTCGAGCGCCACGGTCGCCCGCTCGGCCGCCGCGGTATGGTCGCCGCGAGCGTGCGCCAGGCGCGCCTCCGCTTCGGCGACCTCGGACAGCAGGCGCGCATCGGCGTGACGCTCGGCCAGCTGGCGCGCGCGCCCGAGGTGCTCCTCGGCGCGGCCCGTGTTCCCGACCTCCAGGAAGGTGATGGCCAGGTTGTTCTCCAGCGCCGCTTCCTCGCGCTCGGCCTCCGCGGCGCGGTACAGCGCCAGGCTCTCGTAGCCCGTCCGCAGCGAGCGCTCGAGGTCGCCCACTCGCCGGTACTGGAGCGCCAGCGAGGAGAGGAATCCGGCGCGCTGTCGCAGGGATGCGTCCCCCAGCAGGGCGCGAGCCTCCTCCATGTAGGTCAGGCCGCGCTGCGACTCGCCGTCCCAGGCCTCCACCGCGCCGAGGGCCGTGAGCACCCGAAACCGGAAGTCGGGGGCGATCGGCAGGCCGGTGCGCTCCGCGGCGAGGAGCTGCAGCAGGATGCCGCGCGCCTCGGAAGGGTTGTCGGCCTGGTAGTGGGCGAACGCCAGCCAGTAGCGCGACCATGCCGCGTCCGCCGGTGCGCCGAGCGTGTCGAACAGCTCGGCCGACTCCGAGGCCGATGCGATCGCCTCCACCCCGCGGTCGAGGCGGCACAGGGCCTCCGACCGGCCGCGCAGCAGCTCCGCGCGGCCGCGCCGGTCGTCGCCGACCTCGTCGAGGAGCGCCTCGTACCGGTCCAGGGCGGCCTGGTGCTGCCCCCCGGCGAGCATCAGGTCCGCCTCCAGCCGGCTGGCCGCGGGGCGCTCCTCGGCGACGAGGTCGGGAACGGGGACTCCGAGCCGGTCGCTGATGAAGGTCAGTGCGGCCATGGACGGCTTCGCCAGGCCCCGCTCCAGGGCGCTGATGTAGGCCGCGGTGTATCGGCCCTGCGCCAGCTGGGCCTGGGTCAGCCCGGCTCGCGCACGGACGAGCCGGATCCGCTCGCCGATGCGTCGCGCCACGTGGCTGTTGTCGACCACGATGACCTTGCGCGTTCGCTGCGTGCTCGGACTCACCAACGCACTATACGCGCCGAATCAACCCATTGTTGAGTGGGGCCTCAGACCACCTCGAACCGCGAGCGGCAGGCATCCAGGAAGGCGGGGGCCGGGGTCGCTGGCATCGGGGCGACACTCGGCGCCGCCGGGGGTGGGGCGGTCGATGCGGGTGGCGGGGGCGGCGCGGGGGGTGCCGGCGCCGCCACGATCGGGGCGGGTTGGGGCGGCAGCGGCCCCGGCGCCAGCACGCAGACGAACCAGTGCGTGCCGCCGGTGACGGTCTCGGCACAGCCGATCCGGCCGTAGCCTGCGTTGGACAGGATCGCATGGTGCGGCGGGCTGTCGATCCACTGCTGCACGGCCATGCCGACCGGGTCGGCCATCCCGCTGTTCAGGGCCAGGACCTCGGCGGTCCCGTCACGCATCCCATCGTGCTCCAGGCACTGGCAGGCGGCGAGCTCGGCCACCCGTTCGTGGGCGATCTGGTGCAGCGCCGCGTCGACGTTGCGCAGCAGGAAGACGCTGGCGACACGACCCGTCAGGCCGTCATCGGCGCGGGCGACACCGCCGACGGCGAGGAGCAGGGCGGCCGCAAGGACGGCGGCACGACGGAGCACCGGGGAAGGATAGCCCCCGACGACCGGGTTCGCGCGGGTCGCGTTGGCCGCGCGGACCGAACCGCCGGTTGGTAACCTAGCCGCCGAGCGTTCGAGGGGAGCGAATGATTGCGGGGGTCCAGCACGGCGCGCGGCTCGTCGTCACCGTCCAGCCGAACGGCAGCATGGTGAAGGTGGAGGGACGTCGCACGTGACCGATGAGCGGCTCCGGGCGCGGGTCAGCGCCCTCGCCGACGAGCTGGAGGTCCCCGGCGTCGCCGTCGGCGTCTTCCACGAGGACGAGGAGCGGTACGCCTTCCACGGGGTGACGAGCGTCGAGAACCCGCTGCCCGTGGATGATCGGACGCTGTTCCAGTTCGGATCGACCGGCAAGACCTTCACCGCGGTCGCCATCCTGCGGCTGGTCGATCAGGGCCGCGTCGGCCTCGAAGAGCCGGTCAAGCGCTACGTCCCGGAGCTGCGCCTCCGCGACCCGCAGGTCGCCGACTCGATCACCGTCCTCCAGCTGCTCAACCACACGGCCGGCTGGGACGGCGACGACTTCGAGGACACCGGTGACGGGGACGACGCCATCGCGCGCTTCGTGGAGCACATGGCCGAGCTGCGGCAGATCAGCCCGCCGGGATCCATCGTCTCGTACAACAACGCCGCGCTGGCCCTGGCGGGACGGGTCATCGAGCGGGTGACCGGATCGGTCTTCGAGCGGGCCATTCGGGACCTGGTGCTGGATCCCATCGGTCTGTCGGACACGTTCTTCTTCGCGAACGACGTCATGACGCGGCGCTTCGTCGTCGGGCACCGCCGCGAGCCGGACGGCACGCAGCGCGTCCTGCGGCCGTGGGCCATGCCCCGCAGCGGGAACCCGATGGGCGGCATGGCGGCCTCCGCGCCCGATCAGCTGCGCTGGGCGCGGTTCCACCTGGATCACGGGCGGACCGCCGACGGGCGCCAGCTGCTGGCACCCGAGCTGATCGACCGGATGCAGCGGCCGACGGTGGAGATGCCCGGATCGGACCTGGGCGACGCGGTCGGCATCTCGTGGCTCCTCAGCGAGATCGGCGGGGAGCGGGTGGTCGCCCACGGCGGATCGACGCTCGGCCAGTACGCCGGCTTCGTCATGGTGCCGGCGCGGCGGTTCGCGATCGTCTCGCTGACCAATGGCGAGCCGAACGGGCCGCTGTTCAATCGCCGGATGCGGGACTGGGCGCTGGCGACCTACCTCGACGTGCATCGGGAGACGCCGATCGCCGAGCCCCGCTCGACCGGGGCGCTGGCCGAGTACGCGGGCACGTATGAGACCGTCTCGAGCCTCATCTCGATCGCCGTCGAAGGCGATCGCTTGCGCATGGAGGTCGAGGCCAAGCCCGAACTCCTGGAGCAGCTGGGGTCCGATGCGGACGACGAGAACGAACCACCGATTCCGCTGGGCATGATCGCCGGCGGTGATCGGTACGTGGTGCCGGAGGGCTCTCACGAGGGCGAGATCGGGCTGTTCGTGCGCGACGCGGCGGGCGTGATCGTTGGTGTCCACGTCCACGGGCGCTACGCTCCGCGCTGCCCCTGATCGAACGCCCCGGTCGTCAGGAGCCGAGCAGTCCCCAGTCCTGGGAGTCCCCGGCTGCGGGCCAGCCGGCCGATCCCTCGGACCGATGCGGCGCATGCGCGTCGCTGCCCCACGCCCCGGCATCCGCGCGCCGGATGCTGTCGCGAACGACGCGCAGCTGCAGCGCCACCTCCGCGTCCACGTCCTCCTTCAGCAGCTGGGCCTCGAGGGCGTTCAGCAGCTGCTCCGCGCGCTGCCGCGCGTAGCCGAGCCACCCCTGCTGCCGGGGTCCGGACGCGGGAGCGTGGTGAATCGCCGATCGGTACGAGACGTCGATCGAGCGGAGGGCGAGGAGGGCGCGGCGCTTGTTCATTCCCCCGGGCCTGGTGCGTACGAAGTTGCGGTCGCGCAGCAGCAAGACGCCTGCCGGATCACGAAGCTTCTGCCTGTCGATCCTCGAGCGCGCTGCGCACGACGGCCTCGAGCTGATCGATGGAGAAGGGCTTGGGCAGGACGTAGGTGGCCGCGACCTGCTGGAGCTCGCCCTCGCGCTGTCGGAGCTGGCGCGTATCGGCCGAGCAGACGATGATCGGCACCGACGTCAGCTGCGCGTGCGCGCGGATCAGGACCAGCAGGTCCCAACCGGCGGCCAGCTGATCACGCAGCGATCGGCGGCGCAGCACCAGGTCGACGATCACCAGGTCGGGCCGCAGGGCGGCGATGGCATCGGCCGTGAGGTCGTCGCCGTGGTGGGCGGTCACCTCGTAGCCGGCGTCCGCGAGGATCTCGCGGACCGTTTCCAGGAACTCCGGACTGTCGTTGACGACGACGATTCGGTGGGACTCCACCCGGGTCTCTCCTCGAGCTCGGACCGAGAACAGTGAGATGGCGAACGGCACGATAGCGACGACGTGCCGGGCCCGCAACGGGGTGCCGGACGCCGATCGCGACGCCAGAGCTGTCACGATCGCCCGCCACGGTGTGGCCATGGAGCAGCCTCGACTCGTCAGCGCCAACACGACCCTCCGCTCCGCCGAGCTGGGGATCGAGGTCGGCATCCGGCTGCGCCAGCTGGATGGCCGGTGGCTCGCCGTCGCCGATTTCGGCGGCGAGCCCGAGGTCGGCATCGGCGCGACGCCACGCACCGCCCTGGCGGCGGCCCTGGCCACCCTTCCAGAGCGCGCGGCTGCGGTGCTGATGGCGGATCCCCAGCTGCTCGGCGTCAGCCTGGCCATTCGTCATTCGGTGCCCGCCTAGCGGATCGAGCGGGCGCACAATGCGCACCCATGGACGAACGCAGGCACGAGCGCGATCGGATCGGGATGGAGCACGCCCTGGAGCAGGCGAGGATCGGCCGCGCGCAAGGCGGCGTCCCCATCGGCGCGGCGCTCGTCGGGGACGATGGAACCGTGCTGGGCGCCGGGCACAACCGCCGCATCCAGGACGGCAGCGCCATCCGCCATGGCGAGACCGATGCGCTGGAGAACGCCGGTCGCCTGCCGGCCTCCGCCTACCGGCGCTCGACGATGTACACGACCCTCTCGCCGTGCGACATGTG
Organism: Candidatus Limnocylindria bacterium; assembly: GCA_035700865.1. Taxonomy (GTDB): domain Bacteria; phylum Chloroflexota; class Limnocylindria; order QHBO01; family QHBO01; genus JACDBZ01. Next base: position 7,817 of record DASSOH010000097.1, on the reverse strand, counting down.
CACCGGCGCCATCCTGCTGTACGGCATTCCGCGCGTGGTCATCGGTGAGAACCGCACGTTCCGCGGGGGCGAGGATCTCCTGCGGTCCCGCGGCGTCGAGGTGACGAACCTCGACTCCCCCGACTGCGTGGCGCTCATGGATGCATTCATCGCGGAGCGCCCCGATGTCTGGGACGAGGACATCGGCCAGGACGACGCCGACGACGTGGCGGCCCGGCACGGGCCGTCGGTCGAGACACTGCGCGCGATCACCGATGCCTTCAACCGCCACGACCTCGACGCCATCATGGCCTTCTTCGCCGAGGACGCGGTCTTCGAGTCCCCGCGCGGTCCCGAGCCGTGGGGCCGGCGCTTCGAGGGCAGGGCTGCCGTCCGCGAGGGGCTCGCTCAGCGGTTCATCGGGATCCCCGACGTGCATTACGGTGCCGACGAGCACTTCATGGCCGGCGATCGCGGCGCATCGGAGTGGACGCTGACCGGCACCACGACCGAGGGTGAACGGATCGAGGTGCGCGGCTGCGACCTGTGGACCTTCCGCGACGGGCTGGTGACGCGGAAGGACTCGTACTGGAAGATCCGGACCTAGGCCGGAACCGCCTCGGCCGGCATCGGCTCGGCCGTGTACTCCTCGACTGATGCGACCGGCACCTCGCCGAACGCGTGCAGCTCGAGGTAGCGGAAGCCGAGCCAGCCGAAGAGCGCGCGGGTCGGAAGTGGCAGGCCGGGAACGTCGGCCGGCGCCCGCAGGATCGGCTCGTCGAGCTCCACCACGCGGTCGGACAGGATGAGCCGGCAGTGGCCGGCCGCCAGGACGTTCCGCGCCCACTGCGAGCTCTCCCCGACCGGCACGATGATGCGGTAGCCCTCGGGAGTGGCGATCGGGTGGATGGGCGTCCGCCGCACGATGCCGGACGTGCGCCCGACGTGCTCGACCAGCGCCAGCTCGTCGCGCGTGGCGCCGATGATGCCGCGACGCTCCAGCCACGGGTTGACGATGCGATTCACGAAGCCGGTCCCCACGCGCCGGTGGTCGCGCCACCAGCTGACGAGGGCGTACAGGCCGGCGACCAGCCCGACCATGAAGAAGAGCCTGCGCATGCGTGTCCCTCCGTTTTCGCGGAGGCTCCCGCGGCCGGCATCGCGGTTCCAGTGCCGAACGGACGAAAGGCCGCCAGCCCGGCGGCAGGTCCTCAGCGGCGGCGGCGAGCCCAGGAGCCGCGGAGCGACGCCGGATAGTGGCCGCGGAGATACGTGTGCTCGAGGTGCCCGAGGGCGAGGGTCCGCGTCACCCGCTCGACGGCGTCCTGGCTGGCCAGGGTGGCGCGCTCCTGGAGGACCCGCTCGGCACGACGGCGGATGAGTCCGGCGTAGGCGGCCGCGCCACCGATGAGGCCGGTCAGCGAGAGGCTCTGTGCCAGGAGCAGGTGGGACGCGTCCATTACGGCACGGTAGCGGCATCCGGACGCGCTGGCACTAGCCCGTTCAGGTCATCGGCAGGGGGCCATGGGTTCGCCGGTCGGGGTCTGATCGGCGTCCGGAGCCTCCCCCAACGGCAGACTCAGGCGGCCTCCGGGTCGGGCGACATCGACTCGCCGCTGGCTCGTTCGGTCGGGGTCGCCACCGAGACACCGCCACCCCGCCGCTTGACCGCCTGCATCCGATGGTCGGCGATGCGCTTCAGCTGCACCAGTGTCAGCGATGTCCCTGGCGCGAGGGTCGCAATGCCGATCGAGGCCCCGACCGTCACGTCAAGGCTCTCGCCGCGGACGCGCACCGGCTTGAGGATCGAGCCATGTACGCGCCAGGCGAGCCGGACCGTCGTCTCGTCGTCGGGCAGGTCGCGCAGCAGGATCACGAACTCGTCACCGGCGCGGTTCTGGCGGCCGACCACGTCGGTCGACCGCACGGCGGCGGCCAGGCGCAGGGCGACCGCCCGGAGGACGTCGTCGCCGACGTCCTCGCCGTGGACCTTGTTGAGCTGACCGAAGCGGTCGAGGTCGATGAACAGCAGGGCGTGACGGCGACCGTGGCGACGCGACTCGTCGAGCGCCTCCTCGAGGAGTGGCTCGACGCCGGCGTCGTTCAGCAGCCCCGTCATGGGGTCGCGTCGCAATGCCTCGCGGCGGTCGTGCGCGTCCCAGACGGCCAGGATGACGAGGACGCTGAGCATCGGTGCCCACCAGGCGATGGCGAGATAGGTGGCCGCCATGAGCCAGCCCAGGGTCAGCTCCGCGACGAGCGTTGCTCGCAGCGATCGGCCTGCTCGGCGGATGACGGCGGCGAACTCCGCCGCATTGCGGAGCGCGACCACCGGCAGAACGAGCAGCAGGTCCATGGCCAGGAATGCGGCGGCGACCACGATGCCGACCACGAGCGTGTGGGCGGGATCCGTGACCGGCAGCACGTCGTCCAGGAGCCAGCTCGCGGCACTGCCCGCGATGCCGCCGACGACGGCCGCGAGGACGCAGATCGCATGGTTCGCCAGCACGCCATACAAGGGGACGCGGCGCAGCTCCCGCAGCTCGGTGAGCGACACGACCCCCATCAGCGCCCCCACCAGCGGACCGCCGAGGATCGTGCCGGCGACGACGAACGGCATGTGGAAGGTGACCACCGCCCCACCTTCGAGGCCCCGCGGCCGCACGGAGCCGACGAAACCGAACAGGACCCAGAAGCCGATCCCGACGGCGATGGCGAGGCCAGAAGCCTGGTTCGCGTCCGTGATGGCGATGGTGGGAAGGATGTCGTACGCGACCAGCGTGAACGCGATGGCCGCCACGGCAGCCACGACCAGCGCAATGGCGTAGGCAATGAGGCCCGTCGAGGTGGCGGAGCTCTCGGGGATCGACGCCAGCAGATCGGGGCCCGAGAGGGCGGCCGTGACCGCCCTCTCCTGGTCGTCAGTCCGCTGCATCGGCGTGTCCTGAGACCACCTCGGGGCCGGCCAGCGCTCGGCGGACGGCAAGTGCAGCGGCATCCATGAGCGGGAGCGCCTGCCGCAGCACGCCGCCATCACCGTCGTAGACGGACAGGTTCGCGTTCCGGAAGATGCCCGACGCCGCCTCGACGACCTGCGGGACCTGCTCCAGTGGGAGGATCTCGCGGCGCAGGGCCTGCTCCGCCCGAGCCCGCTCGAGATCGTGCTCGACCTCGAGCCGGTGCACCTGGGTCTTCAGCGACTGCGTCTCGAGCTCCCGCCCGAGAACCTCCTGGTCGCGCTCGGCCTGGAGGAGCCGCACCGGCGCCTCGGCCTCGATCCGGGCCTCCTGCGCCTCCATCTCGGCGGCGAACAGCGCCTGCGAGCGACGCAGCGCCTCCCGGTCGGACGCCAGCCGCTGCTCGGCGAGCCGATCCTGCGACGCGGCCGATGCGAGCTTCAGCTCCTCATCGGTCCGAACGTCCGACTGGCCGCTCCGAAGCCGGATCTCGTTGCGGACCTCCGACTCCAGCTGGTGGCGCAGCTCCGCGTCCACGATGAAGACCTGCGCGACCTGGGCGACTTCCACGGTGACGCCCCAGGCCTCGGCTCCCGCGGGATGGATGGCCGCATCGAGCGCCGCACCGATGACTCCGGAGAGCGTCGTCTTCCGCTGCTCGATGCACTCGCTCATCGTCATGTGGGACACCGCGTGGCGCAGCTCCCCGAGGCAGATGTGGGTCAGCAGCGCGTTGATCTGCACGGTCTCCGCGCCCTGCCGCAGCTCGAAGGCGCGGGCGGCGGCGATCGGATCGGTGATCCGGTAGACGACGATCCCCTTGAACCGCAGCGGGATGCCGTCGTTCGTCTCCTGGCTGAACTCGAATCGGGCTTCCTGCTTCGTGCTCGGGACCAGGACGTGGACCGTCCCGGGCCAGAGGAAGACCTGGACCGCCGAGCCGCGGTTGACGAGGTTTCCCCCTCGGCCCACGAGCAGGTACTGGTTGGGCAGTGCGCGAACGAATGGCACGGACGTGACCTCCGACCGGCAACCCGGAGAGGAAGAGCCGATCTCTAACCCCCGGCAGGTCACCTCCCGAGAGTCCCACGTGCGAACCGGTACGTCAGTAGCCCGATGGTCCTACTTCGTTCGCGTAGCGCAAGGCCGCGTCGCACCGCAGAGCGGGCGTCGGGCAGGACCAGGCTGCCGATGGTCAGGGGGTGGTGCGGCGCGCGACCAGCTCGATGCGGTGGAAGCGGTGCGGCTCGCCGAGGCCCGTCTGGCTATCCTCCTCGCGGTCAATCCAGTGCTCGATCTCGAAGAGATCGATCCCGGGAATCGTCTCCATCGGTGCGACGGCTTGACGGCGCGCGGTATCGTGGCGCTCCCTCCCTCGCGTGCCCCGCGAGCCGTCCCCGACGTGCCCGGAAGAACGATCGACATGCTCTGGCACGAATTGGTGAACTGGTTCGATGAGGTCACGGGGCGCGCTCGCCGCCGCCGGCTCGAGGAGGAGCTGGCCCGGGCCGACGCCGAGATCTGGCGCCTCCGTCAGCTGCTGCTCGAGGCCACGCGCTCGCCGATCGAGTTCGCGCGTATGCGAGAGCGCGAGGTCGCGCTGCGCCGGCTGACCCGACTGCGCATGGCCGGCGAGGGCCGTCGCGGCGTCGACCGAACCCTGCGCGCCGGCTGACGCGATCAGGACGGACGCCAGGACCGATACCGGGGCGGCCAGTCGGACGCCGACTCGCGCTCGCCCAGCAGGGCGTGCTCGATCAGCAGCTCGTACAGCGGATAGGCGTCCGACACGGTGAAGAACCACTGCGAGGCGGCCGACGAGCGGACGGCCGCATCGGTCACCACGCGAGCCTGACCGCGGACCATGAACTCGTCCGGGTGATCGGCATCCTGGTGCGCGTGAAGGGCATACCGCGCATTGGCCGCCAGGTCGCGAGCCTTGGCGGAGCGATCCTGCACGAACACCAGCAACCGACCATCGACGACCCCGACGTTCAGCGGATGGATGCGCGGCACGCCGTTGGCAGCGACGGTGGCGAGGAACCCCTCGCCGTCGCCGCGCCGGTAGAGCAGCGCTCGGCCGCGATCGGCCAACTCGGGCTCGGACGATGCGAGCTGCGCCCAACTCGCGGGCCGCGGTGCCTCCGTGTTCATGGGCTCCCTTCGACTCGGGTTTCGCGCCGGTGGGCGCTCCGACGATGCTACCGCGCGGCGACGAGGAGACCTTCGGCCTCCGCTACCTCCGGTCGCTGGCCTGATCCTCGGCGATCGCGCGGAACTTCTCGAGCTCGCCGCGAAAGCTGCCCTCGTAGGAGCCGGTCGCGAACAGGCGGGCGGCAATCGCCGAGACGAGACCTCGTGTCCGGAACACCTGCGTCAGGCGCGTGCCTTCAGGCGTCGGGTCCAGCCGGACGTCGGACTCGCCCTTCATGATGAGGTTGCCGAACCGCGTGCGGACATGGTGCGGCCGATCCACCTCGAGGATCTCGGTGGGGCTGCTAATGCGTCCGAACCACACGGTGTAGCGCGTGCCGGCGACGTCGATGGGGCCGCTGACGTCGGTCACGCGCGTCACGCCGCCGACCCACTCGGTCATCCGATCAAGATCCATCCACAGCGCGAACACGTCGTCCGGGCGTGACGCGATGTCGATGGTGAGCCGATGCTCCGCCATGCGCCGATGGTCGCGCGGGCGCCGTCCCGCCTGCAAGGGGCCGGTGTCCCGGAGTCTCCACGGCGCGCGACTCGCAAGATGCGCCGATCCGCGCGCATTGTGCGAGGCGGAGGGCCTCGACTCGCAAGATGTGCCGCCAGACGCGCACTAGGCGCACCGGAAGGGGCCGTCAAGCGCTTCGCTGAGCGTGGAACGCCGATTCCGAGATGGTTCGGGGCGGTTAATGCGCCGATCCACGCGCATTGTGCAAGACGGAGGGGCTCGGCTCGCAGGATGTGGCGATCTGGGCGCATTGTGCGAGACGCAGGCCTAGTGGAAGGGCCGCACCTCCACCGGGACGCGGCACGCGATCGCCGCCTTGCGGCCCCACTCGAGCGCCTCTTCGTCGGAGGCACATTCGAGCACCCACAGGCCGCCGACGTACTCCTTCGTCTCCAGGTACGGACCGTCGACGGTCAGGACGTTGCCACCGGACTGCGGACGCAGCGAGGTGGCGTCGCCGGCCGGGCGGAGGCCGCCGACGAAGACGCGAACGCCGGCGGCGACCATCTCGTCGTTGAGGACATCGATGTCTCGGGCCATCGCCTCGTCCTCGGCGGTGGCAGGGTCGTAGTCGGTGGGATGGTGAATCGTCACCAGGTACTGCGTCATGACTCTCCCGTGGTTCGCTATGCGCGCAGGGTCGGTGTGTCCTGCTCTCACTCTAACGACGAACGGCGAGGCCGATTTCAGACCATTGGACACATCGCCGATACTGCTCGCATGCCGGGCCCCCTTCGGTGAAGTCGCGCGATCTGACGGCGGAGGCGGCCACCGATGAACGCTGGCGCCGGATGCTCATCGAGAACGAGCACGGCCGCCGAAACCGCCGGCTGCATCGGCGGATCCCGAGCGCGCCTCGCTGCAAGCTGTGCGCGGCACCGTTCGGACTCCCCGGGTCGCTGGTCATGCCGCTGTTGCGGCATCGGCGGTGGCCGAAGAATCCGAAGTTCTGCGAGGGGTGCTTCCGCATGCTCGAGCAGAACCACGGCGGCGCGGAAGTCTCCTGCTCGCTGCTGTTCGCCGATGTGCGGGGCTCGACGGGACTCGCCGAGCAGATGAGCGCCCGCGACTTCAATCGCCTGATGGGCCGCTTCCACGACGTCGCCTTCGACGTGCTGACGGAGCATGACGCCTTCGTCGACAAGTTCGTGGGCGACGAGATCATCGGCATCTTCGTCCCGGCCATGGCGGGCATCGATCACGACCAGAAGGCCATCGAGGCGGCGCTCGACATTCTCGGACGGCTGGGTGCGGCGGAGCCGTCCGGGCTGCGGATCCCCGTCGGCATCGGTGTCAGCAGCGGCGTCGCCTACGTCGGCTCGGTCGGCGAGGGCCCCGATACGGATCTCACGGCCATGGGCGACCTGGTCAACACGACCGCCCGCCTGGCCTCCGCCGCCGCCGCGGGCGAGATCCTGATCGCGGTGTCGGCGGAGACGACCGATGCCGTCGCCGGCCTCGAACGCCGGACGCTCGAGCTGAAGGGCAAGAGCGCGACGACCGACGTGGCGGTCATCTCCGTCGCGGGGGCCACCGGGAGCGCGCCGTGATCAGCGCATCGGTCGAGGTCGACCGCGCTCCGGCGGTGGTCTTCGACTTCTACGCGGTGCACCACCTCGACAACCATCCGCGCTGGGATCCGAAGATGGAGCTTCGCCAGGTGACCGATGGACCGATCGGCGTCGGCACGCGATTCCATCGACGCCACACGCGCATCGGTTCACCGGTCGAAGGCAGCATGGAGGTCGTGGAGTTCGAGCCCGACACCTCGTTCGGCGTCGTCATCACCGATGCGACGCCGGGCGGCGTGCTCGAGGTGCGATCCCGCGCGACGTTCGAGGGGATCGCTGGCGGTCGCACCCGCCTCACGCTCCACGTGGACGTGCCGGGTTCCGAGGCGACGATGGACCCGAGCATGATCGAGGCAAGCCTGGCGCGGATCAGGGACCTGGTCGAAGCGGAGACCTGACGGGTCAACCCTTCCCATTGTGCCGCTGCGACCGCGGGACGATACTCGCGCGATGGAGTGGCGCGACGTGCTGCCGGGCATCATCGGCTCCTTCGTCGGCGTGATGGGGTGGCTGCTCGTCGGCATGTACATCCAGCGCCGGCAGTTCGTCCGTCAGGCGCGCAACGCCGCCAAGGCGGTCTACTTCGAGCTCGAC
>DASSOH010000096.1:0-3982 GCA_035700865.1 Candidatus Limnocylindria bacterium | reverse complement strand
TGGCGAGGACGTACACGAGGTTGACGAGCGCCAGCACGGTCGGAGCGAGGATCGCGGCCAGGAAGTGGCGGCGGCGCAGGATCTCGACGCCCGAGACGCCGAGCCAGAGCGCCAGCAGCATGGCGCCGATGCTGTCGAGCGCCAGTGGCCCGCCGCGCGTCCCGACCAAAGAGAACGCGGCCAGCGTCGCCGCGGCGAAGAGGACGATCAGGCTCGCGATGGCGAGGCCCACTCCCGTCACCACCCGGTCGGTTGAGCTTGCACCGTGCGCGGTCATCGTTCCTCCCTCGGTCACGGACTCGGACTGCCGAGCGAGAAGTGCTCACCAGCGAGACTTCGGATGGTGCCGCCCGTGAACGGCTCGTCGAGCCGCAGGACCAGCTCGCGCGCATACCCGACTGCGCTGCACGCGGTGTTCGGGGGAAGCGGCTTTGGATGCCGGTGGGCGAGGATCCCGACCTGGAGCTCGTCGCCGACGACCTCAACCGTGCCGTCGTACGCGACGGAGCAGGGGTCGTTCGGATCGAATTCGGCTCCGCCGATGAACTCGACGAGAACCGAGCGCCGGTCCTCCGCGAGGGTGACGCTGTCGACGTGCAGCGGGCCGTCGGCGACCGGGGCGAACGACGGCGCCGCACACGCCGTCAACAGCGCGACGAACACCGCCGGTCCCGCGCCTGCCATGCCTCGCACCCCCCGACCTCCTCCCCGTGCCGGTTCGCCGGCCGGCTACGCCGTATCCGCGAGCCCGATCTTGCCGTCCTGGCGCGTGAACCGCGAGCGATAGGTGGGGTTGCTGACCCGCTGGCTCACCATCGCGGCATCGAGTGGCTTGCCGCTGCGCGGGGGCGCATAGCGTCCGCGTTCCGTGATGGCCGAAGCCAGGTCACCGGCCGACATCGGTCCACGATCTCGCAGGACGGCCATCATCTCTTCGTGGAGTGCGACGCGCTCGGTCGGTGCGGCCGTGACGGCGTTGCGTCGCGCACGCGTGCGTGGCGCCTCGGCTACCGGCTCGACTTCCGGCGCCTCGGACGGCTGCGCCGCGGGCATCGGCTCCTCCGGCGCTTCGGCTGCCGCGTCCGCCGGCGGCTCGGGCTCCGCCGCAGGCTCGGAACGAGGCGCACTCGCCGCTGCCGGTCGGCCGCCCTCGAGTGCCTCGACCCGGGCGACCAGGTCCGCCAGCTGCTCCGCAAGCGATCGGTCCCCGCCGGTGCGTGCCGCATCGATGCGCTCCTCGACCCACTGACGGGCGAGCTCGCCGGGTCGGGTACCCGCCTCACCGGCCAAACGCTTCAGGGCGCTGAGCCGTCGGGGATCCAGGCGCAGCTGCATGGCGCCCTCGTCCTCGGGGTTGAAGCGGGGGCGTGACTGATACGGCGGACGGTCCCCGCCGCGCGGCTGGAATGGCGGACGGTCGCCGCCTCCACTGCGCTGCTGATACGGCGGACGGTCGCCCCCTCCACTGCGCTGCTGGTACGGGGGACGGTCACCGCCACGGGGTGGATAGCTCGGCCGCTCCCCCCGATCGCGGTCGAAGCGTTCGGGTCGGTCGGGGCGGCGATCTCCGCCGCGTCGGTTGAAACTCACGTTTAAACCATACGCTGGTTTAAACCGATGCGCCAGTGGCTGCCTAGAAGGAGCCCGATCCGCCGCCTCCGCCGCCGCTCCCGCCGCCCCCGAAGCCGCCGCCGCCGCTCGAGGACGAGCTGGACGGTGGGGTCGAGCCGACGCTGGTGAGAGCGTCGAACATCGAGCCGATGTCGGGGATGGCGGACGCCGAGAAGATGCTGCCGGAGCCGTAGCTCACGCCGCCCGCCACGTCGCCGGCGGCGCCGGACCAGGCCGACCCGGGCGTCGAGCCCATCCAGCCGGGGTAGTAGGCACCGGCGGGGGAGCCGGTGCGCTCGGCCTGGTCCTCGAGGCCGCGGGCGAGCACCTTGGCGACCTCGTCGTGGAGGCCGAGCGCGATGCCCCAGACGACCGCCTTGTCCGGGGTATCGGCCAGGCGCGCGATCTCGGGCTGTTCCACCACCTCGCCCATGCTGCGCGCCTGGTCCATCGTCTTGCGCAGGGTCCTGCGGTAGGCACGCAGCATCATCTCGACGTAGGCGCCGTTCTGCGTTCGCTGGCTCATGGCCCGACCGAAGCCGATGACGGCCACGCCGGCCAGGATCAGTGCCGCGCCCAGCATCACCGCGCCGCTCATGGGGACCGTCACGCCCAGGAAGATGGCGCCGCCGCCGATCACCGCGATGCCCACCCCGATCCACGTCATGCGCTGGATCGCCGGCCCGGGCAGTCGCGTCAGCCAGCCGATGCGGACCGCCTCCTCCTCGAGGGATCGCCGCACCGGCTTGAGGCTGTCGTTCAGCGACCAGAGGCGCTCGCGGCTCAGGATCCCGGAGCTGCCGCCGTTGCGCTGCACGATCTGCCACGCCTCGCGCTCGGGGCGGGGGAGCCGCTCGTCGTCCGCGGCGCTCGCATCGGTCCGCACCTCGATGGCGGGATCGGTCAGTGGGTCGGGGTCGTCGTCGCGCTTCACCTCGTGCACGCGGTCGAGGTTCTGGAAGGCCACCCGTCCCGTGCTCGCCAGCTCGGCCAGCAGCGTCGCGATGGAGTGGTCATCGGCGGTGCCGTTGCGGACGACGGTGGCGAGCGGCGGGGTCATGTCCGCGGGGGGCCCGGCCATGAGCACCGAGGGGGAGTCGACCAGCTCGGGGTCGTCGCCCTCGCGACGCCAGCGCAGGTAGGCCCAGCCCACGATCCCGAGCAGGAGCAGTGGCGACACGATCAGGCCGAGCACCGCGTTGAGGACGCGCCCGACCGTCAGCGGCACGGTGTCCGGCGCCATCCGCTCCTGCACCGCCTCGATCGTGTCGAGGGCGGCCGCGTTGAGATCGCCGTCGCGGGCCCGCGGGATGAACTCGTTGTCGATGATCGACTGCAGCCCGTCCTCGTCGATGTGCTGGCTGAGGAAGCCCGAGCCGCCGTAGAGGCTGGCCTTGCCGTGGATCAGGTCCGGCTGCAGCCCGACCATGAGCACCAGGCCATCGTCGAAGCCGGCGCGGCCGATGCCCCACTGGTCGATGAGCGCGGCGGCGTTCGCCAGGTTGCCGTCCTCGGTCTGACCGGGGTCGACCTGGGTGTAGACCACGATCTCGGCGCCGGTCGCGGCCTCCACGGCATCGATGCGCTGCTCGAGCTCCGCGACCGTCTCCGGGCGCAGCACGCCCGCCTCGTCGTAGACCGCGCGATCGGTGACCGGATCCGGGAACGGGGGACCGGCGGCGAGTGCGGGCAGCACGCCGAGGAGGAGGAGCACGAGCGCGCTCGGGAGCGCGCGAGCCCATCGGTGCATCGGTCGAAGCATACGCGCTGGCACCCATCTTGCGACCCGATTCAGGCGTCCGAAGGCGGACCTGAGCGGACGTCACCGTCCCCCGCCGCCACCCGCGGCTCACCCGCGCTGAGCCCGGCCACCATCCCCATCACCTGGAACTGCACCCATGAAGATCCGATCCAGGGCGCTCACCGCCCTGCTCGCCGCCATCAGCGTGGCGGTCCTCGCGGGCGCGGGCGTTGCCGCGGCGTTCACGCTGGTCGTCCCGGCGCCGGCCGTCACCGATGGCTGGCTGGGCTGGCTGCCGACGCCTGACGCCGAACCTCGCCCGTCACCCACCGCCACCGTCGCCGCGAGCCTGCCGGCCGTCGCGCTGGTGGTGCCTCCTGACCCGACCCCCGTGGCGCCGCCTCCCGCGGCACGGCCCGACGCCAACCCGACCGTGGTGGTGGGCATCGGCAGCAACTACGCCGGAACGGCCGGCTGGATGGGACAGGCGACGGTCGCCCTGCCCGGCGACCTGGGCGGTCGCTACACCGGGCACGTGAACGGCAGCGTCACGGTCTGCGCCGATCGCTGCGCCACGCTGCCGGTGGTCGATTGGTGCCAGTGCTACCGGGGAACGGCCGATGCGCGCGT
>DASSOH010000095.1:0-13234 GCA_035700865.1 Candidatus Limnocylindria bacterium | reverse complement strand
CGCTCCCGGTTGCCGGGCAGCGGCAGGTCCACGGTCACGACCACGGCGCCGTACTGCGCCGCCACGGCCCGTTCGACGAGCTCGCGGCAGGCACGACGGTCCGATGGGGCGTACAGCTGGAACCAGCGCGGCGCATCGGGGGCGGCCTCGGCGACGTCCTCCATCGGCAATGACGAGATGGTCGAGAGGGTGAAGAGGGCTCCGGCGTCGGCAGCGCCTCGCGCCGACGCGCGCTCGGCCTCGGGATGGGCCAGGTCATGGGCGGCCATCGGCGCCACGACGATCGGGTGCGCCAGCGGCACGCCGAACGCGGCGGTGGACAGGTCACGGCGCGAGACGTCGACCAGCACGCGCGGCAGCAGGCGGATGCGATCCCAAGCCGCGCGGTTCTCCGTCAGCGACCGCTCGTCGCCGGCCCCGCCGGCGTAGTAGTCCCAGGCACCCGCCTCGATCCGGGCGCGCGCAAGCGGCTCGAGGTCGGCCAGGGTGACGATCTCGTGGTTCATCGGTCGCCGATGATGCCACCGCGGAGCGGGCAGAATGGCCCGATGCAGCGAACCCCCCTCATCGTCCTCGGCATCGCCGTGCTCGCCGTCCTGGCGGTCGTGGCCGTCCTCCTCATGCAGCCCTCGACCCCCGCGCCGGGCGCCGGCGAATCCTCGCAGGCGTCCGCATCGGCCTCGGCGGCGCAGCCGTCCGCATCGGCGTCGCTGGATGCCGAGCTGCTGAACCGGCGCTGGACCGTCCTCTACGTCGGCACCGATCACAATGCGTCGCGGGAGGCCGCGGGTGAGCCGGTCAACACCGATGCGCTCCTGCTGGTCAGCCTCTCGGCCGACCAGTCACGGCTGACGCTGGTGTCGCTGCCGCGCGACACGGTCGACCTGCCGCTGGCCGATGGCTCCACCTACGAGCACAAGATCAACGGCCTCTACCGAGAACAGGGGATGGACGCGCTGGTCGGCGCGATGGAGGAGCTGTACGGCGTGCCGATCGACGCGCACGTGCTGCTCGACATGGACGACTTCGCCTCGCTGGTCTCGGCGCTTGGCGGCATCACGGTCTCGCCCCCCGAGCCGCTGGTCGATCCCAAGGTCGATCTCGACCTGGCGGCGGGAGAGCAGGAGATCGACGGACCGACGACGCTGTCGTACGTGCGCACCCGGGTCGACCAGGACTACGGCCGCATGGCGCGCCAGCAGGAGGTCGTGATGGCGCTGGTCTCAGGCCTGGTGGACCCCGAGGCCGATATCGACCTGCGCACCGTCCTCGACGGCCTCGACTCGCTCGAGACCGATCTGCCGATGGAGCAGCTTCCGACGCTGATCGAGCTGGCTCGTCGCGCCACCGATGCCCAGGTCGAGAAGCTGGTGATCGGCCCGCCGCTGATCACCTTCGAGGGCGATCGCGGCGACGGGCGTGGCTACGTGCTGGAGCCGGACGTGGAGGCCATCCGCGACGAGGTGCAGGGACTGATCGGGGAGCAGTGATCACGCGCACCCCAGCGCGGGTTCGGCACGAGGCCAGCGTTCGACTCCGTCCGTTGCCGTGACCACGTACGCGGCGTTGCGGTCCGCTGCGTACCAGAGCTCGTCCCCCGCAGCGGTTCGGTATCCGCTGTCCGTCGCGTCAGGCGGGAGGTCCACCCCCTCGGCGTAGACGGCACGCAGCCCGATCCCTTGCTGGCGCAGCACGCCGAGCGGATCCCGCACGTACTGCGCTTCCAGGGTGCCGTCGGGGGCGGTCACGTGAAGCATGCGCACGGTCTCCCAGCCGCAGTGCTTCAGGCCGGCGATGTCGGTCAGGATCTGGCCCGTCTCGGTGTTGGTCCAGACGCGGGTGGTCGGACCGAGGTCGACCTCCGTTCCGAACTCGCCCTCCGCGCAGGTTCTCAGCTCCTCGGCACGGAACGGCTCCCGCGCGTCGCCGAAACGCCGTGACACGACGACGACGACCTTCACCCGCCCGTTCGATGCGTAGGCGAATGCCTGCCGGTCACCCGAGGAGCCGATCGGCTCGTACCCGTCACGCGGAATGGTGAACGCCGTGCTCTGGATGAAGGCGCGGACGGCCTCCTCTGCCGTCCGCCCACCCGCACCGCTGGTCGCCACATCGGGTCCCGAGCCGCCCACCTCCGAAACGGGGCCATCGCAGGCGAGCAGCTCGGTCGCCGTCGCGACAGGATCGGGGGCCAGGGACCCAAAGGAGGGTGAAGGTCTCGGGGAGTCGCTTCGCTCGGCCCCGGGCGATCCGCCGGTCGGTTGCGGCGCAGTCGCCGTGCATCCGACGAGGAGGACGGCGAGGACCAGTGGAGTCGTGAACCTGGGCATCTGGTCCAACGACGCCGGACGACCCCGTCCCGTTGCGAAGCGTTCCGCGCGGTCAGTGCGGCGTGGGTGGCGCTGCGGGGCCAGCGGCGCGATAAGTGGCGTTGATCACAGCGCACGCGAACCGGCCATCCGGTGCTGCCTGAGCAGTCCCATGCATCAGGCGATGCGCGAGGTCGTCTTCGCGCGCGCAGTGATCAACCGGAGTGATCGCCAGCGCGGGGAGGAGGAGTGACCACGTGCCAATCCGCCTGACGATTGGTGGCGCTGATCACAGTGCACGCGAACCGGCCATCCGGTGCCCCCTGAGCAGTCCCAGGCATCAGGCGACGCGCGAGGTCGCCTTCGCGCGCACTGTGATCAACCGGAGTGATCGCCAGCGCGGGGAGGATGAGTGACCACGTGCCAATCCGCCTGACGATAGCTGGCGTTGATCACAGCGCACGCGAACCGGCCATCCGGTGCCCCCTGAGCAGTCCCAGGCATCAGGCGACGCGCGAGGTACCCCTCCCGCGCACGGTGATCAACCCGGGTTATCGCCGCCCGGGCCGACAAAGAGATCGGTCAGGACTCGGAGCCGGACTCCTCGCCGCTCTCCTCGGTCGAGGCGGATCCCTCGGCGCCACCGGCCTCGGCGGCTCCCTCGGCCTCGCCCTCGCCCTCGGCCCCCTCCTCGGCGACGACCTCTTCCTCGACCTCGACGCGCGGCGGCACGACGGTGGCGATGACGGTCTCCGGATCGGTGACGAAGTGGACCTTCTCGGTGTCGATCGGCAGGTCACGCACGCGGACCGCGTCGTCCAGCGTCTCGAGGACGGAGACGTCGACGGTCAGCTCGTGCGGGATGTCGTTGGGGAGGGCCCGGACGATCACCGAGGAGATGTTGTGGAGCAGCGTCCCACCCGTGGCTGCGACGGCAGGCGCTTCGCCGGAGATGACGATCGGAACCTCGATCTCCATCTCCTGGCGGAGGTTGACCAGGAAGTAGTCCACGTGCAGGGCGTTACCGGACAGCGGGTGGCGCTGAACGCTCTTGATGATCCCGCTCCTGGCGCGGCTGGCGCCGGGGAGGCGGAACTTCACGACGCTGGTGCGGCCGGCGGCGCGATAGAGGGTCTCGAAGGTCTTGGCCTCGACCTGGACGGGGACCGAGTCCTCGCCCTTGCCGAAGACGACGCCCGGCACCATGCCGGCACGGCGCAGCCGCTTGTTGGCCTTGCCCTGCGCTTCGCGCGGCTCCAGGGTGAGCTCCAGGTCCATCGGTGAACTGATCCTCTCTCGTACGTCGGGCGCCTCGGACACGCGCGTCGGGCGCGTGACGGGCAGCACCGATCAGCGTTCATGTGCCGTCGGGGTGCGGCCGGCATCGTACCGCGGCTCGGATGGGCGGGCAAGCGGGCCGAGTCGAACCTGACGGCCGCCGACGGCGTATGAGAGGCACATGCACCGAGCCGCCATCGTCCCGGCGCTTGCCATCGTCGTCGGCGCCGTGCTCGCCGCGTGCACCGAGTCCATTCCGACGGGGCCGCTGTCTGCACCACCCAGCGTCGGCGCCAGCGCCGCGCCGGATCCCGTGCGCGAGGAGCTCACCGATCTCGTCGCCTCGCTCGAGCACACGCATCCGGAGCCGTACCACGGCGTCGAGCGCGAGGCGTTCATCGAGGCCCTCGACGCCTACGCCGCGCAGCTTCCGGACATGACCGACGACCAGGCGGTCGTGGGCCTCATGCGGGTGTGGGCCATGCTCAGCCGTGAAGGCCGCGACGGTCACCAGTTCGCGCTGCCGGTCGACGAGCAGGCCGGACCGATGCTCCCGATCCGCGTCTACGAGTTCGCGGAGGGCGTGTACGTCACCGCGGCGGCGCCGCCCCACGAGGACCTGGTCGGCGCGCGGCTCACCTCCATCGAGGGAACGCCGATCGACGAGGTGCTCGCCGCGGTGGAGCCGCTCGTCCCCCGCGACGGGCCGGCGACGGTTCCCGCCTTCCGCCCGACGCTCATGCTCCGAACCGACGTGCTCGCCGGTCTCGGCATCGTCGACCGCGCAGCCGTGGAGATCGGCGTGGAGCTGTCCGATGGAGCGATCAGGACCGCCACGATCGAGCCGATGCCGTTCGACACCTACGTCGACTGGGCTGGACGCTTCGGCGCGCTGCAGCTTCCCGGGATGGATGGCGTCGCCTACCTGGCCGACCCGTCACCGTTCTCGGCCGAGCTGCTCGATGGCGGGGTCGCCTACCTGCGCTATCGGTTCGTGGCACCGCCGGACCTCCTGCAGGTCAGCGAGTGGGTCGCCGATGGCCGCGTCGAGCGGCTCGTCCTGGACCTGCGCCAGAACCCGGGCGGAGACAACCACTCGTTCGCCCGGCTGCTGTCCCTCCTCACCGAGTTCGCCGCCGACCACCCCCGGTCGCTCGCCGTGCTGACCGACCGCGTCACCTTCTCCGCGGCCTCGAACCTCGCGACCAGCATCGAGGCCGCCACGGACGCCGTGTTCATCGGTGAGCCGATGGGTGGCGGCCTCAACTTCTGGGACGACGTGCGCTGGATCCGGCTGGACTCCCTCCCCGTGCCGATGATCGTTGCCATCAGCACCCGCTGGTGGGAGTTCGCCGACCCCGACGAGGTGCGGCTGACCATCGATCCGGACGTTCAGCTGCCGGTGACGGCCGACGACTACTTCGCGGGACGCGATCCCGGCCTGGACGCCGCGCTCGAGGCGATCGGCACGCGGCCGTAGGTGCCCAGCGGTTCCCCATCCGTCCACGTCGCGAGCGCTGGGCCACGCGTGACGCATGCGGCTCGACGAAACCTCCGTCCGCGGCATCGGCCGGTTAACGCTTCTTCAGCGGCCCGCAACGGGCCGGAAAGCCGACGTTCCTATACTTGACCGATGGCCGGCACGATCATGATCGTCGAGGACGAGCCTGCGGTCGCCCGAGGCGTGCAGGTGGCATTGGAGCGGGAGGGCTACGCCGTGAGCGTCCAGCCAACCGGCGAGGACGCGGTGGCGCAGTTCTCCGACGTCGCACCCGACCTGGTGGTGCTGGACGTCCGCCTGCCCGGCATGGACGGCTTCGAGGTGCTGCGGCAGCTGCGCCGCGAGACCCGCGCGCCGGTCCTGTTCCTGACCGCCCGCTCGGACGAGGTCGATCGGGTGGTGGGCCTGGAGATGGGCGCCGACGACTACCTGGTCAAGCCGTTCAGCATCCGGGAGCTGGTGAGCCGCATCAAGGCCCTGCTGCGCCGCGCGTACGGCGAGCTGGCGGACACGCAGACCGGCCGAACCCTGCGGCGGTTCGACCTCGTCATCGACCTGGAGCGGCGTCGGGTGACGCGCGACGGCGAGCGCATCGGCCTGACCACCACCGAGTTCGACCTGCTGCGCCACCTGGCCGCCAGGCCCGGCCGGGTCTACACCCGCGCCCAGCTGCTCGAGCTGGTCCGCGACTACGACGACGCCCTCGAGCAGGACGAGCGGACGATCAACGTCCACATCAGCCACATCCGCGACAAGATCGAGCCGGATCCGTCGCAGCCCCGCTACATCCGCACGGTGAGGGGCGTCGGGTATGCCTTCGCCGAGGACTGACGTCCCGGCGCAGCATCGGCTGCCGAGCATGGATCTGCGCGGGCGCCTCCAGCGCCTGCTCCAGCAGCTCAACGTCCGCCTGGTCTTCGCCCTCTGGGCGGTGGCCCTGGTCGGCCTCATCGTCTCGGCCCTGGCGATCAACCAGATCCTGCCCGACTACTTCCGCCAGCAGGCGCGCGAGCGGATCGAGTCCGCCGCCCTCTCGGTGGCCCTCGTGACGCAGGAGATCGCGGACACCCAGCGCGAGCGGAACCCCAACTCGACCCTCGTCCCGGAGCTGCGACGGAACTGGGTCTTCGACAACGTCGTGGAGCTGGCGGCCGGGCCCCTCATCCCGGCCACGGTGGCCATCTACGAGCCCCCGCCGATCGGGCTGCAGGCGGAGGCCACGCCGCAGGACACCTCCTCGCTCGAGGCGGAGGGACTGCGCCGCGACTCGGAGGTCGGACCGTTCGACTCCGGCCTGATCCCGCTGCGCATCAACAACGTGGGCGAGACGATCCAGTACCGCATCGTCATCTCCGATCCGTGGACCAGCCGCGAGGCCACGCTGGACCAGATCCGATCCGTCATCGTGGGCGCCGGGGTCGTGGCGCTGATCGTGTCGCTCCTCCTCGGGGTGCTGGTCGCTCGCCGCGTGACGGCGCCCATCTACCGGCTCCGCCGCGTCGCCGGTCACGTCGCGCAGGGCAACATCGACGAGCGCGCCACGGCCTCCGGGGTACTCGAGGTGGACGAGCTGGCGGCCCAGTTCAACGTCATGGCCGACCGCCTGGCGGGGACGCTGCGCATGCTGGAGGCGGACCGGGATCGGCTGCGCGAGTTCGTCGCGGACGTCAGCCACGAGCTGCGCACGCCGATCGCCGCGCTGCGCATGTACACCGAGCTCCAGCTCGACGGCGACACCGACGAGCCGACGCGCCACGAGTTCCTGGAGCGTTCGACCGAGCAGATCCGGCGCCTGGAGTGGCTCAGCACCAACCTGCTCGACCTGTCGCGGATCGACGCGGGCATCTTCCCGCTCGACATGCGGACCGGAGACCTGCGCGATCCGATCCAGGCCGTGGTGCAGGCGATGTCGGAGGTGGCCGACCACCGTGGCGTCGCCCTCGAGAGCGTGGTGCCGGGGCATGCGGTCGAGCTCCGGTTCGACCGCGAGCGGATCGTGCAGCTGCTGACCAACCTGATCGGCAACGGCCTCAAGTTCACGCCGCGCGGAGGCACCGTGAAGGCCGAGCTGGCCGATGCGCCCGAGGGCGCCAGCATCGAGGTCCGCGACACCGGACCCGGCATCCCGGGGGATGAGCTGCCGCACATCTTCGAGCGCTTCTATCGCGGCACCAATACCGGCGATGCGCGCGCGTCCGGCAGCGGCCTCGGGCTGGCGATCGTGCGCTCGATCGTCGAGATGCACGGCGGCGAGGTGGACGTGGCGAGCGTCGTCGGGCAGGGAACCGCGTTCCGCATTACCCTGCCCCGAACGCCGGAGCCCGCCGCCAGCGAGGCTGACGAGAAGGTCAACGAAACTTCACGCGACCATCGGCCTGCACGCAACCCGGGCTCCGTAGCGTGATCGGTGCCCGCCCGGCGACGCATCCTCGAAGCACAGGCACCAAGCGATGACCGACGATCCGAACCGATTCCGTGGCAGCGACCCGACCCAGCCGGTCGAGGTGCAGCGTTACGGTCCCCCCAATCACAACGAGCCAGCTCGGCCGACCTGGGACGGCGCTCCCGCCTGGTCCAGCCGACCCGCGACGCTGCCCCCGGCCGCGCCGACCACGCGACGTGGCCTCGGCGCCGTGCCGATCATCGCCATCGCCATCGTGGCCGGCATCCTCTCCGGCGGCCTCTCGGCGGTCGGCGTCACGAACCTCCTGCGCGAGCCCTCGTCGTCCGCCGCCCCGGTGGCGTCGAACCAGGGCGACAGCACCGACAAGGTCAGCGATGTGCGCATCGACGAGTCCAGCGCCGTCATCACCGCCGTCAACAAGGTCGCCCCGGCCGTCGTCACCATCCGCACCCAGGCGGGCGGCGTCTTCGGCGGCGCGAGCGGCACCGGCTCCGGTGTCATCTACGACGCGAACGGCTGGATCCTGACCAACCGGCACGTGGTGGAGGACGCGCAGTCGCTCAGCGTCGAGCTCAACGACGGCCGCGTCTTCGACGGCACGACCTACGGCATCGACACCTACACCGACCTGGCGATCGTCAAGATCGACGGCACCGGCCTGCCGACGGCGCCGATCGGCACCAGCGAGGGCCTCGAGCCCGGGCAGCTGGCCATCGCCATCGGCAACCCCCTCGGCTACGAGAACACCGTGACCACGGGCATCGTCTCCGGGCTGGGCCGGCAGATCCAGGCCTCCGACGCCGCGCAGACGAGCGCCGAGACCCTCCGCAACCTGATCCAGACCGATGCGGCCATCAACCCCGGCAACTCGGGCGGACCGCTGGTCAACAGCGCCGGCCAGGTCATCGGCATCAACACCGCCGTCAGCACCAGCGCGCAGGGCCTTGGCTTCGCCATCCCGATCGACGTCGCCAAGCCGATCATGCAGCAGGCCCTCGACGGCAAGGAGCTGGCGCGGCCCTGGATCGGCGTCTACTACGTCCCGATCACGCCGACCCTGGCGCAGGAGCAGAACCTGCCGGCCGAGTACGGCGCGCTGCTTCAGACGCAGAACGGCCAGGACCCGATCTTCCCGGACAGTCCCGCCGCGAAGGCCGGGCTCAAGACCGGAGACGTGATCGTGGCGGTGGATGGAGAGCAGATCACGGCCGATCGCGACCTCTCCACCCTGATCCTGCCGCACGAGCCGGGCGACACGGTCACCCTGCGCGTCCTGCGCGGCAACTCGACGCAGGAGGTCCAGGTCACCCTGGGGCAGCTGCCCGCCAACGCCGGCTAGGCCGAATCCCCGGAGCGCTGCTCCCGATGTCGGAGCAGCGCCACCTCCACGGTCTCGAAGGCCCCGCCCAGCGGGGCCTTCGGCTTTCGCACGCGCACCTCGACGCTCGCCACCGCCGGGGCCCCGGTCGTCTCCAGCACGCGGTCCGCGATCGCGCCGGCCAGCGACTCGATGAGGTCGTGGTGCGGGCCCTCCACGATTCCGCGTACCAGGTCGAAGATCGCGCCGTAGTCGGCGGTGTCGCGCAGGTCGTCGCTGGCGGCCGGCCGGGACAGGTCGCCGTGCAGCACGACGTCGACCTCGAAGGGCTGCGGTTCGTCGTGCTCGTGGGGCAGGACGCCGTGGCGGCCGGAGAATCGCATGCCGACGAGCGCGAGGCGGTCGGCGCTCATCGGCGCACCACCGCGTCGGCGACGCGCACGGTTCGGACGATCGGCGCGACGTCGTGGACGCGGACGACGTCGGCTCCGGCGGCGACGGCGAGGGCCACCGTGGCCGCGGTGCCCTCCAGCCGGTCGTCGGGCGCGGCGCCACCCAGCAGCTCGCCGAGGAAGCGCTTGCGGCTGGTGCCGACCAGCAGCGGCAGGCCGCCCACGTCGCGCTTGAGCTCCGCGAGCCGATGCAGCAGCTCCAGGTTCTGCGCCGTGCCCTTGCCGAAGCCGATGCCGGGGTCGACCACGATCCGATGGCGCGGCACGCCCCGCGCCTCCGCCGCGGCGACCGCTTCCCGCAGCCAGCGCACGACGGTGTCGTACACCCCGTCGGGGTAGTCGGCGCCCTCCTGGTTGTGCATCACCACCAGGTGCGCGTGCCCCTCGGCCGCGGCCTCGGCGGTGCCCGGGTCACGGCGCGCGCCCCACACGTCGTTCACGATGCTCGCGCCGGCAACGACCGCGGCGCGCGCCACGCTGCCCTTGCTGGTATCGATGCTGACCAGCGCGCGGTCGCCCAGCTCCGCGACGAGCGCGGCCACGACCGGGACGGCCTGCGCTGCCTCGGTATCGGCATCCACGTCGGGGTGGTCGCCGTACGCGCTCCGCGGCCGGCTCGACTCGGCGCCGACGTCCAGGATGTCCGCGCCCGCCTCCACGAACGCGCGCGCCTGGGCCACCGACGCCTTCACGACGTCCGCCGGGCTTCGGCCGGCCACCGCCAGCCCGTCGCCGGAGAACGAGTCCGCGGTCACGTTGAGGATGCCCATCACGTAGGTCCGCTCGCCCCAGCGCAGCTCGGGTCGCCCCATCATGCGTCCTCCCCGGTGCCGGTGATCATGCCGCGAACCTCGCCGACCAGGTACAGCGATCCCGCCACCACGACGGGGTCGCCCTCCGCCATGCCCAGGGCGTCCGCGGGCGTCGCCGCGGTGCGCGCGTTTCCTCCGCCGAGCGATCGCCAGGCGGCCGCCAGCTCCGCCGGCTCGTGAGCCCCGGCATCCGCCACGCGGGTGAAGACGAACCGGGGCTCCAGCGGTGCCAGGGCCGCCAGCACGCCGCGCACGTTCTTGCCGCGCATGGCGCCGAAGACGACGGTCGGGCGGCGCAGCCCCAGGTCGGCCAGCGCTCGGGCCAGCGCAGCGCCGCCCGCCGGATTGTGGGCGCCGTCCAGCAGCACCCGGCGCAGCCCGACGCGAGAGCCGTCGAGCAGCTCGAGCCGCCCCGCCCAGCGCGCGTCGGCCAGGCCCCGGCGCAGGGCCGGCTCGTCGACCTCGACGTCCCACCGCATGCGCAGCGCGTCGAGGACCGCCAGGGCCACGGCCGCGTTCGCCGCCTGGTGCGCACC
The DNA here is from genome assembly GCA_035700865.1 of Candidatus Limnocylindria bacterium. Lineage (GTDB taxonomy): Bacteria > Chloroflexota > Limnocylindria > QHBO01 > QHBO01 > JACDBZ01. The sequence goes on along the minus strand of DASSOH010000095.1, from coordinate 2,624 downwards.
GAGCAGCCCGATCGTGACGCCCGGCAGCGTCCGGCGCGGGGACGCGAGGTCGACGGTGATGCCGTCCCAGCCGCTGTGTCGCAACGTCGCGCGGTACCCCTGGCGGGGCCCGGCGCGCAGCAGGCGCGCGTCGACGGCCGCCGCGCGCTCGACGATGGGGCGCAGGCCGCGGCCGCTGGCCCCGGTGACGGCCACGTTGCCGCGCTTGATGATCGCCGCCTTCTCGCGCCCGATGTGGGCGAGCGTCGGCCCCAGGATCTTCTCGTGGTCGTGCTGGACGTTGGTGATGACCGCCACGCCGAGGTCCAGCACGTTCGTCGCGTCCAGCCGGCCGCCCAGCCCGACCTCGACGACGGCCAGGTCCACCTCGCGTCGCGCGAGCTCGGTGATGGCCGCCGCGGTCAGGGCCTCGAACTCGGTCGGCGGGCCGACCTGTGCAGCCACCCGGTCGATGGCCGGCAGGACCCGGGCCACGGCATCCGCGAAGTCCTGGGCCGGAATCGGCTCCCCGTTCACCGCGATCCGCTCGCGGTAGCTGACCAGGTGCGGCTTCGGCATGGTGCCGACCCGCAGGCCGGCGGCGCTCAGCACGGAACGCAGCATGGCCACCACCGAGCCCTTGCCGTTCGTGCCGGCCACCAGCGCGCCGCGCAGGGAGCGCTCCGGGTTGCCCGCCTCGGCCATGAGTCGCTCGACGCGCTCGAGGCCCATGCTGACGCCGAAGCGGCCACGCTCGGTGAGCGCGGCCACCGCCCCCGAGTAGGTGAGCCGATGCGGATCGGTCAAGCCGTCAGTCCGCGCCGTCCTCGTAGAAGACGCAGTCGGCGAACTGGCCGGTCAGGCACAGGTCGTTGACGTAGCCCTGGTCCAGGTGGACGCCGCCGCGCAGCTCGCAGCGGGCCACGATGCCCTCCTGCTTCAGCAGGGTGCGCATCAGCTGCGGCGCCTGGATCGGCACGCGCCCCTTCGCGCCCTGGGTCAGGTAGAAGTGCGGGCAGTGGTGGCGTCGCGGCTTCGAGTAGCCGAGCGGCATGCCGCGCCGGCCGACGTGGACGGTCAGCGGCTGCTCGGTGCCGGCGAACCGCTTCTCGGCGATGACGCAGCGGCCCGGCTCGCACTCCTTGTCGTTGTAGCAGCAGGCCCGCGCCGGACCGATGCCCTCCACGGCCCACAGCTCCCAGCACGGGCGGCGCAGGATGAAGGCGGGGCAGCGGTAGCGGATGGTGAGGTCGCAGTTCTCGACCTCCCAGCACATCGTCCGGCGATCGGCGCCGCGACGATCCGGGGCGAATGGATCGTTCGTCTGTCGACGGTCGGCGCCACTCCGACGCTCGGTCTTGATGATCATGCGCGGCTCGGGGATCCCTCCTTGTCGCGCGAGTGTAGCGACTCGGGGAGACGGCGAACGGCCGGCGCGTCGGCGCCGGCCGCATCGGTCCGGGGCGGGAGGCTCAGGCCAGGAAGCGGCTGAGCCGTTCCTCCATCACCTCTTCGGGCATGTAGCCCACCAGGCGGGCGGCCTCGCGCCCCTTGTGGAAGACGATGAGGGTCGGGATGCTGAAGATGCTGTAGCGCATCGCCAGCTGCTGGTTCTCGTCGGTGTTGACCTTGGCGACGGCCATCCTGTCACCGTGCTTCGCGCCGAAGCTCTCGACGACGGGCGAGACGAGACGGCAGGGGCCGCACCAGGGCGCCCAGAAGTCGACGAGCACGGGCTTGTCCGCGTTGAGAACCTCGGACTCGAAGCTCGATTCGTCGACCGAGGGCGGGGCGACGCTGGTCATGATCGTGGGATGAGCCTCCTGGGCATGGGTGTCAGGCTTCGCGTCCATCCTAGCCCGTCGGGCTAGGGCGCGGGCGTCGGGGTGTCGGTCGGAACCGGCTCCGGCGTCGGGGTCGGCGGCAGCGTGAGAACCGGTGTCGGCGTCGGGCTCGGGGTGGGTGACGGCGTCGGCGACGGCGTTGGCCCGGTGCTGATGACCAGGTCGATCTGGCGGCCGGGCTCCACGTCCTGCCCCTCGGGCGGGTTGCTGCGGATGACCGATCCCTCCGGGATGTCCTGGCTCGCCTCCTGGTCGACCGCGCCGAGCTGGAGGTCGTTGTCGCGCAGCGTCTGCTGGGCCTGCTCGAAGGTCTGGCCACGCAGCCGCGGCACGGCGACCGTCTCCGCGCCGCTCGAGACGTAGGCGGTGATCGTGCCGCCCTCGGCGACCGGCTGACCGCTCCCGGGATCGCAGCGGATGACGCGCCCCTCGTCCACGTCCTCGGACGGCTCGGACTCGGTCCGGACCGTCACGCCCAGCTCGTCCGCCTGCTGGCGCAGGGTGGCCAGCGCGACATCGTCGCAGCTCGGGACGGTGACCGTCGCCGCGCTGGGGCTCGGCGTGGCGGCCGGGGTCCCGCTGCCCAGCAGCTGGACGGCCAGGAAGCCGATGGCGCCGAGCAGGAAGACGGCGAGCACGGCGAGCAGCCACATCCACCAGGGCGTCCCCTCGTCGCGCGGCCGCTGGTAGACGTCGACGCGGCGCGGCGGGGGCGCGACCGGGACACGGTCGGCCGGTCGGGCGACGCGGGGCGGAACGTAGACGGTCGGCTCGCCCGCGGGCGGCGTGCCGGCGGGCACG
>DASSOH010000094.1:0-24581 GCA_035700865.1 Candidatus Limnocylindria bacterium | reverse complement strand
GCCTGGAAGGCCGGCACCCCGTCGGAGATGGCCTCGACGCCGGTCAGCGCCACCGCGCCCTGGCTGAACGCGCGCAGGATGAGAAAGAGGCCCAGCACCTGGCCGCTCTCCTGCACCGCCTCCCAGGCCGCCGGCGCCTCGAAGGGCGGGACCGTGCCGAGCACCGTGCGCACCACGCCGTAGCCGATGATGCCGAGCATCACGAAGATGTACGCGTAGGTGGGCACCATGAAGATGGTTCCCGACTCGCGGATGCCACGCAGGTTGCCGAGCATCAGGATCCCGACGGCCACGACGCCGATCAGCACGCGCTCGGGGTAGAGCGCGGGGAGGATGGAGGTCATGGCCAACACGCCGGCCGACACCGAGACCGCGACCGTGACCACGTAGCCGATGAGCAGCGCCGCCGCCGCCAGCACGCCCATGAACGGCCCCAGGTTGTCGCTGGCCACGATGTAGCTCGACGCGCCGTGGGGGTAGGCCCTGATCGTCTGCCGGTACGACAGCGTGACGATGGCCAGCATCAGGATGATCAGGGCCGCCAGCGGCAGGGTCAGCAGGATCGCGCCGGCACTGGCACCGGCCAGCACCCGCATGATCTCCTCGGGGCCGTAGGCCGACGAGCTGATGTTGTCGCTCGAGAAGATGGCGAGCGCCTTGACCTTGGTGAGGCGCTCGTGCTCCTCGCGCTGGCGGTGGATCGGACGGCCGATGAGCCAGGTCCGGAACCCGCGCAGCGCCGCCTTCCAGCCCGATCGTCGCAGCAGGGTGCGCTCCGTGGCGATCAGCTCGCCCTCGTCGCCACGCTGGAACTCCGCCTCGAAGGGGCGGACGATCTTCACGTAGGCGTCGCCCATCCGCTTGCCGCGGCGGCGCTCTCGGACCTCGAGGAGCGGGTCGACCCGCCGTTCCTCGGGGTCTCGACGTTGGTTGGTCACGGCGCCGAACGGTACACCACGCGCCGGGATGACGGGGCGGGTCGCATCGTCGTGCGGCTACCGCAACCGGCGTGCCGGTGCCGGGGCGCGGCCCTCAGTACTGCCCGAGCGTGCCCCGGATCCGCAGGCGCCGTTCCGTCGCCAGCCATGCCCAGCGGCCGACCACCAGCAGCGCCAGGCTGGTCACCGCCAGCAGCGCCCACTCGAGGGGGAGCGGCAGGAGCGGGGGAGTGCCCAGCGCCGCGACCCGCATCAGGTCGAGCGCGTGGGTGGTGGGCAGCGCGTAGGAGACGACCTGCACGGCGCCCGGCAGCACCACGATCGGGAACGTCGCGCCCGAGATGGCGATGAAGATGAAGTCGAACGCATCCACGAAGAAGTTCGACTCGCGCATCCGCAGCACCACCGAGCCGATGAGGTAGCCGATGCCGAGGATCCCGAACGAGGTGATCGCCAGGATCGGCACCGCCGCCACCAGGCGCGGCCCGAGCTCGGCGCCGAAGAGCCAGATACCGATGAGGACCAGGATGGCGGTGCTGACCACGGCCATCGCCAGGCCGGCGAGCGTCATTCCCACCACGAAGGTCTCGCGCCGCGTCGGCGTCAGCCAGGCGGGCTCCAGCGTCCCGGCGTCGAGCTCCATCTTGATCGAGTAGGCGACGCCCCAGAATCCGGCCGCGGTGAGGTTCAGCGCCAGCATGCCCAGGAAGAGGTAACCGACGACATCGGTCGTGCCAGCCGTCTCGGCCAGGCCGGGGTTCCGCCCGCCGATGGCGAAGGTGGCACCGAGCAGCAGCCCGGGGATCAGGATCTGGTACAGCGGCTGGAGCACCTGATTGATCGCGTTGAGCCGGTAGCGCAGCGCCACCCGCAGCTCCTTGCGCGCGATCGCCAGCGCGGCGCGCGCCTCGGTGCGCAGCTCGTCCATCAGTACTGTGCCAGCCGCCCGCCGCGGCGGGCGTACTGCTCCGTTCGCCGGAAGGCGAACACCGCCAGGAGGGCCAGCACCAGACCCATGCCCGCCAGGATGGCCAGGTCGCCGATGACCTGGCCGATCTCCGCCCCGGTCAGAAGCACCTGCCGCAGGTCGCCGATGAGGTAGGTCGGCGGCAGGGTCAGGGCCACCGTTCGCGCCCACTCGGGAAGGACGACGATCGGGAAGCTCATGCCGCACAGGGCGGTGAAGATGCCCCGGACCCCCTGCACCAGGGCCGAGACCTCCCCGAAGCGCAGCACGACGGCGGCGAACAGGGCGCCGATGGCGTACAGCGCCGGCACGCCGACCAGGATCACGGTCAGCGCGCGGATGGCCTCCGCCGGACCGATGACGACGCCGAAGCCCAGCCACAGCGCCACCCCGACCACCACGAAGATCCAGACGGCCCACACGACCTGGCTCACGGCTGGCCCGAAGAGGACCACCAGCCGCGAGACGGGCGTGAGGAAGATCGCCTCCAGCGACCCGCGGACCTGTTCCGTGCGCAGGCTGGTGCCCGGGCCCCACAGGATGAGGCTCAGCCACATGTAGGTGGCCCAGCCGACGAAGAGGAAGCCGGCGACCTCGTGCGTGCCGGTGCGAGCGGCGAAGGCCGCCATCGTGTCGGACCGGCCGCCGGAGAAGGCCTGCGCCTGGAAGACGAAGGCCAGCGGCAGGGCGATCGGCCAGAAGATGAAGCCCAGGAAGCTGCCGGGGTATCGGCGCAGCGTGCGCCACTCCTTGCGGGTGGCCGCCCAGAAGGCGCGCGCGTCGGCGCGCGCATCGGTCCAGCTCATTCGCGCAGCGCCCTCCCGGTCAGCGAGATGAACACGTCCTCCAGCGAGACGGGGAGAACCTGGATGTTCTGCACCTGCACCTGCTCGGCACGGGCCGCGTCGATGACCAGCGGCACCAGGTCACGGGCCGAGGTGCAGTGGATGGTCAGGCGCAGCGACCCGTCGACGCGCTCGCGGTGCGTCACGGTCCCTGCGCCGTTCAGGCGGCCGATGAAGGCCGGCTCCTCGCCGTGGTCGGGCGACGACAGCTCCAGGTGCACGACCTCGGTCGCCTTGAGGTCGCGCTTCAGGCCCTGGGGCGTGTCGAGCGCCACGATCCGCCCATGGTCGACGATGGCGATCCGGTCGCAGAGCTGGTCGGCCTCCTCCATGTAGTGGGTGGTGAGGAGGACGGTTCGGCCCTCGGCGCGCAGCTCGAGCACGCGCTCGCGCAGGTCGCGGGCCGCCTGCGGGTCGAGGCCGACCGTCGGCTCGTCCAGGAGCAGCAGCGACGGGTTGGGCAGCAGCGCGCGGGCCAGCACCAGCCGTTGGCGCATGCCCGTGCTGAATCGCTCGACGTAGTCGTCGGCGCGATCGGTCAGCTTGACGGTCTCCAGTACGCCGGCGATGCGCTCCTTCGTCTCGGCCGCCGGCACGTGGTACAGCGCCGCGAAGTACTCCAGGTTCTCCCGCGCGGTCAGCTTCCAGTAGAGGCTGCGCTCGCCGGAGAGCACCGCCCCCAGCCGGCGCCGGATGGCCCGCGCGTCCTTGACGAGGTCGTGGCCCAGCACCGTGCCATGGCCCGCCGTCGGCTCCAGGAGCGTGGCGAGCATGCGCATGGTGGTCGTCTTGCCGGCTCCGTTGGGTCCGAGGACGCCGAAGATCTCGCCCTCCTGGACCCGCAGGTCGATGCCGTCCACGGCGCGGAACGTCTCACGCCGGTCAGGCTCGCGGCGCAGGCGCTGCCAGATGGTGCGGCGTCCCTTCTCGAAGTCCTTGGTGAGGCCAACGGCCTCGATGGCGAGGGTCATCAGACCGGCCTCCCCTGCAGCCCGCTCATTCGACGCTGATGAACACGCCGCCGAGGCCATCGGGGTCCTCGACGTCCAGGATGGGTCCGATGGCGCCCGAGCGAACCGCGTCGCGGATGCGCTGTGCCTGGTCGCCACCGAGGCCGGGGACGAACTGGAGCGCCGACTCGACGAAGCCGATGGGCACGCGGAGGTTCACCACCTGGCGGCCGCGCTCGGTGACCCGCACCCGCAGGTGGTGTCCGGTGGACAGCCGGTCGCCGATCTCGCCGACCCGCATCTCCGCCTCGCGCAGCCCCCGCTCGGCCCGCGCGAAGGCACGCTCGATGTGCCAGTCGGCGCGCCGTGCGTGGCGCGTGGCGTGGCGCACGACGCGCTCGACGCCGCGCCACGGCACGCCGGTGCCCGCCTCCGATCCCTCCTCGTCCTCGGCGTCACGGCGCTCGGCGCGCGTCAGGGCCTCGATGATGGGGGACGCCTCGTCGGGGCTGAGCTTCCCTTCGGCGACGAGGCGCAGGACCGTCTCGAGCTCCTCAGGCATCGGTCGGTCCTCCGCCGCCCGCCAGCCGGCGCGTGGCCTCGTCCACGTCGATCTCGCCGCGCTCCAGCGCGCGCAGGACGCGCAGCTGCTCCTCGTCGCTGATGGAGGGCGGCGCCGGCGGTGCCGGGGGACTCGGCGGCTGCGGTGGCTCCGGCAGGTCGGGGGCCATGCGGCGGGACGGACGCACCGTCACGTCGCCGGACATCGAGCTGAACATCAGCTGCGCGCGGCCGTCCCCGATGTGATAGCGACGGCGGTCGCGTGATCCCTCGGAGCGATGGTCCATGCCGATCGAGACGTCGGTCGAGAGCCCGCGCACCTCCAGGTCGAGTCCGCCGTGCAACCCCAGGCTCAGATCGCCGCTGACCGTCTCGACGCGATGATGCGAGCCGTCACCCAGGGCGCCGTCGATCTCGGCGTCGCCACTCACCGTGATGACACGACACTCCTCGATGCGTGGCGCGATGGCGCTCAGATCGCCGCTGACCGTGTTCGCCTGGAGCCAGATCGGATCCGTGGCGCGCAGGCTCACGTCGCTCGAGACGCCGCTGATCCGGATGCGGCCCGCCACGTCGGTCAGGACGAGGTCGCCCGACACGGTGCGGTAATCCTGGGCACCGGTCACGCCGATGACGGTCAGATCCGCGCTGACGCCGGTGTAGCTGAGCTGCGTCCCGGCCGGAATCTCCGCCTCGACGCGGCCCTCGACGCGGGCGCCGCCGAATCCGAGGGCGCGCGCGATGGACGTGAGGCCGCTCTCGTTGGCCTTCGGCTCACTGACCTCGAGCAGGCCCTCGCCGGTGCGCACGCGGAATGCCGCGCGCTCCAGGACCTCGTCGGCCTCCTCCTCGGACGCGGCCCGCACGTCGTACTCGATGCGCACGCGCGCGACGGTGCCCTCCACGGCGCGAATCTCGACGTCGGGGCTCGTCACCCGCAGGCTGAACTGGCCGGCCGTCCCGACCTCGTGGGCGATTTCCTGGGTGCGGACGAAGGCGGGCATGTCAGCTCGTTCCGCCCAGCGCGCGCAGCGCTGCGGCGGCCTCATCCGCCCCGATCTCCTTGCGAGCCAGGCGCTCCAGGATGCTCCGTCGCTCCGCGGCGACGGCCTCCGGGTCGGCAGGTGCCGCAGGCTCAGTCGCGAAGTCGCTGCCGAAGTCATCGGCCTCCAGGTCCATCTCCGGCGCCTGCTCGCCGAAGCCGAGCGCGCGCACCAGGGCATCCACCCGTCCGCGGACGGTCGGGTAGCTGATGCCGAGCTCGCGCTCCATCTCCTTCAGATTGCCCCGGGACCGCAGGAAGCTCTCGAGCAGGGCCATCTGGTCACGGTCGAGGCGACCGAAGCGCCCGACCCCGAACTCGCCCTCCAGCGCGGTGCCGCAGCTGCGGCAGTGCAGGCGGGTGATGGTGAGCTCACCCGCGCAGACCGGGCAGGTGGCGATGACGTCGTGGGCCATCTCAGCGCCGCCCGGCGATGGTGCGGTCGGACCGGCGCTCGGAGCTGAGCTGGTAGACGCGCTCGGCCCGGTGGCCGTGCAGCGGTCGTCGAACCCGGCTCTGCTCGTCGATGCCGACCTGCGGATAGAAGATGCGGTAGTCGAACATTGTGACTGGCTCCTACCAGAATGTGAGACCGGCATCGCTTTTGTGCAGCCGATGGCGCTACCTTAGGCCCGGCATACGGATCTGTCAACCCCTTTTGCGAAAATCGTTAGTCCGCTTTCGAATCTCGCAACCGGGCTCCGTACAGCACACCTGCACGCGCCGGCTCGCGAGCCTTCTGCGAGGCCGCCATGAACGCGGTAGGATGCCCGCGGACCGATGCACCAGCCCCTGCTGCCGTACACCCCCGAGCGCGACGTCTACCGGCTCCTCGGCGTCTCCTCCAGCGCTTCGTCGGACGAGATCCTCGCCGCCTGCCGCCGCCTGGCGCGCACCTTCCATCCCGATCGCAATACCTCCGCGCGCGCGAATCAGGAGATGCAGGTCGTCAACGCCGTGCGCCGGGCCATGACCGATCCGGGGACGCGCGCGGCCTACGACCGCGAACGCGCCCGCTTCCACGCCACCCGCGCCCGGTTCGCGGCCGCGGTCACCCAGGCGCCCCCTTCGGCGGGGCGACGTGAGGGCGCGCCGGCACCCATCGCCGGACCCGTCCCGTCGACGACGCCGGCCCCGCCGCCGCCGATGCCCGCGGTCGGGCGCTACGTGCGTGCGGCCGGGATGGGGCTGCGCGCGCTGCTCGCGGCCCTCTCGCCGGCGCGGTGTCGCACGTGCCGCATCGTCATCGACGAGCGGGACAGCTACTGCGCGGCGTGTGGAACGAAGCTGCTGACCGGGGCCTGAGGCGCCCGGTCAGGCGGCGTCAGGAGTAGAGCGGGTTGGCGCGGTCGGCGTCGATCCCCAGCTCGTCGATCGCGCGGCGCAGCTCCTCCGGTGTCGCCCGCCCCTCGCGGCAGAGGCCGTGGAGCGTCGCATACACGATGTGCTCGGCATTGACCTCGAAGAACTCCCGGAGCGCGTCGCGCGTATCGGACCGGCCGAAGCCGTCCGTGCCGAGGACGTTGTAGGCCCGATCGATCCACGGCGCGACCATGTCGGGCAGCGCCTTCATGTAGTCCGTGGCGGCGATCACCGGCCCTTCGGTCGGCGCCAGGCACTGCCGGACGTAGGGGACGCGCGGCTCCGCATCGGGATGGAGGCGGTTCCAGCGCTCGGCGTCGAGCGCCTCGTTGCGCAGCAGCTGGAAGCTCGTGGCGCTCCAGACGTCGGCGGCCACGTCGTACTTCTCGGCCAGGATCTGCTGGGCGCGCAGCGCCTGCTGCATGATCGGTCCGGAGGCCAGGATCTGGGCCTTGCGTGACCCACCGGTCGCCTCGCGGAACCGATACAGGCCGCGGATCACGCCGTCCTCCACGCCATCGGCCTTGGCCGGCTGCGCCCAGTTCTCGTTGTACAGGGTGATGTAGTAGAAGACGTCCTCGGGGGCCTCGCCGTACATGCGCTGGATCCCGTCGCGGACGATGATCGCCAGCTCGTAGGCGAAGGCCGGGTCGTAGGCGCGGATGTTCGGGACGGCGCTGGCCAGCACGTGCGACTGCCCGTCGTCGTGCTGCAGCCCCTCGCCGGTCAACGTGGTGCGTCCCGCCGTGGCGGCCATCATGAAGCCGCGCCCGCGGGCGTCGCCCAGCGCCCACACCTGGTCGCCGGTGCGCTGCATGCCGAACATCGAGTAGAACGTGTAGAAGGGAACCATCGGCTCCCGCCAGGTGGCGTAGGAGGTCGCGGCCGCCTGGAAGCTGCTCATGGCGCCGGCCTCGGTGATCCCCTCCTCGAGCAGCTGGCCGGTCTCCGACTCGACGTAGCTGAGGAGCAGCTCCTTGTCGACCGGCGTGTAGCGCTGGCCGAGCGGGTTGTAGATCCCGACCTCTCGGAACAGCGGGTCCATGCCGAAGGTGCGCGCCTCGTCGGGGATGATCGGCACCACGCGACGGCCCATCTGGTCGTCACGCACCAGGTTCCGGATCAGGCGGCTGAAGGCCATGGTGGTGCTGGCGGCACGCTCCGAGCCGGCGAAGAACTCGCTGAAGGCTGCGTCCTTGGGTGAGGGCAGCGCCTTCGGCACCACGATTCGCCGGGGGACCGATCCGCCGAGCTGGCGTCGGCGCTCCAGCATGTACTGGATCTCCGGCGAGTCGGGGCCGGGATGGTAGTACGGCGCCTCCTTGAGCCGGTCGTCGGGGATGGGCAGCTCCAGCCGATCCCGGAAGACCTTCAGCTCATCGGCGGTGAGCTTCTTGGCCTGGTGAGTGATGTTGCGGCCCTCGATGCCCGGGCCCAGCGTCCAGCCCTTCACCGTCTTGGCCAGGATCACCGTCGGCGCGCCCGTGTGGGCGACCGCCGCGGCGTACGCGGCGTACAGCTTCCGGTAGTCGTGGCCGCCGCGGCGCAGCTTGGCGAGGTCGTCATCGGGGATGTCCTCGACCAGCTTGCGCAGGCGCGGATCCGGGCCGAAGAACTGCTCGCGGATGGTCGCGCCGTCGCTGACCGCCATGCGCTGGTAGTCACCGTCGAGCGTCTCGGCCATCTTGTTGAGGAGCACGCCGTCGACGTCGCGGGCCAGGAGCGGGTCCCAGTCGCGCGACCAGATGACCTTGATGACGTGCCAGCCGGCGCCGCGGAACAGCGCCTCCAGCTCCTGGATGATCTTGCCGTTGCCGCGCACCGGGCCGTCGAGGCGCTGCAGGTTGCAGTTGACCACGAAGGTGAGGTTGTCGAGCCCCTCGCGCGCGGCGACCGGCAGCGCGCCGAGCGCCTCCGGCTCGTCCATCTCCCCGTCGCCCAGGAAGGCCCAGACGCGCGCATTGGCGGTATCGGCGATGCCGCGGGCGTTCAGGTAGCGGTTGAAACGCGCCTGGTAGATGGCGGCCATCGGTCCCAGGCCCATGCTCACCGTCGGGAACTGCCAGAACTCCGGCATGAGGCGCGGGTGCGGGTAGCTCGAGAGGCCGACGTCCGGCGTCAGCGCCTCGCGCCGGAAGTGGTCGAGGTTGTCCTCGGTCAGCCGGCCCTCCAGGAAGGCGCGGGCGTAGATGCCGGGCGCCGCGTGGCCCTGGAAGAAGATCTGGTCGCCGGGCGCGTCATCGGAGCCGCGGAAGAAGTGGTTGAAGCCGACCTCGTACAGGCTCGCGGCGCTGGCATACGTGGACAGGTGTCCCCCGATGCCCTCGTACTTGGAGTTGGCGCGGATCACCATGGCCAGCGCGTTCCAGCGGATCATGCGCCGGATGCGCAGCTCCATCCCCTCGTCGCCCGGGAAGTACGGCTCCTGCTCGGGGCTGATGGTGTTGATGTAGCGCGTCTGCGTGAGGCTGGGCAGCCCGACCTGGAGCTGCCGTGCGCGCTTCAGGAGCTTGTAGATGATGAACCGGGCGCGGTCCGCGCCGGCCTCCTCGACCACCGAGTCCAGCGAGTCGAGCCACTCCTGGGTCTCGACCGGATCGATGTCCGGGAGCTGCTGCTTGAACTGGTCGAAGATCTCGCGGATCGGCTGCTGCATAGGACCTCCTATGGTAGCCGCCGATTCGCCGCCGTGGGATCAGGGGGTCGGGGTCGCGGTGGGGTGGTATCGCGGTGTGCACGCCACGCGCGCATTCCGCGAGTCGCAGGGCATGGTCTGGCGGAATGCGCCGAATCCGAGGCACTGGCGTGGTCGGTGGGCCCATCGTCGGCCGGAGTCGAGCGTGGAACCGCGCGAGTCGCCCGGCGGATCCCAGCTACTGCGCCGCCACGCGCGCATTCCGCGAGTCGCGGGGCATGGCCCGGCGGAATGCGCCGAATTCCGACGCACGACCGAGCCGGCGCGGACGACCCCCGACTACGGGGCCGCCGTCCTGAACGCCGCCTGGCATCGGCGCTGGCTGCCCGTCACGCCGCCGCTGCCGAACCCCCAGCCGCCGAACGGCCGCCGGTCCTCGTAGGCGCCGATGCCGGTCGGGACGTCTCCGTCGCAGACGGCGTGGACGATCCTGCGCCCGAACAGGAATTCGGGCACGGTGGCGGGCGATGACCGGAGCGCCGTCACGACGTGGGTGAAGCCGTCGTCCGTCCACTGGTCGGCCGGCGGATCGAGCTCGAGTGCACCCCAGTCCGCGCCGTCCACGTCGCGCGCGTACGCATCCGCGTCGCCGGCGTAGGCGCGCTGCGCCTCGAGCCCGAGCAGGTCCCAGCCGCGGTCCGCGTCGCCGTCACGGACCTCCTCGAGCCACGCGCGAAACGCGCCCCGGCCGGACGGGGCCAGCGCGAGGGTGGCGCCGAGGGCGACGACGCCGGCGGCGACGATCAACAACGCGGTACGCATCGGCCTCCCTGACGCTCAGCCGCCCGACGTTGTGGCGGACCGATGGGCACATCGCGTGCGATCATCGGACCCGATGCGCACGATCTACCGATCCGAGCCGCCCTGGCCGCATCGGATCCTCATCCTGGGCGGGGGGTTCGCGGGGGTCGAGACGGCGCGCCACCTCGAGGCGCTGACGAAGCGGCGCGACGACGTCGAGGTGTGGGTCGTCAACCGCGAGAACTTCACGCTGTTCACGCCGCTGCTGCCCGAGGTCTGCTCCGGACAGCTCGAGGCGCGGCACTGCGTGACCGCCCTGCGCGCCCAGCTGCGGGCGCCATCCAGCTGGGCGGTGACCGCCGACGTGCAGGGCATCGACCTGGACGGGAAGGTGGTCACGGTCCTGGGTGGCGACGGCGACGCGCATCGGCTCCACTACGACTCGCTGGTCATCGCCCTCGGCGGCGAGACGGCCACCTTCGGGATCGAGGGCATCCGCGACTACGCCGTCGGGATGAAGACGCTGGCCGATGCGTTCGCCCTGCGCAACCGGATCATCGAGATGCTCGAGCGCGCCGAGCTCGAGACCGATCCGGACCACCGCCAGGCGCACCTGAGCTTCGTGGTCGGTGGCGCGGGCTTCAGCGGTGTCGAGACCGCGGGCGAGGTCGAGGACTTCGTCCGCCGGGTGCGGAGGCGCTATTACCCCAAGATCCGGGAGGACGAGCTGCGCTTCCGCATCGTCGAGCTCAAGGACCGCGTCCTGCCGGAGATGCCGGCCGAGATGGGGGAGTACGCCGCCACCAAGCTCCGGAGGCGCGGCTACCGGATCCACCTCGGCACCGCCATGAAGGAGGTGCGCGAGGACGGCGTCGTGATCGGGGATGGCGAGGTGATCCCGGCCCGCACCGTGATCTGGACCGGCGGCGTGCAGCCCTCGCCGGTGGTCCGAGACGCCGGGATCGAGGCCGACAAGGCGGGACGCGCCATCGTCGACTCGATGATGCAGACCAACCGACCGGGCGTCTGGGCCATCGGCGACTGCGCGCTGATCCCGAAGGCCGAGGAGGACGGCTTCCACGCACCGACGGCCCAGAACGCGGTGCGCGAGGCGAAGCGCCTGGCGCGCAACATCCTGGCCGCCATCGACAACCGGCCGGACCTGCTGGAGCCGTTCCGCTACGACGTGATCGGGACGCTGGCCAGCATCGGCCACCACACCGGCGTCGGGGTCGTCTTCGGCGTCCGGGTCCGCGGCTGGTTGGCGTGGTTCATGTGGCGGGGCTACTACTGGAGCCGCGTGCCGGGGATCGGCGGCAAGGTGCGCGTCGGCTTCGAGTGGCTGCTCAACGCGCTCTTCGGATCCGACCCGGTGCAGCTCAAGGTCGACTACCCCGGCGACGGTGGCATGGGCCCGTCGGGACGCCGCCGACCCGCGTCGCGCGGGACCGATCCCCGCGCTTGAGCGCGCCGGTAGACTGATCATCGATGTCCCGCGAGGAACGACGTCAGTATCAGCGCATGATGCGCAACATGGAGCGCGGTCCCGCGCTTCCTCCGGCCGCCCGTGCCCGCGCCGAGCGCAACGCGGTCCGCCGAGAGCGCATCCGCGGCCGCGGCCCCACTGCCGGCGGCGGCTTCACGCGCAGCTTCTGGGTCCGCTCCGTCGCCGTCGCGATCATCCTCGGGTTCGTGGCCTTCAGCCTGCAGTGGGCCGAGGGCATGCCATTCGCGCTGTACGTCGGGTTGGCCGTCAGCGCGGTGGTCCTCGTGCTGGCCGCCGGGTTCCGCTTCATGCAGTCCCGGGCCGCGGCACGGTAAAAACGGGCCACTCGGACCTGTCTGGGTGGCGCAACATACGGTCAACCTCCAGCGCTGGGAGAGGCATCACATGAGCGAGCATCCCCACCATCACGGAGACGAGCCGGACCTTCCCGAGCACGAGGAGCACGGACGCTTCTCGGAGGGCCAGGAGCGAGAGGGCGAGACCCTCGAGAAAGAGCACCGCGGCGATTTCGCCGAGGGGCTGAGCGCGACCCACGACACCGTGCAGAACCCCGACCGCGGCGACTTCGCGCGCGGCCAGGAGTGGGAGCACGAGCACGCCCACGAGCGGGGACCCGACTTCGCGCGCGGCCAGCATCGTGAGGACGACACGTCGGAAGGAACCTCGGAGGGCACGTCGGAGGGGACGTCGGAAGGAACCTCCGAAGGGACCTCCGAAGGGACGAGCGAAGAGCCCGGCGCCAGCTTCTGACCCCCGTTCACTGCGCCGGGGAGAGCTGAGCGCGCACAACGACAGGAGAGGAGGTGCCCCGCGAGGAGATGACGAACGTGGCTCCCTGGGGAGCCCAGATCCTCGGCCGGGCCGATGAGCAGCTGATCGCTCGCCCGGCGTGGCCGCCCGTGGGCGGCGCCACGCCCGTACCCCAAGCCGTGCCCACCCGAGCTGCGCGGCCGGCCCTATCGGACTCTCGAGTAATCGAAGGGACAAGGGTATGCTCACTGACGGGTTCTCAATCTTCATCGCGGAGACCGTCGGCACGGGTCTCCTGATCCTGCTGGGCGATGGCGTCGTCGGCGGCGTGCTGCTCGCACGCTCGAAGGCGCAGAACGCCGGCTGGATCGTCATCACCACCGGATGGGCCCTGGCGGTTGCCTTCGGCGTCTACGCCATCGGCAGCCTGACCGGCGCCCATCTCAATCCGGCGGTGACCCTCGGCTTCGCGGTCGCGGGCACGACGGACTGGGGCCTGGTGCCGTGGTACATCGCGGGCGAGATGCTCGGCGCCTTCATCGGCGCGGTGCTCGTGTACCTCCATTACCTCCCGCACTGGGCGGAGACGGAGGATCCCGGACTCAAGCTGGCCGTCTTCTCGACCGGCCCGGCCATCCGGAACACGGTATCGAACCTCATCAGCGAGATCATCGGCACGTTCGCGCTCGTGTTCGGCGTCTACGCGATCGTCTCCAACGAGCTGGCCCCCGGCCTCGCGGCGCTGCTCGTCGGCTTCCTGGTGTGGGCCATCGGCCTCTCGCTCGGCGGCCCGACGGGGTACGCGATCAACCCGGCCCGTGACCTCGGGCCGCGCATCGCGCACGCCATCCTGCCGATCGCCGGCAAGGGCGGCTCCGACTGGGAGTACAGCTGGATCCCGGTGGTCGGCCCGATCATCGGCGGCATCCTGGGTGCGGTGACGTACCAGGCGCTGTTCACGAACTTCCTGCTGACCAAATAGGCGGGCCTGACGGTTCGAACGCGGCGGGGACGTCCCGCCGCGTTCGCATCGGTCGCGGGAGGGCTGAGCGAAAGGAGCGACGGAATCGATGAAGAAGCTGATCAACGCGCCCGAGCAGGTGGTCGACGAGGCGCTGGCCGGGATGGCGGCGGCTCACGGCGACCTCATCAAGGTCATCGAGCCGAACGTCGTGGTCCGCGTCGACGCGCCACGCCAGGGCAAGGTCGGCGTGATCTCGGGCGGCGGGTCCGGGCATGAGCCGATGCACGGCGGGTTCGTCGGCATGGGCATGCTCGACGCGGCCTGCCCGGGCGCCGTGTTCACCTCGCCCGTCCCCGACCAGATGCTGGCCGCCACCAAGGCGGTCGACGGCGGAGCCGGCGTGCTTCACATCGTGAAGAACTACACCGGCGACGTGATGAACTTCGAGCTGGCCGCCGAGATGGCGCAGGCCGAGGGCATCGAGGTCACCAGCGTCGTCATCGCCGACGACGTCGCGGTCCAGGACTCCCTCTACACCGCGGGCCGCCGCGGCGTGGGCGGCACCGTGCTCGCCGAGAAGATCGTCGGGGCGGCGGCCGAGGAGGGCCAGGATCTCGCCGCCTGCACCGCGCTGTGCCAGCGCGTGCAGGACAACGTGCGCAGCATGGGCATGGCGCTCACCAGCTGCACCGTGCCGCACGCCGGCAAGCCGACGTTCGACATCGGCGACGACGAGATGGAGATCGGCATCGGCATCCACGGCGAGCCCGGGCGCGAGCGGCGCAAGCTGACGAGCGCGGACGAGATCACCGAGGCGCTGATGACGCCGATCCTGGACGACCTGCCGTTCTCGTCCGGCGATCGCGTGCTGGCCTTCGTCAACGGCATGGGCGGCACGCCGCTCGTGGAGCTGTACGTCGTCTACCGCAAGGTCGCCGAGATGTGCCAGGCGCGGGGGATCACCATCGAGCGCAACCTGGTCGGCAACTACATCACCAGCCTGGAGATGGCCGGCTGCAGCATCACGCTGCTCAAGCTCGACGACGAGATGGTTCGCCTCTGGGACGCGCCGGTGAAGACGCCGGGCCTGCGCTGGGGCGCCTGAGCGACATGCACCGATGACCGACTTCGACCGCGCGGCGCTGCGCCGCTTCATCGACCTGTACGCCGCGCGGCTGCACGAGCGACGCGACGAGCTGACGCAGCTCGACTCCGCGATCGGTGATGCCGACCACGGAGTGAACATGGACCGCGGCTTCACCGCGGTCACGGGCAAGCTCGCCGACCTCGACGCTCCGGACCTGGGAACCGTCGCCAAGACAGTCGGGATGACGCTGATCTCGACCGTGGGCGGCGCCGCCGGTCCGCTGTACGGGACGTTCTTCCTGCGGCTGGCCACGGCCCTCGGCGACGCCGAGGCGGTGGACGCCACCGGGTTCGGTGCCGCCCTGCGGGCGGGACTGGAGGGCGTCGTCGCGCGGGGCAAGGCGGTCCTCGACGACAAGACCATGGTCGACGCGATGTCTCCGGCCGTCGACGCGTACGACGCGTCGGCCGGCGAGGGCATCGCGGAGGCGCTGGCGGCGGCCGCGCAGGCGGCCGCGACAGGGCGCGATCGGGTGACCCCGCTCGTCGCCCGCAAGGGTCGCGCCAGCTACCTGGGGGAGCGATCCGCGAACCACCAGGACCCCGGCGCCACCTCCACCACGATCCTCTTCGAATCCCTGCGCGACGCGGTCGCGGAGGACTGACGAGGCGCGAGATCCACACCGAAAGGAAGGACGCGATCGACATGGCCAAGTACGTCCTGGCACTCGACCAGGGGACGACCTCGAGCCGTGCCATCCTCTTCAACAAGGACGGCACGATCCACGATGTCGCGAACCAGGAGTTCCCGCAGATCTACCCGTCGCCCGGACACGTCGAGCACGACCCCGAGGCGATCTGGGACTCGCAGGTCGCCGTCGCCAAGCAGGTGATTCAGAGCGCGGGCGCCTCGCCGGAGGACATCGCCGCCATCGGCATCACCAACCAGCGCGAGACGACCGTCGTCTGGGACAAGAACACCGGCAAGCCGGTGCAGAACGCCATCGTCTGGCAGAGCCGCATCACGGCGGGCTACTGCGACGAGCTGAAGGCCGCCGGGCACGAGCAGCTGTTCCGCGACAAGACGGGCCTGCCGATCGACGCCTACTTCAGCGGCACCAAGATCCGCCACATCCTGAAGAACAACCCGGGCGCACAGGAGAAGGCCGAGCGCGGCGAGCTCCTGTTCGGCACGGTCGACAGCTTCCTGATCTGGCGCCTCACCGAGGGCCGCGTCCACGTCGTGGACTACTCGAACGCCAGCCGGACGCTGCTGTTCAACATCCACACGCTCGACTGGGACGACGAGCTGCTCGGGATCATGGGCGTTCCGCGCGCCATGATGCCGACGCCGAAGCCCTCCAGCGAGGTCTACGGCGAGACGACCCTCTTCGGCGGGTCGATCAAGATCGCCGGCGACGCCGGTGACCAGCAGGCGGCCACCTTCGGGCAGGCCTGCTTTGAGCCGGGCATGGCCAAGCAGACCTACGGCACCGGCGCCTTCATGCTGATCAACACCGGCGAGGAGGCGGTTCCGTCCAAGAACGGCCTGCTCACCACGATCGCGTGGGGCTACGGCGGCAAGGTGATCTACGCGCTCGAGGGATCGGTGTTCATCGCCGGCGCCGCGGTCCAGTGGATCCGCGACGGCCTGCGGGTGATCACCAACTCGGCCGACGTCGAGAAGCTCGCCGGCAAGGTGTCCGACACCGAGGGCGTGTACATGGTGCCGGCCTTCGTGGGCCTCGGCGCGCCGTACTGGGATCAGTACGCGCGCGGCGCCATCGTGGGCATCACCCGTGGCACGACCATCGAGCACATCGCCAGGGCGACGGTCGACTCGATGGCCTACCAGACCCGCGAGGTGCTGGAGGCGATGGAGGCCGACTCCGGCGTCCAGCTCTCCGAGCTGAAGGTCGACGGCGGCGCGGTGGTCAACAACGACCTGATGCAGTTCCAGGCCGACATCCTCGGGGTGCCGGTGGAGCGGCCGAAGGTCTCTGAGACGACGGCGCTGGGTGCCGCGTACCTGGCCGGCCTGGCGGTCGGCTTCTGGGCGGACACCAACGACGTCGTGAACAACTGGGCCCTCGATCGTCGCTTCGAGCCCCAGATGGACGAGGAGAAGCGCGAGAAGCTGTTCCGCGGCTGGAAGAAGGCCGTGCAGCGCGCGCTGGACTGGGAAGAGCACTAGTCTGTGCCTGACCACGGACCGATCGCCCGGAGCCGCCCGGCTCCGGGCCTCGATCCGTCCTCTCGGAGACAAGCGCGCATGACCGATGAGACGCCCGCCACGGTCGGAATCGTGGTCGTGTCGCACTCATCGGAGCTGGCCGAGGCGACCGTGCAGCTCGTCGCCCGGCTGGCCAACCTCGAGCCCGACCGGCCGCCGCTGCTGGCGGCCGGCGGCATGGAGGACGGCAGCATCGGCACCGATGCGGTCCGCATCGCGGATGCGCTGACGGCCGCCGATCGCGGCCTGGGCGTGGTGGTGCTGGCGGATCTCGGCAGCGCCGTCCTGGCCACCACCACGGCCATCGACGACATCCTCGAACCGGCCCTCGGCGAGCGCATCCGCGTCTCGAGCGGGCCGATCGTCGAGGGCACCTTCATCGGGGCGGTGCAGGCGTCCCTGGGCGACTCGCTGGAGGACGTGCTGGCGGCCGCCAACGAGGCCGGCTCGATGGACAAGCTCGGAGACGCCGGCCCGTGAACCTGGTGCTGGCCGCCGCGCTGGGTTACCTGCTGGGCGCCATCCCGTTCGGGCTGCTGATCGGCCGCGCGACGCGCGGCATCGACATCCGGCAGTACGGGTCGCACCGAACCGGCGCCACGAACGCGCTGCGCACCCTGGGGACGCGGGCGGCGGCCCTGGTCTTCGTGCTGGACGTGGCGAAGGGCGTGGCCGCCGTGCTGCTGGCCCAGGCGCTGTTCGGGAGCGGCGACCTCGGCGCGTGGGCGGGCGCCGTGGCCGGCTTCGCCGCCATCGTCGGCCACAACTGGTCGGTGTTCATCGGCTTCACCGGGGGCCGGGGCGTCGCGACCTCGTCGGGCGGCCTGGGCGCCATCTCGATCTGGACCATCGTGATCCTGGCCCCGATCGTGGTCGCCATCATCTGGCGCACGCGCTACGTCTCGCTCGGCTCCATCAGTGGCGGCCTGCTGGCGCCGATCATCACCGCGATCCTGTGGGCGTTCGGCGCCGCGACGGTCCCGGCCATCGTCTACGCGCTGGCGTCCGGGCTGCTCGTCACGGCCGCGCATGCCGACAACATCAGCCGATTGCGCGCCGGCACGGAGCGCAAGCTCGGTCAGAAGGAGGCGGTGGAGCCCCGTGGCTGACGCAGCACCGCGCCCGGCGCGCATCGGTTCCACCGCCAACCTGCTCGGGATCGCCCGGATCCTGGCCACGCCGGTCGTCATCGTCCTGCTGCTGATCGCGACCCCCGGGACGGGGATCGTCGCCTTCGTCGTCTTCTGCCTGGCCGCCATCACGGACTTCCTGGACGGCTGGATCGCCCGGCGCCGGGGCGAGGTGTCGCCGCTCGGCGTCTTCATGGATCTCACCGCCGACAAGGTGCTGGTCGCCGGGGTGCTGGTGGTGCTCGTCGAGGTCGGGCTGCTGCCGACCTGGATCGTGGCCACCATCCTGATCCGTGAGCTGGTCATCGCCGGCGTGCGCCAGATGGCGGCGGCGGGGAACGTGGTGATCGCGGCGCGGGCCCTCGGCAAGAGCAAGACGATGATGACGCTCATCGGGATGGCGGTGCTGCTGCTCGCCTTCGATGCCATGACCGGCGGCGTCGTGCCGGCCGGTGCCGCCGATGCGCTCGAGCTGGTCGGGTTCTGGATCATGGTCGTGGCGACCGCCCTGACCCTGGTCTCTGGCTGGGACTACCTGCGCGGCGCGCTGCCGATGCTGCTCGGGCGCCAGCCGTGACTGCCCGCGCCGTCGAGGTCGACGTGGTCGTGGTTGGCGGCGGCGCCACCGGCGCCGGGGTGCTGCGCGACCTCGCCATGCGCGGCCTGAGCGCGCTGCTGGTGGAACGCGGTGACTTCGCGTCCGGCACCAGCGGCCGGTACCACGGTCTGCTCCACTCGGGCGCCCGCTACATCGAGAGCGATCCGATCTCCGCCCGGCACTGCGCCGAGGAGAACGCGGTGCTGCGACGCATCGCGCCAGCGACGGTCGAGCCGACCGGTGGCTACTTCGTGGCCACGCCGGACGATCCGGACGACTACCTCGAGCGGTTCCCGGCGCGCTGTGCGGAGGCCGGGATCGAGGCCGAACCGGTGCCCCTCGACGAGCTGTTCCGGGCCGAGCCGCTGCTGAACCGGGAGATCCGCGCCGCGTATCGCGTGCCGGACGCGTCGCTCGAGCCCTGGGAGCTGGTGGACGCGAACCTCGCCAGCGCCCGCGAACACGGCGCGCAGGCGTGGCGCTACCACCCGCTGACGGCGGTCGAGCGGGGGAGCGACGGCGCGGTCGTCGGGGTGCGCGTCCGCGACGCCCGCACCGGGGAGGAGAAGGCGGTGGCGTGTCGCGCGCTCGTCTCGGCCGCGGGAGCCTGGGCCGGGCAGGTCGCGGCGTTGGCCGGGGCGGAGCTGGCCATGAGTCCGGGCAAGGGCTCGATGCTGATCATGAACCGTCGCATGACTGCATCCGTGGTCAACCGGCTGGCCCCGCCCGGGGACGGCGACATCATCGTGCCGGTGCACACGGTCTGCATCCTGGGCACCACCGACGTCACCGTCCCGGATCCCGACGACGTGCACGTCACCGACGACGAGATCCACGCCCTGCTGGCCGATGGCGACCGGCTGGTTCCGGGCCTCAGCGGCGCCCGGGTCCTCCGCGCCTACGCGGGCGCACGCCCGCTGTACGACGCCAGCGCCATGAGCGACGGCGGCCACGAGGAGTCCCGCGAGATCAGTCGCGCGCACCACGTCATCGACCACGGCCGGCGCGACGGCATCGGCGGCTTCTGGAGCATCGTCGGCGGCAAGCTCACCACCTACCGGCTCATGGCGCGCGACACGGCCGATGCGGTCGCCGCCGCGCTGGGCGTGGACGCGCCGTGCCGGACCGCGGAGGAGGAGCTCCCCGGGCCCGCCCACGGCGACGTCTATTGGCTCGGCGACCGCCTCGCGGCCATCGAGCAGCGTGGCGGTGGCGACGCGGACCTGGTGTGCGAGTGCGAGATCGTGACCCGCGCCCGCCTCGACGCCGCGCTCGATCAGCGCGGCGACTCGTCGCTGGACGACGTGCGGCGCACGACGCGGCTGGGGATGGGGCCGTGCCAGGGAGCCTTCTGCACCCCGCGCGCGGCGGCGGTCCTCGATGAGCGTGCCGCCGACGGACGCCTCGCGCCGCAGGCCCCGTCTCCGAACGCGGCGATGCGTGGCTTCCTGGCGGAGCGCTTCCGCGGGACGCGTCCCATCGCCTGGGGCGAGCAGCTCACCGAGCTGTGGCTGTCGGCCGGCATCTTCCGCGGCCTCCTCGCCGTCGATGAGCTGCCAGAGAGCGCCGAGCCCGCGGCGACGGGCGGGGAGGGCACGCATGCCGCGAGCTGACGTGGTCGTCATCGGCGCCGGACTGGCGGGCCTCTCGTGCGCCGCCGAACTGGCCGAACGCGGGGCACGGGTTCTGCTCGCTGCCAAGGGGATGGCGACGACCCACTGGACGCACGGTGCCCTTGACGTGGCGGGGGTCAGCGGCGCCGCCACCTCGCGCGCGGGCATCGAGGCGCTCCGCGCGGACGGGGAGCACCCGTACGCCAGGCTCGCCGGCGACGTGGAGCCGGCCGTCGCGGCGCACCTGGAGCGGACCGCCGCCCAGGGACTGCCGCACACGGGCGACCTCGACGCCCCGCTGCGTCCCGTGCCGACCGCCATCGGCACGCTGCGGCCGGCCGCCATCGTGCCGTCGGCGCAGGCCGCGGCGGTCGCGCCGTGGAACGGCGACGGCCTGCTGCTGGTGGGCTTCTCCCACTACCGCGACGCCTGGGCGCCGTGGGCCGCTCGCAACCTGCGCCGCGCCACCTGGCCCGAGGGCCCGCGTGAGATCCGCGGGATCACGGTGGACCTGCCGTGGCTCGAGCGGCTGCACAACCTGAACGCCACCGTGCTGGCCCGGCTCTTCGACGATCCGGTGTGGCGGCAGCGGACGCTGGGAGCCATCGCGCGGGCGGTGCCGTCCGGGACGTGGCGCATCGGTCTGCCCGCCGCCCTCGGGCTGGAGCGACACGCCGAGGTCCACGCGGAGGCCGAGGCCACGCTGGGTCATCGGTGCTTCGAGGTCTCCAGCCTCCCGCCGTCGGTGCCCGGGATGCGGCTGTTCGAGGCGCTGCGGCGCCGGATCATCGGCGCCGGCGGCCGCATCCACCTGGGCTTCGAGGTGGTCGAGGTCGAGCGCGACGCGCGGCGGGTCCACGCCGTCCACACCCACGCCGGCGCTCGCACCCTGCGCCTCCTGGGCGACACCTTCGTGCTCGCCACCGGCGGGATCGGCGGGACCGGCTTCCGCGGCCGTCGCGACGGGACGGTCGAGGAGCGGATCTTCGGGCTCCACGTGACCGCTCCGCCGCACGCCGCCTGGTTCAGCGACGACCCGCTGCAACCGCATCCGCTGGAGGCGGCCGGCGTGCGCACGGACGACGCGCTGCGCCCGCCGGAGCTCGAGAACGTGCGCGTCATCGGCTCGGCGCTGGCGGGCATGCACTACCTGTCGGAGCGGTGCGGCGACGGGGTGGCGCTGGCGTCCGCGCACCGGGTGGCGAACGAGCTGGCCGCGCCGGCCAGGGCGGCGGCATGACCTTCCGCGACGCGGCGACCCGCGACTTTGCCCCGTTCAGCACCGACCAGTGCATCAAGTGCACGGTGTGCACCACGGTCTGCCCCGTCTCGCGCGTGACCGATGCCTTCCCCGGCCCGAAGTACGTCGGCCCCCAGGCGCAGCGCTTCCGCGGCCCGACGGTCATCGAGGCCTCGCCCGACGTGACGGTCGACTGGTGCTCCGGCTGTGGCTACTGCACGCGATCGTGCCCGACCGGGGTGCGGATCGCGGAGACCAACTCGCGGGCGCGCGCGGCCATGGTCGCGCAGCGGGGGAGCGGCCTGCGGAATCGGCTCATCAGCGACACCGACCTGCTCATCCGGCTCGGCGTGCCGGTGGCGCCGCTGGCGAACTTCGGACTGCGCAACCGGCTGCTGCGCTGGATCGGCGAGAAGCTGGTCGGCGTGCACCGCCGCGGGCCGTTGGCCCCGTTCGCGCGACGCACCTTCCGCTCCTGGTGGAAGAAGCAGGGCCGGCCGCTCGACCTGCCCGCGGGGGCGGATCCGCAGCGGACGGTGATCTACTTCCACGGCTGCGCGGTCAATGGCTTCGAGCCGGAGCTGGGTCGCCAGGCGGTCGAGGTCCTGGAGCGCAACGGCTTCACCGTCATCTCGCCCGACCAGGGCTGCTGCGGCCTGCCGTTCATCAGCAACGGCCTCTACGACCACGCCCGCCGCAAGGCGCGGCGCAACCTCGAGTCCTTCGCCGAGCTGGCGCGGGCCGGGGTGCGCATCGTCGGGACCTCGACCTCGTGCACGTACGCCATGAAGGCCGAGTACCACGAGATGCTCGACCTGGACGACGAGGACGCCCGGGCCGTGGCGCGCGCGACCTGGGACATCTGCGAGCTGCTGGTCGACCTCCATGACCGCGGTGAGCTCGACACCTCGTTCGGGCCGATGCACGAGGCGGTGCCGTACCACCCGCCCTGCCAGCTCAAGTCGCACGGCATCGGCACGCCGGCCATGGACCTCTTCAGCCTGATCCCCGGCTTCCGAGCCACCGATTCGGACCACGACTGCTGCGGCGCCGCGGGGACCTACGGGCTGAAGGCCGAGAAGTGGCAGATCGCGCAGGACGTTGGGGCGCCGCTGTTCGCGAAGGTCCGCGCGGCCGCGGCCGACGGCTCGACGCGTGCCGTCTGCGACTCCGAGACCTGCCGCTGGCAGATCGAGCAGTCCAGCGGCGTCGACACGGTCCACCCGATCACGGTGCTGGCCGACGCGTACCGGCGCGGCGACGACGCGGCCCGCGAGCCATGGCGCCGGGTGGTGTGACCGCTCAGGTCACTTGATGAGCTTGCGCTCCATCTGGCGGATGGCGATCCACATGCTGACCGCGAAGAACGCCACCAGGTAGGCCAGATCCCAGACCTGCTGCCAGCCCATGATCCCCAGCGAGAGGCCGCGGATCAGCGAGATCGAGTGGTACAGCGGCGTGGCCTGCATGAAGACCTGCACGAACCACGGGTAGATCGTGATCGGGAAGAAGGTGCCGCTGAACAGGAACATGGGCTGGACGATGAGGCCCATCGGGACGTCGAAGTCGTTCACGGTGCGCAGGTACGACGTGCCGGCCAGCCCCGCCGCGGCGAAGGCGGCCGCCACCAGCAGCGCGGCGGGGACCATGAGCAGGCCCCACGGCGAGAGGATCAGTCCGGTGACCAGCATGATCACGAACATCGCCACCGCGTACAGGGCGGCGCGCATGAGAGCCCACATCATCTCGCCGATAGCGATCTCGGTGATGCCCATCGGCGTCGCCAGGACGCCGTCGTAGGTCTTGGCGTAGTTGAGCTTGAAGAAGATGTTGAAGATCGTCTCGAACACCGCGCCGTTCATCGCGGCCGTGGCGACCAGGGCGGGGGCCACGAAGGCGACGTAGGACACCTCTCGGCCGCCGACCAGCTCGGGCGGCACGGTCTGCACCAGCCCGCCGATGCCGAGGCCGATGCCCAGCAGGTAGAAGATCGGCTCGAAGACGCCCGAGACGATGATGATCCACTGGTGGCGGTACACCAGGATGTTGCGCTCCACCAGCCGGCGACCGCGCCAGATGCGGTCCCAGGCGGTGGCCCAGATGCTCGGTGCCGAGCGCTGTGGCTCGACGGTGAGGGTCGTCATCGGCTCAGCTCGCCATCCGCTTGACCAGGTTGCGCTCCGCCAGCCATGCCCCGATGCCGAACATGGCCAGCAGGTAGGCCAGGTGGATCGGCGCGGTCAGCGGATCCAGCTGGTCCAGGATCGAGCCGCGGATGAGCTCCACGCCGTGGAACAGCGGCGTCGCCCAGGCGACGGCGCGGATCGGCTCCGGCAGCTGGGTGAGCGGGAAGAAGGTGCCGCTGAACAGGAAGAGCGGGTTGATCACGAACCGGAAGATGGCGCTGAAGCCGACGTCGTTCTTCTGGGTCGCGGTGAAGGCGACGAGACAGGCGCTGAAGGCGAGGCCGACCAGCACGGCGACCGGGATGGCCAGCACGGCCATGGGGGTGCGAGGAATGCCGAAGATGGACAGCACCACCAGGAAGATCGTCGCCAGCGTTCCCACACGGAACGCGATCCAGCCGAACTCGCCGCCGATGATTCCGCGCACCGTGAGCGGCGTCGAGAGCATGGCCTCGTAGTTCCGGCCCCACATGATCTTGTTCATGATCGGGTAGGTCGACTCGAAGGTGCCGGTCTGCATGGCCATGGCGGCCATGAGCCCCGGCCCCAGCCAGTCGATGTAGTCGACCCCGCCGAAGGCGGACGCCGACTGCCCGCCGATGAGCGTCCCGATCCCGATGCCCATGGCCGTCAGGAACAGGAACGGCTGCAGGAAGCCGAAGAAGAGGCTCCGATGCCAGAGGCGCTTGTAGACGAGCCAGTTGCGCTGCCAGACGCGACCGGATCCCGCGGCGACGGTCACGTCCGCTACTCGACCAGCGAGCGGCCGGTGAGGCGCAGGAAGACGTCCTCCAGGCTCGAGCGACGCACGAGGGCCGATTCGACGGGGATGTTGCGCTCGTGGACCTGCTCCAGGGTGCGCTCACCGTTCGGCGTGTAGAGCAGCAGCCGATCCGGCAGCTCCTCGATCCGGTCGGCCAGACCGTCCAGCTGACCGTTCAGGGTGCCGCGGACGGCATCGGTGAGGCGCAGCTCGAGCACCTCCTTGGTCGAGTGCTCGTCGATGAGCTGACGCGGCGACCCCTCGGCCACGATCTTGGCCTTGTCCATGACCACGAGGTGGTCGCACAGCTGCTCCGCCTCGTCCATGTAGTGGGTCGTGATGATCAGCGTCGCGCCGCGGCGCTTCAGCTGGTAGAGCCGCTCCCAGAGGAGGTGGCGCGCCTGCGGGTC
>DASSOH010000093.1:0-4374 GCA_035700865.1 Candidatus Limnocylindria bacterium | reverse complement strand
CGGCGAGGCGGGGCTGACCACGGCCCTGTACCAGGCCGGTTACACGCTGGTCGAGACCGATCCCGACTACGTCGTGCTGGGGGAGACGCGGACCTACAGCTTCGAGCGCATCGCCAGGGGGATCCAGCTCATCGAGCGTGGCGCGCGGTTCATCGCCACCAATCCCGACCCCACCGGGCCGTCACCGGCCGGCCCGCTGCCGGCCACCGGGTCCGTGGCGGCGCTCATCTCCGCGGCGACCGGCGTGCAGCCCTATTTCATCGGCAAGCCCAACCCGCTGATGATCCGATCCGCACTGCGGCAGATCGGCGCGCACTCGGAGTCGACGATCATGATCGGCGATCGCATGGACACCGACATCGTGACCGGCCTCGAGGCGGGGCTGGAGACCGTGCTGGTCCTGACCGGCATCACCACCGACCACCAGGCGGCACAGCGGTTCAGCTACCTGCCCACCCACATCGTCGACTCGGTCGCGGACCTCGTCGACTGGATCCAGCCGATCGAGGGCTGACTGCGCGCGGGACCAGTGCCGGACATCGCACCCGGCGGCATACTCGCCAGATGGCCACTCCCCCTGACCTCGAGATCCACCCGCTCAGCCAGGAGCGCTTCGCGGACCTTGCGTCCCTCTTCGGCGAGGGCGGCGACCCGAAGTGGTGCTGGTGCGCGTGGTACCGGCTTCGGAACGTGGACTTCCAGAAGGCGACGGCCGATGGGAACCGCGCGGTGCTGGAGCGCGCCGTCGAGGCGACGGCGGCCGAGGATCGGCATCCCGGTCTCGTCGCCTACCGCAACGGCGAGCCCATCGGCTGGGTCAGCGTCGGGCCGCGCGGCGACTACGAGCGGCTCCAGCACTCCCGGGTCCTGGGGCCGATCGACGACCGGCCGGTGTGGTCGATCGTGTGCTTCGTCGTCTCGCGACGGGCTCGCGGACAGGGCGTCGCGCGTGCCTTGCTGGACGCCGCCGTGGAGTACGCCGCGCAGCATGGCGCGCGGCTGCTCGAGGCATACCCCGTCGACACCGGCGGACGCCGCCTCCCCGCGGCGAGCGCGTACAAGGGGACCGTGGAGATGTTCGAGCGCGCCGGGTTCCGCGTGGTGGAGCGGCGGCGCGCCAACCGCGCGAGCCCGGAACGGCCGATCGTTCGGCGTGAGATCTGAACGACCGCGCCCGCGCGCGGACGAGAGGGGCCATTCGGCCCTTGCCGCGAACCGGTGGTGGCGCACACTCACCGATGCGCCCGGAGCGGCAACGCCGCCACCGCGCCATTCAACCGATCGGAGCTGGACCACGAAGGCGGAGACGCCGGAGACGTAGGCACACGATCACGCGAAGGATGCGGCAGGCACGAGCGGGGTCACTCCGGGCGTCTTCGTGCCCCGGGCCACCTCCCTGCGCGCCACGTCGTGGGTTGGACGGTCAGCCCTGTGGATTCTCCACCAGCCCGGCCCAGCTGCAGTCGGTCTCCACCTCCAGGGTGACGTCGCCGCCCGCGGGCATCGAGAGCGCGCGCTGCTCGAGCGGCGAGGCGAAGAAGATCGTGAGCTCGCTCACCTCGCCGGATCCGATCTCGATGCGCCGGCCTTCCGGATCGAGCACCGCCACCGTCGCCTCGCACCGATCCTCGCCGGGCATCGGCGCCGCCATCACGTCCACGTACAGCTGGGCGCCCTGGGGCATGGTGACGGTCGCCGTACCGCCGCTTCCCTGCCCGTCGGCCACGGCAACCGGCGGCAAGTTCTGGATGGGCTCGGTGGGTTCGACGAAGTCGGCGGCGATCCAGCCCTCCGCCCAGGTGATGTTGCGCGCGTCGTGGTGGCGGACGGCGTACCAGGTGTGGCCGTCATGGAGCATCGGCCCCCAGATCAGGCCGACCATGTCGCCACTCGCCAGACGAACCTCCGGCACCTCGGTCCCAGGCGCCATCTCGAAGCCTTCGACGAGGGGCTCGTCGAGGCCCGGACGCACGCGAACCGCCACACCGTCCCCGGTGATGCGGCCGAGCACGGGCGTCTCGAAGCGGACGACGCCGACGGTCGGCGACGCCGATGGCTCCGCGGACGGATCGCCGGGCGACGGGCTCGGCGGTGCCGGCGACACGGAGGGGGACACGGTGGGCGACACGGACGGCGGGCTCGCGACCGTCGACGGCGAGGGATTGTCGCCGGCCGCTGTCGCGCAGGCGGCGAGGACGAGGGCTGACAGCGCGAGCGCGACGCTGGCGCGCGGCATGGGTCGCCCGGGCATGAGGGTTCCCCCTTCGCGGGACTGACGGACTGACCTCGGCAGTATCGACAGCCGCTGCCTCGCCGGGCAGTGGGCGAATGTCGGACCGGCGGATCGGTCCTACGTCGTACGTGGGCTAGTCCTGGTGGCGTGCAACGGCGCGCGCGAGCTCCGTCTTGTCCATCCTGGAGCGCCCCTTGACGCCGAGCTTGCGTGCGCGCTCGTAGAGGTCGGCCTTCGAGTTGCCATGGACGTCGACGCCGCCGAACGTCTCGCCCTCACCGCGCCGTGCGGCCGCCCCACCCTTCGCGGCGCGTGGATCGGAGGGCCCGCGCTTCTCCTTCGGCTCCCAGTGATCGCCGACCTTCTCGAACGAGTGCTTGAGGCTGGCGTACGCGGTCCGATGCGCCCGCTCGCCCTCGCCGTAGCTCTCGACGGCGCTGTCGTGGGTCTCGCTCCAGGTTTCCTGCGCCTTCTTCGGCGAGCGCTTCAGGGTGCGTGGGAACTCATCACGTGCCGGCATGGTCGTACCTCCATCGCTTCGTCGAGCCAGGCCGATGCAGGTTCGCTGCCGGCCGTCTGGATGAGCCTGCCTGCGGGCGGCATCGGCTCACCCGTCCGACGGTCGGATCGCCGCTGGCTACTCCGCCACCGTGACATCGGCCACCGCCGCCCGCAGGTGCTCGACCAGCACCCGTGGATCGAGGTGGACGTTGACACCCCGCGCGCCACCGCCGATGGCCACGCTCGACGGCTCGAGCACCGACGCGTCGGCGATCACGGGCCAGGAACGGCTGGCGCCGAACGGCGTGATGGCGCCGCGCTCGTAGCCGGTGACCGCGCGTGCCTCGTCGGCGTCGGGCAGGGAGAGGCGGTTGACGCCGAGATGCGCCCGCAGCTTCGGCCAGTCGAAGCGGCGGCCACCGGGGACCAGGACGAAGGCGTAGTCATCGGCGCCGCGTCGCACGACGATGGTGCGCAGCAGAGCCGCCAGCGGGATGCCCTGGAGCTCGGCGCTCTCCTCGGGGCTTCGCGCCGGCCGCGTCCGCACGACACGGTGCGGGACGCCGGCCGCCTCGAGCGCCGTGATCGCCGGCGTCGGTCCCTCCTCAGCGATGACCGCCACCTCCTTCTCGAAGTGCACGACCTCGGTGCCTCCTCGCGGTTCGCGATGCGTCTCACGGTACCCGAGGCGCTCGTACATGGCCCGGTTGCGGGTCATGCGCTCGTTGGTCAGCAGCCGGATGACGGGCCTGCCCCGCATGCGGGCGGTGCGCTCGACATGCTCGAGCAGCAGCCGGCCGATGCCACGCCCCTGGTGGTCGGGTGCGACCGCGACGTTCTCGATCCACAGGTCCTCGTCGCGGTCGATGAGCTCCGCGACTGCCAGGACCTCGCCACCTTCGTCCACCACCCACACCTCGTGCTCCGCCACGGCGCGCGCGTGATCGGCGAGCATCGGTTCCGGCTTCCGGCCGATGAGCGCCACGTAATCGCCGTATGCGGCATCCACCAGCGCCGTGATGGCACGCACGTCGTCGGGTCGGGCGCGCCGCAGCTCGTGTCGGGGACGATCGGTCGTCACGGCCGCGCGCCTAGGCGTCGCTGACCTCGATCCGGATCCGCTTGTTGATGCGGCCCTTCGACTCGTAGCCGGTGACCCCCACGCGTCCGATCTCGGAGGTGCGGGCGACGTGGGTCCCACCGTCGGCCTGGAGATCGAGCCCCACGATCTCGATGGTGCGCACCTCGCTGATCCCCTCGGGCAGCAGGTTGATCTTGGTGCGGATGAGGTCGGGGATGGCGAACGCCTCGTCGCGGGGCAGGATGGCGACCCGGATCTCCCGGTCGGCGGCGATCTCCTGGTTCACGCGCCGCTCGATCTCGGCCACCAGCTCGGCGCGCATGGTCTCGAACTCGAAATCCATGCGGCCCGACAGCGGCTCCATGTTGCCGCCGGTGACCGATGCCTGGTGGTCGCGCCACACCACGCCGCACAGGACGTGCAGCGCCGAGTGGGTGCGCATCAGCCGGTGCCGCCGCTCCCAGTCGATCCGCGCGGTGAGCTGCGTGTCGACCGCGGGCAGCTCGGCCCCCTCCTCGATGGTGTGCCAGATGTCGTCGCCCCGCTTCTTCGCACCGGT
>DASSOH010000092.1:0-26584 GCA_035700865.1 Candidatus Limnocylindria bacterium | reverse complement strand
GATGACGCTGCCCTGGAGGGTCGCCTGTTCCGTCTCGATGGTGCCGTCGGCCACGCGAGCGGCTCGGACGGGCCCGAAGGCCGGCAGGTCCAGCAGGCCGACCAGCGCCGCGGCGATGTCCCGGCCGTTCGGCGTGGCGGGCGCCAGCAGGGCGAGCGCCTCGGCGCCACGCACCGCGACGGCGGCGGCGGACGCGAACGTGATGGCCGGCTGATCGTCGTCGCCCAGCACGATGGCCCGGGCGGCGCCCTGCGCACCGAGGGCGGCCGCGCCGTCGGACGCACCAGGGCCATAGGCGAGGGCGACGGCCTGGCCGCCGGACTGGGCGGCCAGCTCCGCGGCGCCGGTGGCGAGCTCGAGCGCCGATCGAGCCGGCGCGCCGTTGAACTCGGCGAGGAAGAGGATGTCGTTGCTCATCGGTCTCAAATCAGCTTTCGTGCGGCGAGCCAATCGGCGATCTTGGCGGCCGCTTCGGCCGCCGGAAGATTCTCGACGCGCTCGGTGGGCGGCTTCGCCTCCGGCGGGCGGGCATCGGTGACCCTCGTCAGCGCGGCGCCATGGAGGTCGTCCGCGGAGAGGCCGACATCGGCCAGCGACCAGGTCTCGAGCGGCTTGCGCTTGGCGGCCATGATGCCCTTCAGGCTCGCGTAGCGCGGCTCGCCGACCTGGTCGGTCACGCTCGCCACCACGGGAAGCGGTGCCGCGATCCAGTCGAAGCCGGTGGACGAGAGGCGGCGCACGCGCGCCTCGTCACCGGCGACGGTGAGCTCCGCGCCGTACGAGAGCAGCGGCAGGTTGCGCATGGCGGCGACCGCGCCGGGCACCAGCGAGCCGCGCGCGTCGTCCGAGGCCATGCCCATCAGGGCGACGTCCGGCGCCAGCTTGTCCAGCGCGGCGGCCAGCACCTTGGCCGTCGTCCACTCGTCCGCCCCGACGAGCGCGGGATCGGTGATGAGGGTCGCGTCGTCGCCACCCATGGCCAGCGCCCGGCGGAGAGCCTCGGAGGCCTGCTCCGGCCCCATCGACAGGTACGAGACGGTCTCCACCGTGCCCGCGTCCTGGAGGCGCAGCGCCTGCTCGATGGCGTACTCGTCGAGCGGGTTGATGATGGCCTCGACGCCCGCGCGATCGAGGCGCAGGTCATCGGTGTATCGCTTGTCGGCTCCGGTCGCCGGGACCTGCTTGATGCAGACGACGATCTTCACGCTCCGGTCTCTCTCCTCTCCCTGGGTCGTGCCCCGATCCCCGCGCGCTGCAGGAGCTGTCGCGCGACGACGAGGCGCTGGATCTGCTGGGTCCCCTCGTAGAGCTGCGTGATCTTCGCGTCACGCATCATGCGCTCGACGGGGTACTCGGTGATATAGCCGTATCCGCCCAGCACCTGGACGGCATCGGTCGTGACCCTCATGGCCGTGTCGCCGGCCACGAGCTTGGCACTGCTGGTCCAGTACGGCAGATCCGATGCCGCCGCGTCGACCCGCGCCGCGGCGGCGTAGGTCAGCTGCCGCGCCGCCTCGGTCTGCGAGGCCATGTCGGCCAGCATCCACTGGATGCCCTGGAAGTCGACCACGCGCTGCCCGAACTGCATCCGATCGGCCGCATACGCGACGGCCGCGTCCAGCGCTCCCTGCGCGATGCCGACCGCCTGCGCCGCGATGCCGAGACGGCTGCGATCGAGGGTGGCCATGGCGATCTTGAACCCGTCCCCCTCCTCGCCCAGCCGGTTCTCGACCGGGACGCGGACGTCGTCGAAGGTCAGCTCCGCCGTCGGCGAGCCGCGGATCCCCATCTTGTGCTCGACGCGGGGGGCGGCGAATCCCGGGGTGTCGGTCTCGACGATGAAGGCGCTCATGCCCTTCCGGCCGCCGGCCTCGGGATCCGTGAGCGCGAACACCGTCAGGACGTTGGCGATCGAGCCGTGGGTGATGAAGCGCTTGCTGCCGTTGAGGACGTACTGGTCCCCGTCGCGCGCGGCGCGCATGTGGTTGGAGGCCACGTCGCTGCCGGCAGCCGCCTCGGTCAGGCCGAAGGCGATCAGCCACTCGCCGGAGGCGAGCCGCGGGAAGTATCGGTCCTTCTGCTCGTCGTTCCCGGCGATCAGGATGGGCAGCGCACCGAGCTTCTGGACGATGGGGATCAGGCTGGTGGTGGCGTCGGCCCGCGCGATCTCCTCGACCACGATGGATTGCGCGATCGTGTCGAGCGCGGTTCCGCCGTGGCGCTCCTCGAAGCACGTGCCGAGCAGGTCCTGCTTCGCGAGCAGCTCCTTGAGGTCCCAGGGGAACTCGGCCTTTTCGTCGATCTCCGCGGCGCGGGGCGCGATCCGCTCCTCGGCCAGCTCGCGCACCATGGCGCGCAGCTCTTCGTGCTCAGGGGTGGGCAGGTACGTCACTCGGCTCCTCGGGACACGCTCGGTGCTCTGGGCTGACGTGCTCGGCTCGGACGAGTCTAGACGATCCGGGTGGCCGCCACGGACTCGGCGTTCGCGGCGTGGTGGCCGTCAGATTCCCCGATGGCGGGAGCCTGGGTCCCGCCGCTGCCGTCGAGGGCGCCAGATTCCCCGATGGGGAGCGTCTGGGTTCCTCGCTCCCGTTGAGAGCGCCAGATTCCCCGATGGCGGGCATCGGTCCCGTGTCCTGACGCCCGGCAGCACCATATTCCCGGGCATCGGGCAGGTGGCGACGGTGATGCCCGACCATCGGGAATTCGGCGGACGCGGAGGCCCCGGTCCCGTCACGTACCCACGGGTCGGGAATCCCGGCAGCCCTGGGGTCCCCTCAGTCGTGGGGGCCCTGGAGCTCCACCTGGTCGCCGTTGATCCGCGCGTCGTAGCGGACCTGGCGCGTGGTCGCCGGGCCGTGCACCACGCGTCCGTCGGTGATGCGGAACACCGATCCGTGCCACGGGCAGGTGATGGTGTCGCCCTTCAGCTCGCCCTCCGACAGCGGCCCGCCGGCGTGCGAGCAGGTGTCCTTGAGCGCGTGGACAACGTCGCCGCGGCGCACCAGCATCACCGCCGTCGAGCCGAAGCTCGCCTTCGTCGGTGCGCCCTCGGGCAGATCGGCGGCGGCGATCACCGGGGTGAACTCCTTCGCCCGCTTCCCCTTGCTGAAGGCGTTGACGTTGACGGTGTACCCGTACTTGAAGACCACGTGCCCGCCGACGTAGGCGCCGAAGGAGATCACCAGGTAGCCGATGAGGAAGACCCAGAAGCCGCCGTCGTGGCTGTCGCCGAGCCGCAGCAGCAGTGAGGCGAGGAAGAGCACCCAGCCGACCAGGTTGGTCACGCCGTGGAGCGCCGTGACGTCGCGCTCGCCCGACGAGGGCGGCGTGTCCTTGTAGTCGGTCAGGCCCGAGAGCGCGGCGCCGAAGCCCGCCACCACCGCCAGCCCGACGACCCAGGTCGCGGCGTCCTCCAACCCGTCGACGCCGAACACGACGCGCAGCAGGTCGAGGAGCAGCGCCGCCGTGGCGCCGCCGACCACCACGTCGACGATGACGGCGTGCAGCGAGTGGCCCAGCCACGACCCGTTCAGGAAGTCCTGCAGCAGCCTGCCCGGACCACCGAGCGCCCCATAGATGCCGTCCATCGCCCCGGCGATGCCATTGGCCAGGCCGCGCAGCGGCCGCGCCGCTCGTTCGATCACCCTCTCACTCTCCCATGGCGTGATGGTTCGTCATCGGAGGATACGCGGGCGGTTCCACCGCCCCGCATCGGTCCCTGTCGGTCACACCCGTCAGGCGGTCAGCTCCTGCGCGAACGCCCGGAATACCTGCACGTGGCGATCCACGTCATCCTCGGTGTGCTGCACGGACAGCGTCCACTGGTCGTCCGGACCCGGCGGCAGCAGGATGCCCCGGTTGGCGAGGTAGAAGAACGAGGCCGCCCACAGCTCGGCGTCGAGGCCGATGAAGTCGCGGTAGTTCGTCACCCGCTCGGGCGTGAACATCACGCAGCCCTTCGGTCCGACGTTGATCGCGTACCCCGGCAGGCCGAACTCGTCGATCACGGCCTGGCAGCCCTGGGTGAGCCGATCCGCCAGCGCGTGCAGGCGCGGGTACGCGTCGCGGGTGAGGATCTTCGTGAGCGTCACCACGCCCGCGGCCATCGACAGCGGGTTGCCGTTGAAGGTGCCGAGGTGCGCCACGCGGGTGGCGCCGCCGGGGATGGTGGTCTTGTCGATGCCGGTGCCCGGTCCCCCGCCCATGGGGCCATGGCGCTGGCTGGGCGTGCCGGCCAGCGACTCGATCGAGCGCATCACCTCGCCC
The DNA here is from genome assembly GCA_035700865.1 of Candidatus Limnocylindria bacterium. Taxonomy (GTDB): domain Bacteria; phylum Chloroflexota; class Limnocylindria; order QHBO01; family QHBO01; genus JACDBZ01. The sequence goes on along the minus strand of DASSOH010000092.1, from coordinate 22,315 downwards.
TTGCCGCCGAAGGCTCCGATCGGCACGCCGCCGCCGATGCTCTTGGCCAGGCAGAACAGGTCCGGCTTCACGCCGTAGTGCTCGTAGGCGCCGCCGTACGCCAGCACGACGCCGGTCTTGACCTCGTCGAAGATCAGGACGACCTCGTGCTCGGTCGCGAGCTCGCGGAGCCGCTCGAGGTAGCCGCGTCGCGGCGGCACGACGCCGATATTGAACTGGACCGGCTCCACCAGGATGGCGGCCACCTCGCCGCGGTGCGCCTCGAGGATGGCCTCGAGGGCATCGGCGTCGTTGAAGGGGGCCACGATCGTCTCGGCCAGGCGGCTGCGCGGGATGCCGGCGCTGGCGGGCACCGTGTTCGGCGACTCCACCGGGCCCATGGCGTCGCGCGGCGGCTGGATGCTGACGAGCACGTCGTCGTGGTGGCCGTGGTAGCCGCCCTCCATCTTGATGACCTTCTCGCGCCCGGTATAGCCGCGCGCGACCCGGATGGCGTCCATGGTCGCCTCGGTGCCGGAGTTGCTGAAGCGCACCAGGTCGGCGTCGAAGCGGCGCTTGATCTCCTCGGCCAGGCGAATGCTGTCCTCGACCGGGAAGGTGTAGCAGGTGCCGTTGGCGACGCGGTGCTGCAGCGCCTCGGCCAGCACCGGGTGCGAGTGCCCGGCGGCCAGCACGCCGAAGGCCATGTCGAAGTCGATGTACTCGTTGCCGTCCGCGTCCCAGATCCGCGAGCCGCGCGCATCGGTCATGAACAGCGGGTACGGGTCGTAGGCCTGGAACGAGCTGGCCACGCCGAGCGGCAGGCTCTCGCGCGCCAGGCCGAAGAGCTCCGCGCTGCGCGGCGTCCGATCGCGGTAGGCACGTTCCTCGCGCGCCCCGATCTCCCCCACACGCCCCCGATCCACCCGTTGTCCGGTGACCGTCACCGCCGACCTCCTGGCGAGCGCCTCAGCGGGCGCCCCACTGGTAGCTTTCCTTGACGAAGCGCAGCTCGACCAGCGTCTCGGTCGAGCGGATCCCCTCGATGCCCGCGAGCTGCTCGGTCAGCACGCGCAGCAGATGGTCGTTGTCCTCGCACACGACCTCGCAGACCATGTCGAAGCGACCGGCGGTGATGACGACGTAGGTCACCTCCTCCAGCTCGGCGATCTGCTCCGCGATGGCGTCGAGCCGGCCGGCCTCGACCTTGAGGCCGATGAGCGCCGGCTGCTGGAAGCCCATCGAGAGCGGGTCCGTGACCCCGACGATCTGGACCACGCCCCGGATGATCAGCCGTTCGGCACGTTGCCGGACGGTTGCCTCCGGGACCTTGAGCTCGCGCCCGATCTGCGCGTACGGTCGACGGCCGTCGAGCTGCAGCGCCTTGATGATCGCCTTGTCGAGGTCGTCGAGCACGGGGCGGCGCCCCGGCTGCGACAGGTTGCGGACAGCCATGGCGGGAAGTCTAGGGTCGCGCGTCTGGACGTGCAACTTTCCGCAAGATTCTTGCGGCGTTGTTGCGGATTCCGCGCGGAGTGGCGGAATCCGTGGCAAGGCGCGAGCGCGGCATCCGGGCGTTTCGCGGATTGCGCGCTGCGGCGAGCACTAGCCGACGATTCCGCATCCGGGCGGCCATCCCCACGCTCGTCCGCGGTCCCGCGCCATTCGAATGACCAGCTGCTGCACCGGATCCGGCACATCTCGCGAGAACGGCGTCCTGGTTTCGCGGAATGACCCGTCCACTGGGAATTCCGCAACAACGGACACGCCCTCACGCCTCCGGCGGGGTCGCCACCTCGCGGTTCCAGGCGCCGGTGGCGTCGGCCAGGAGCTCGGCCACGTCGCGCACCTCCACGTCGCCACGGTCCAGCTCGACGGTGCCGTCCCGCAGCATGATCAGGCAGAACGGACAGGCGGTCGCGATGGCGTCTGGCGACTTCTCCAGCGCCTGCTCCACCCGCCGATGGTTGATGCGCTGCCCCTCGCGCTCCTCCATCCACATCCGCGCGCCGCCGGCGCCGCAGCACATGCCCTTGCGGTGATGCAGGTCCATCTCCACGACCTCCTGGCCGGGCACGGACGCGACGACCCGACGACCCTCGTCGTAGACCTCGTTGTAGCGGCCCAGGTAGCAGGCGTCGTGGTACGCGACCATCGCCTCGTGGTGCTGCGACGGCACCAGCCGTCCCTCGGCCACCAGCCGGTCGAGCAGCTGCGTGTGGTGGAGCACGTGGACGCCGTTCAGGCCGAACTGCGGGTACTCGTTGCGGATGGTGTTGAAGCAGTGCGGGCAGGTGGCGACGATGGTCGTGATGCCGTGCTCGGCGTGCGCGGCCGAGAGGGTGGCGACGTTCTCCTCGGCCAGCATCTGGTACAGGTACTCGTTCCCGGCACGCCGCGCCGGATCACCGGTGCACGTCTCCTGCGCGCCCAGCACCGCGAAGTCGACGCCGGCCTGCGCCAGCAGCTGGGCCATGGCGCGCACGACTTTGCGGTTGCGATCGTCGAAGGCCCCGGCGCAGCCGACCCAGAAGAGCACCCGGCCGCCGATCGGGTCGCCGCTGGGCGCCGACTCGTGGATCGTCCGCCAGCGCGCACCGGGGGCCGCCGCTCCATCACCGCCGTCGCCGTTCGCGCGGACGCGCGCATCGGTCTGGCCCAGGACCGGGACGTCCAGGCCCTTGGCCCAGTCGAGCCGCGCGCTCTTGGGCTGGCCCCACGGATTGCCGGCGTTCTCCATGTTGCGGAAGGCCGCGTTGAGCTCCTTCGGGAACTTGCTCTCCTCCAGCACCGCGTTGCGGCGGATCTCGACGATGGTGTCGACGTGCTCGATCAGGACCGGGCAGCCCTCCACGCACCAGCCGCAGGTCGTGCACTGCCACACGGCCTCCTCGGGGATGGCGTTGTCGATCAGGGGCAGGCTGAGCGCCTCCTCGGCCCGCTCGCGCGCCAGCGTCAGCGTCGCCTCCGATGCCTCCGCTCCCCCGCTCGCGCCACCCTTCCATGCCCGCTGCGCCGATGCGGCCGCGGCCAGCGCGGTCTCGGCCATCAGCACCTGGTCGCGCAGCCCCTCCATGAGGTGCTTTGGCGAGAGGGTCTTGCCGGTCATGGAGGCCGGGCAGAACTGCATGCATCGGCCGCACTCCGTGCAGGCCAGCGGGTCGAGCAGGTGCCGCCAGGTCAGATCCTTGAGGCCCTTCGCGCCGAAGGTCGGCAGCTCCTCGCCCTCGGCCGGCTCGGCCTCCAGGTCCATCTTGCGCAGCGCGCCGCGCGGCTCGAGGTTCTTGAAGTAGACGTTCGGCTCGCTGGTCAGGATGTGCAGGTGCTTGCTGTACGGCAGGTAGGCGCCGAAGCCCAGGACCAGCAGGATGTGGATCCAGCCCATCACGCCGTAGCCGATGCTGGCCGCCTCCGCGCCGATGCCCTCCAGCGCCACGCTCACCGGCCCAGCCAGCACGGCCCAGCTGCGCGACGGGTCGCCCGGCTCCACCACGTAGGCGAAGGCGTCGCCGAACCATTCGGTCAGCACGATGCCGAAGATCAGGCTCAGGATGATGAACGCGTCCCGGGTCAGCGCCAGCCGGGTGGGACGGATGATCGTGCGCCGGATGACGAAGTAGATGACCGATGCGAGCACCAGCGCCACGAAGACGTTGGCGAAGAAGACGATGACGCTCCAGATGAAGCCGCCGAACGGCCAACCCAGGATGGCCTCCACCAGGCCGTTGGTGAGGTAATTGCCGGTCGTCGCCAGCAGGACCAGGAAGCCCCAGAAGACGAAGGCATGGGTCAGTCCGGGTCCCAGGTCCTGCAGCAGCCGTCGCTGACCGATGACGAACACGCCCAGCGCGCCGATGCGCCGCCACACGTTGCCGAACCGGTCGAGCGGCTGCCCCCGGCGCAGGATGGCGAGGTGCCAGCGCGCGCGACGCCAGAAGAGGAACGCCGCGGCGGCGGCCGCGACGAGGACGAGCGGGTAGAACGGGATGGTGGCGTGCATCGGTCGGCGCCATGGTAGCGGCGCTCTCGGTCGCGGTGGCCGATGGATCGGTCAGGTGGCCCGCCAGGTGGTTGTCGGTGCGGTTCGGCCGATGGATCGGCCGCGGTGGGGCCTAGTGGTCGCCCCCGCCCAGCTGATCGAGGGCGTGGCGCAGCACCGGCAGCAGGGCGTCGAGGGACTCGGTGGCGCCCTTCGGCGACCCGGGCAGGTTGACGATCAGCGTCGGACCCCGCGTTCCCACCACGGCACGCGACAGCGCGGCCATCGGCGTCGAGGCCAGGCCGGCCGACCGCATCAGCTCCGCCAGCCCCGGCACCTCGCGCTCGATCACTCGACGCGTGGCGGCGGGCGTCACGTCGGTCGGCGTCAGTCCGGTGCCACCGGTCGTGAGGATCAGGCGGTGGCCCGCGTCGGCGAGGGCGGCGAGGACCGCGGCGATCGCACCCTCGTCGTCCGCCACGACCACGGCGTCCGCGGCCACGTCGAAGCCGGCCTCGCGCAGCCGATGGACGAGCGCGGGACCCGACGTGTCCTCGCGCTCCCCCGCGGCCGAGCGGTTCGAACAGGTCACCACCACGGCCTCGTGCTCGGCCGCAGGCGCGGGCGGCGCAACGTCGGCAGCCTGGCGGCGATAGTCGCCGGACCGGCCCCCGGACTTCTCCAGCAGCTCGACCCGCTCGATGACGATGTCGCGCTGCAGCGCCTTGGCCATGTCGTACAGGGTGAGCGCGGCCACCGAGGCCGCGGTCAGGGCCTCCATCTCGACGCCGGTGCGGGCGGTCGCCCGCGCCTCGGCACGGATCACCACCGTGCCGGCCGCGCGGTCCGGCGTCAGCTCCACGTCGACGCGGTCGAGCGGCAGCGGGTGGCACAGCGGGATCAGGTCGGCCGTCCGCTTCGCCCCGGCGATCCCGGCCAGCCGAGCCGTCACCAGGGCGTCCCCCTTGGGTCCCCCCGCATCGAGCAGCGTGGCCAGCACCTCGGAGCGCATCCGCACCGTCGCGGCGGCCACGGCCCGGCGATGGGTCACCGGCTTCTCGCCCACGTCGACCATGCGCGGCGCGCCCTCGTCGTCCAGGTGCGTCGGACCGGTCACGCGACCGGCTCCAGCAGGATCGTCTCGTAGGTCGCGCCCGCCTCCCCCGCCTCGAGCCCCTCGGGGACGATCAGGAGCGCGTTCCCCGCGACGAGCGGCAGCAGCTGCGACGAAGCCTGCCCACCGGCCGGCGCCGCTCGGTAGCCATCGGCGCCCGGATCGGCGGCCACGACGACGCGCAGGTAGGCGCGGCGCGGTGCCGACTTCGGCAGCCGCGCGGTCAGCCGCGCGGGGACGTGGATCCGGCCGTCGCCCGGCAGATCCAGCAGGGCGCGCAGCATCGGCCGCACGAAGAGCTCGAAGGTGACCAGGGCACTCACCGGATTGCCGGGGAGACCCACGACCGGCCGCCCGTCCACGTGCCCGAAGGCGAGCGGCTTCCCCGGCTGCACGGCGATGCGCCAGAAGTCGAGCGAACCGATGCGCTCGAGCACGGTCCGCACGTGGTCGTAGCGGCCGACGCTCACGCCACCCGACGCGATGACCAGGTCGCATCCGACGGTATCGCGAAGCCGGCTCTCCACCTCCGCCTCGTCGTCTCGGGCCGGTTCCAGCAGCACGGCCTCCCCGCCGGCCGCGCGCACCGCCGCCGCCAGGGCAGGGCCGTTCGCGTCGTGGATCTGTCCCGGCCCGAGTGGCGCGCCGAGGGCGGCGAGCTCGTCGCCGGTCGACAGGATGGCGACCCGCGGACGCCGATGCACCGGGACCCGCACCTCGCCCAGCGCGGCCAGCAGCGCGACCGTCGCCGCGCCGATCGGCCGCCGCGGCAGGCGAACCTGGGTGCCCATCGGCACGTCGTGCCCGGCCTCGCGGACGTGCGCGCCGCGCGCGGGCGCCACGCGCACCACGAGCCGGTCGCCGCGTTCGTCGACCTCCTCGACCGGGACGACGGCGTCGGCGCCGGGCGGGATCGGCGCACCGGTCATGACGCGCACGGCGGTGCCGGGGCCGACCGACGGTGGCCGGGGCCCACCGGCACGCGACTCCCCGACGACCAGGCGCGGGTCGTCCGCATCGGCAGCCAGCAGCGCGAAGCCATCCATGGCGGAATTGGCGAAGGGCGGGACGTCGTGCGTCGCGGTCACGGCGCGGTCGACCGGCGCCCGGTCGAGCACATCGGCCAGCGACACCGTCTCCGCCTCGGTGGGCCGCAGGCCTGCCGTCAGGCGCTCGAGCGCCGCCTCCACGGTCAGCATCGACTCGGCCATCAGAAGCCCAGCTTCATGCGCGCCTCGATCAGGCGAAGGATGCCCCGCCGCGTGACGACCCCGACCGGGTTGCGACCGTCGCCGCCTTCGACGACCGGCAGCTGCCCCACCTCGCGCTCCTGGATGATGCGCAGCGCATCGGCCAATGGCGCGTCCGGCGCGATGGTGGCGAGGTCGGCATAGCGGGTCATGACATCGGTGACGCGCGCCTGCGGCCATTGCTCGCGGGCGAGCCGCCGGACGTCCGTCAGCGTGACCAGGCCGGCCAGGCCGCCGTCGTCGTGGCGCACCAGGAAGGACCGATCCTCGCCGCGCAGCATCCGCTCCTGGACCAGGTCGGCGACGGTCTCGTTCGGCGAGACGCTCGGTGGCTCCGGCTCCATGGCGTCCCGGACGCGCACCCCGCGCAGGCTGCGCTCGATGCCGGCCTGGGCGGCCGTCGCCTCCGCCGCGGTCGACAGGAACCAGCCGATCAGCGCCAGCCACAGGCCGCCGAAGATGTTGCCCGGCCCCAGGGCGAGGTAGACGCCGAAGCCGATGAGCAGGTACGCGAAGAGGCGGCCGACCGTGGCCGCGTTGCGCGTCGCGACCAGGCGATCGCCGCGGACGCGCCAGATGAGGGCGCGAAGGACGCGGCCGCCGTCCATCGGGAACCCGGGCAGCAGGTTGAAGGCGCCCAGCAGCAGGTTGATCACGCCAAGCCACTCGGTGAGCGCTCGAATCTGCTCCTGGTCGACCACGGCGCCGATGCCCAGCAGGATGCCGCCGACCACGAAGCTCGAGACCGGCCCGGCCAGCGCGATGAGCGCCTCCTCACGAGGCGTGCGGGACTCGCTGTCGATGGTGGTCGCGCCACCGAAGATGAACAGGGTGATGCCCTCGACCTTCAGGCCGAACCGGCGGGCCAGCAACGCGTGGCTCAGCTCGTGGACCAGCACCGAGCCGAAGAAGAGGACGGCGGTGACGGCGCCGATGCCCCAGTAGAGCGCGTCGGACCAGCCGCGGAACTCGCGGGGAAACACGGACTCGGCCAGCGAGAAGGTGACCAGGAAGAAGATCACCAGCCAGCTGGGATGGATCGCGATGTCGATGCCGCCGATGCGGCCGACTCTCCAGCCCGGTCCCATGCGCCGAGTCTAGAGCAGCCGGACCGATGCGGGCGTCGCGGCGCCAGGAGTCGTCATCACCTGCGGCGTGAGCCGAGCCATGGCTGACCCGTGGGGCGGGTCAGGCGCCGCGCCGCCAGCGCCAGGCACCGACGACGCTCACCAGGAGCGCCGCCACCACGATCGACACACCCGCCGCCAGCGCGGCGTCGAACCAGAAGCCCTCCGGGAACAGCGTGATGAGGTTCGAGCCGGGCGTGAACTGCCACGTGCCGGGCGGGAAGAACAGCTCGTGGAAGGCGGTGAAGGCGGCGTCGAACGCCACCGCGAAGACCGCGGCCAGCACCACCGCCACCAGGCCGATGCCGCCCGCCGTGAGCAGCATGATCCGCCCCTGCCGCCGTGGCTCGCGTCGCAGCCACACCGCGGTCACGGCCGTCACGATGGCCGCGAGGACCGCGATCCCGGCCAGCAGCCGCACCAGCCCCGACACGTCGCGCATGTGCGAACGCTCCGCCTCGTCCAGCAGTGGCCCCTGCCCGTCGAACCCGGCCTCGAACGAGCCGTCGAGGTAGATGTCGGCCAGGTACGCGGAGGTGACGCGCTGCACCTGGTCCTGCGACGTCCCGAAGGAGGCGGCCACGTCATGCCGCTCCTGGAGGGCGGAGGTGAACCAGGGGTTGAAGAGGAGCAGCGGCCCGGCCAGCGCGATCAGCACCGCCAGCCCGAGGCCGAAGAGGAGGCCCACCGGCCAGGGAGCGCGGGCCACGGGCAGCGAGCTGGCGTGCCGCTTAGAGGAGGCGCCCGGCCATGCGGCCGGTACCGATCACCATCGACAGCACCAGCCCGACCAGGCTGATCACCACCGACCCCAGCAGCGCGGCCAGGAAGTCGCCGACGACGAAGCCCAGGTTGAGCTCACCCGAGATGGCGCTCACCAGGAGCAGCAGCAGCGCGTTGAGGATGATCAGGAAGATGCCGAGCGTCATCAGGGTGATGGGCAGGGTGAGGATGCGGAGGATGGGCCGCAGGAAGGTGTTGACCAGGCCGAAGATGAACGCCACGACCAGGAGCTTCCACCACTCGCCGGTGAACTCGAGGTTCGGCACGATGACCACCGCCACGTAGAGCGCGGCGGCGTTGATCAGCAGCTGGATGATCCGATCCATGGACGTAGCCTAGCCGATGCCGTCCACGCCAGGCGGCCCGGCGAGCAACCGGCCGCGCACCCAGGCGCCGCGCACCATGTTCGGGTGCGGTCGGAAGATCATCCGGCTCAGCAGCTCGTCGGCGCCGGACGGCGCCACGTCGCCGGGCAGCGGGGTGGTGAGGCGCGGGTCGACCAGGATCGCATCGGCCTCCTTGCCGGCCTCCAGCGAGCCGATCGATCCCTGCAGGCCCAGCGCGCGGGCCCCGTCCAGGGTCGCGAGGCGCAGCCAGTCGAGCGGCCGCATCGCGCCGTCACGCTCGGCGCGCCCGCTGAGCTCCAGCGCGCGCTGCGTCACGGCGCCCGCGCGCATCACCGTGAAGATCGAGGTCTCGGGGCCGGCGGCCACATCGCTGCCCAGTCCCAGCCGGACGCCCGCCCGGCGGTACGACGCCAGCGGCATCATGCCGCTCGAGAGGAACAGGTTCGAGGCCGGACAGTGCGCGACCACGCATCGGCTCTCGACCAGTCGGTCGACCTCGGGGGCGGACAGGTGGATGGCGTGCGCGAAGATCGCCTTCGGGCCCAGGGCCAGCGCCTCGTCGTAGACGTCGAGGTAGTCGCGCGCCCCGGGGAAGAGGCGGCGCACCTCGTCCATCTCGCCCGCGTCCTCCGACAGGTGCGTCTGCCAGTACGCGTCGTGATGGCGGGCCAGCGCCGCCGACTCGCGCAGCATCTCGGCGGTGCAGCTCACCGCGAAGCGCGGCGTGAAGGCGTACTGCAGCCGGCCGTCGTCGCGCCCGTGCCAGCGGGCCGCCAGCTCATCGGACTGGCGCAGGCTGGTCTCGAGGATGGACGACGGATCGATCGTCTCGTCGTAGGTGATGCGGTCCATCATCACCTTGCCGATGACCGCGCGGATGCCGTGTGCCTCGGCCGCCGCGAAGGCGGCATCGGTCGAGTCGGCCCACAGCGCGGAGTAGGCCACCACCGTGGTCGTTCCGGCCGCGGCGAAGGCGGCGAAGGCGGCCGGAGCCTGCCGCTCGGCCGTCGGGCGGTCGAACGCGCGCTCCAGCGGGAAGATGTATCGGTTCAGCCAGGTCAGGAGGTCCAGCCCGCTGCCCAGTCCGGCATTGGGGAGCTGCGGCAGATGAGCGTGGAGGTCCACCAGTCCCGGCAGCAGCACCAGCGGTCGAACGTCAAGGACCGATGCCGGCGCATGCGCCGGATCCCACGGAACGACGCGCGCGATGCGACCGGCGTCGTCGACCTCGGCGAGGCCGTCGAGCTCGTCGATCCAGCCGCCGTCATCGGTCGGGCTCAGGAGTCGGGCACGCAGGCTGAACGGCGGGCGCTCCGGAAGGCGGGCCATGCGCCGGATGCTACACGCCGGAACAGAGTACGCTTGCGGTTCGTTGTAGGAGGCCCACCATGGCCAGTGGCAGTGTCAAGAAAATCATGGCCGACCGCGGCTTCGGCTTCATCACCGCCGAGGACGGCAAGGATTACTTCTTCCATCGCGACGGCGTGAGCGCGACCGTCGACTTCGACCGGCTGGTCGGAGGCGAGCGCGTCGAGTTCGACATCGAGCCCAGCGCCCGGGGTCCGCGCGCGACGAACGTCCGCGCCGCCGAGTGAGGATTCCGGGCCGGTGAGAGCCGACCCGGGTGCGAACCGCCGAACGCGGCGCACGGTCGGGATCGTCGTCCTCGTGGCGACGCTCCTCGCCGGCGCCGCGTTTGTCGTGTGGTGGATGGCGGCGCGCGAGAGCGGACCGCTGCGCACCGAGGTCATCCAGGCGGGTCTCGAGCACCCGTGGGACCTGGCCTTCGCCGACGACGGCCGCATGCTCGTCACGGAGCGTGCCGGCCGCGTTCGCGTCTACGCCTCCGGTGAGCCGAACGCGGAGCTGCTGACCACCGCGACCATCCCCGACGTGCGGGCCGAGCTCGAGTCCGGGCTGATGGGCATCGCGGTCCATGGCGACACGGTGTTCGTGTGCGCCACCCGGGGCCCCTCCGCTGACGCGTCGACGTGGCACGTGGAGCTGCTGCGGGCCAGCCTGGCCCGGGACGGGTCGCTCTCCACCTTCGCGCCGCTGGCCATCGGTCCGACCATCGGCGGTCCGCGGCACCAGGGCTGCGCCGTGCAGATCGGTCCGGATGGGCTGCTGTGGTTCTCCATCGGCGACGCCAACCTGCCGGCCGGCGAGACGGTCACCATGGACCCCACGGTCCTGAACGGCAAGGTGATCCGCCTGGAGCTGGACGGATCGGCCCCGCCCGATGCCGCCTTCCCATCCGGCGTGGTGTCGATGGGCCATCGCAATCCGCAGGGCCTGGCCTTCCGCGACGACCTCGTGCTCGAGGTCGAGCACGGCACCGATGTCAACGACGAGATCAACGTCATCGTTCCGGGCGGCAACTACGGGTACCCGTGCTTCACCGGCGCGGCCGATCCCGGACCGATTCCCGATGGCTGCGGCCCGCCGAGCGACTACCGGCCGCCCGCCTGGGCCTCCGGCGACCCCACGCTGGCCACCTCGGGCGTCGCGTTCCTGGCCGGCGACCGATGGGGCGACTGGGCCGGCGACCTCGTCGTCACCACCCTCAAGGAAGAGGACCTGCGCCACTTCCGCGTGGACCCTTCCGGGCGCGTGACATTCGTGGAGACGCTGCTGGATCGCCGCTTCGGACGGCTGCGCGCGGCGGTCACCGGCCCCGATGGCGCGCTGTATCTGTCAACCTCGAACGGCGACGACCGCATCATCAGGGTCACACCGTCCGACGAGGGATGAGGCAAACCGACGTTGGCTGACGACGCGACCGAGGCACGCGCGCTCCTCGACGAGCAGATCCGCTACTACCGCGCTCGGGCGACCGAGTACGACGCCACCTCGCTGCCCCCGGATGGCCCGATCGCCTCCGACCTGGCGCGCGTGGAGGCGGCCGTCGACGAGCTGAAGCCGGGAGGCCGGGTGCTGGAGCTGGCGGCCGGCACCGGGCAATGGACGGGGCGGCTCGCGCGGCACGCGGTCACGCTGACCGCGGTGGACGCCTCGCCCGAGATGCTGCGGCTGAACGCGGAGAAGGTGGGCGACCCGCGGGTCCAGTACGTGGTGTCCGACATCTTCGAGCTCGCTCCGCGGCCGGAGTGGGACGTGGTGTTCTTCAGCGCCTGGCTCTCGCACGTGCCGAGCACCCACTTCGACGATTTCTGGCGGCTCGTCGGCGGCTTCCTGGCGCCGGGCGGCCGTGCCGTCTTCGTGGACGAGGCCGCCCCCGGCCTGGGGCACGAGGAATGGCTCGCCGATGAGGGCGTCGTCCGTCGTCAGCTGAACGACGGCTCGCGCTATCGGGCCGTCAAGATCCTGTGGGAACCCGCCGATCTCGCGCGGCGCCTCGGCGCCATCGGCTGGGACGCCGAGGTGCACGGCATCGGCGTCTTCCTGTGGGGCTCCGCGACACGCCGCCCCGACGCTCGCTAGCCGATGGACGTCCCCTCCCCGATCGCCGTCACGCCGATCCTCGTGGCCGACCTCCACGTCGAGGGTGAGCGCATGCCGGTCTGCGTCCACCTCATCGACCATCCCGGCGGACGCGTGCTGGTCGACACCGGCATGACCGAGCTGCACCCGCTCCTGGCCGACATGGACCCCCGCATCTGGCCGCTGGACCGACAGGACTTCGACCTGGCCAGCGTGGATGCCGTCGTCAACACCCACCTGCACGCCGATCACATCGGGGGCAACCATCTCTTCGCCGGCACGCCGATCCACGTCCAGCGCCAGGAGCTGACCGACGCGCGCGCTCGCGACGACTACACCATTCACGAGTGGCTCGACGCGCCGGGCGTGCGCTACGTGCCGGTCGACGGCGAGCTGGAGCTGCTTCCCGGGGTCCGCCTCGTCCCGGCGCCCGGCCACACGCCCGGAACGCAGATCGTCGTGGTCGAGACGGGTGGCCGCCCGGTCGTCATCGCAGGCGACGCCGCGGTGTGGTTCGGCGAGCTGGACGAGCCACAGACCGAAGGGCAACGACTCATCCGGGCGCTCGACCCGGAACTGGTGTGGTTGGCGCACGTGGCCGAGCCCTGGCGACCTCCGAACGGTCGATCGCCGTCCGGCGGCTGACGCGGCGGCGTGCAGGCGGTGGGGCCGTCACGAGTGAAGGACGGACCGATTCGGATCGTGCGAAGGGTCGTAACCGATCGGGCTGATCGGCCGATGCGGCGAGGGCACGCCCGACGCAGGATCGGGCCATGGCCTCAGCTCAGGTGCGGGCTGCTGACTCCGCTCTGCTCGACGCGACGCTTGCGGCACTGCGCGATGAGCGCCGGCGCGCGCCGGCTGACCTGCTCGTCATCCTGACACTGCTCCTCGTGGTGACGGCCGCGCTGATGCTGGGTGTCGGCGTCGTGGTCGGCGAGGGCGTCGGGCGGGATGTGCTTCTGAACCTCACCAGCGAGGTCTTGGGCGTCGCACTGACCGTCGGCATCATCGGCGGCCTGTGGCAGCAGGTCCAGGCATCGTCGGAGGGGGCCCTCGAGGCGTTGGTCGCGCGAACTGCCGAGCGCCGGAGCCGAGTCCTGTCCGACCAGGAGCGCGCCGCATTCGCGGCCATCGTCGAAGTCCATGAGCAGACGGCCCGCCGAGGTCCGCTTCCACGCCTGGTCCACGGGTTGGTGTTCACGCTCAGGAACCGGCGAAGGCTGCAGGCGCTCGAGGACATGCTGACCTCCGCGTAGTCCGCGAGCGAGCCGGCCCCCGGCGGGCGCTCCAAGCGCGTGCGCAGCCCGGCATCGGCACGGATCGTCTCGACGCCGTCGACGAGGTTCCGCGCCCGCGCCTGCCGGCGTCGAACCGATCCCGCGGGTCAGTCGGGCCTGTGCCCCGGCCGGCGGCCGAAGGCTGCTGATGAACCGAGGAGGACCAGCAGGACCGCCGCAACCGCGATCCAGACCGTGCCGATCCCCTGCGATGCGCCATCGCTCGCGGGTGCCAGGGATTCGTCGTAGATCATGAGTTGCGGCGCGCGCGCCAGCCACGCGGCCGGATCGTCATCGGGCTCGATGGGTTGCGTTGCGCTGCACGGCGAGATGGTGACGTGCCGCAGCTCCCGCTCGGACTCACCCACGATGAGATACGTCTCGCCTTCCGCCATGAACGCACCGGTGTCGTCCGCAGCGGCTGGATAGCGAACCTCGAGCTCCCGCTCTGCGTGTCCGCGCAGCACTGCGCCGACCGCGATGGCCGCATGTCGGTAGCCCTCGGCGTCAGGCACCTGGCGCACGTTGACGACGGTCCCGATGACGACGACGTCGAAGTCGCCACCCATCGGCTGCTGACCCGCAATGGTGCGCTCAACCAGTCCGGGCGTATCGGGCGTCATGCCGCACACGAGCGCCCCCACGGACTGAGCGGTGAGGGCCGACTGCAGCAGGAGCAGCACCAGGACCGACATTGCCCTGGTTGCCACGAACCGACCGCTCGAGCATCGCGCTTCTCGCCGCTGATCCACCTGACCCCCCGTCGTGGCGGCTCGGATGACGCGCGGGTACTGGTCGGGGCGAGAGGATTCGAACCTCCGACCTCCTGAACCCCATTCAGGTGCGCTACCAGGCTGCGCTACGCCCCGACGTTCGACGTGCCCCCGCGAGGGGTGCGCGAACACGGCCGAAGTCTACCCTACTGCCCGCATGCACGACGCACCGCGGCCAGGGCCGCTGATCGCCACCGGCCGGACGGCGGACGTCCACGCCTGGGCCGATGGAACCGTCCTCAAGCTCCTGCGCCGGGGCTTCCCCGACAGCCTGGGCGAGGAGGAAGCGATGGCGGCCGCGCGCGTCACCGCTGCCGGCCTCGCCGCTCCCCGCTTCCTGGGGACCGAGCGCGTGGACGGCCGGTTCGGCCTCGTCTACGAACGGGTGGACGGTCCATCCATGGTCCAGGTGCTGGTCCAGCAGCCCGACCGAGCCGATGAGCTCGCAGCCATGCTCGCCGACCTCCACGCCGCGATGCATGACCAGCCGGGCACGGGCCTCCCCGACCTGCGCGACGGCCTGGCCGATGCGATCGACCGCGCACCCGACGTCGCCGCCGATGCGCGCGCCGCCGCGCGCTCCCGCCTGGAAGCCCTCCCCGCCGGCGATGCCCTGGTGCACGGCGACTTCCATCCCGGCAACGTCGTCATGGCCGATGGCGGTCCCGTCGTCATCGACTGGCTCACCGCCGGGGCCGGCGCTCCCGCCGCCGACGTGGCGCGCACGCGCTTCCTGCTCACCGATACCGTCCTCGACGAGCAGATCCCGCGCGAGCGTCACGCGCTGGTGGAGACGCTCCGGCATCGGTTCGCGGATGCGTACCTGCGCCGGTATCGGTCGCTCCGGCAGCTGGACGAGTCCGACGTGGCCGCCTGGCGGCTGCCGATCCTCGTCGCTCGCGCCGCCGAGCGCGTGGCGGGCGAGGCATCGGTCCTGCGCGAGCTGATCTCGGCCGCACGCTAGCGGCAGCCTCACCGACGGTCCGACCGGCACTTGTCGCCGGTCGGCCGGCGACGTGGAATCGAGTCGCCCGGGCGACTGACGCATTCGCGGCCCGGGCAGGAGGGACGTCATGGTTCCCCGATCGCTTGCCTGGCTGGCGGTCTGCGTGCTCGTCGTCGCCTGCACCGCGGTGACGCCCTCGCCCACCGCGACGCCGGTCCCGCAGCCGAGCCCCAGCTCCGATGCCAGCCTGCCACCCAGGACCCCGCCCCCAAGCCGGGAACCGCAGCCGACGGCCTCACCCACCCCGGCTCCGACCGGCCTGATGGTCGTCACGCTCCTGCCGGCCGAGGACCCGGTCGAGGCGCGGCCCGCGATCCCGGGCGAGCGCGTCTGCTTCCTGGTCCAGGTCGACGACCGCTCCCTCGACGACGGCGACATCACCTTCGCGGCGACCGGCGACGGCCTGGCCGTCGACAGCGTGCCGTCGACCGTTCCCGGCCCCGGTGAGGTCGGCGAGGTGTGGGTCACCATCGACCCGGCCGTGGGGACCGAGGAGACGGTCGCGACGCTCGAGCTCACCGTGAGCCACGGCGGGGCGGATCCGGTCGACTGGGTCGAGCAGCGCTCGATCCTCGTCTATCCGCAGGAGGACTCCCGACCGGAGATCGCCCAGCAGTACCTCGACTTCTGGGTCGCCTGGCTGGCCGCCGAGCATCCCGAGCTCGGGATCACCGAGTCGACCGCGTGGGAATCGACGTACGTCTCGGCGCTCCTGATCGTGTCGAAGTACGCCTACTGGAGCGACGAATGGGAGATGGTGGTCGCCTGGCACGAGATGATCCCGCCCAGCGACTTCACGGAGGTCTACCTGCGACGCCGCGACAGCGAGACCGCGTACAGCCTCTCGTTCCGGCAGGAGTCGTTCTCCGGCAACACGCCGCCGCACCAGGTGAATCCCACGGAGCAGCTGATCCGCTAGGGGGCGTCGAGGTCGGCCAGCTCGTCCTTGGTCGATCGGGCCATCAGCTCGGCAACCGCGGCCATGGGCGGCCGACCCTCGAAGACGACGGCGTGGACCTGTTCGGCGATCGGCAGCTCGACGCCGGCGCTGGCGGCGAGCTCGAGCGCGCCGGGGACCGTGGAGACGCCCTCGGCCACGCCGGAGAGCTGGGAGGCGGCATCCGGCCAGGGAACGCCGGAGGCGATCAGCTCACCGGCGCGTCGGTTGCGTGAGAGCGGCGACATGCAGGTGGCGATGAGGTCGCCGACGCCCGCCATTCCGGCGAAGGTCAGCGGGTGCGCGCCGGCGGCCACCCCCAGGCGCGTCATCTCCGCCAGCCCGCGCGTGATGATGCCGGCCTTGGCCGAGTCGCCCAGGGCCAGGCCGTCCACCATGCCGGCGGCCAGGGCCACGACGTTCTTCAGGGCCCCGCACAGCTCGACGCAGATGAGGTCGGGGTTGGTGTAGACGCGAAACCGATCCGACGAGAACAGCGCCGCGAGCTCGACCGCCAGCTCGGCATCCCGAGACGCGACCACCGAGCCGGCGGGCTTGCCCGCGGCGATCTCGCGCGCCAGGTTCGGTCCTGACAACGCGGCCACCCGGACGCCCGGAAGCTCCTGCTCGACGACCTCCGTCATCCGCAGGTGCGTGCCCTCCTCGATCCCCTTCACCACCGACAGGATCGGCACGTCCGGACGCAGCTGGCTCCTCAGCCGCCGCAGGGTGGCGCGCACGTGGGCCGACGGCACGGCCAGCACGTACAGCCGGTGCGGCTCGGCCAGGTACGCGTCCTCGCTCAGGACGCGGACGTTCGGCGGGAAGGTCACCCCCGGCAGGTACCGAGGGTTCGTGCGGTCGCCGGCCATCCGCGCGGCGGTCTCCGCGGTGTGCGCCCACAGGCCGACCGGGCGCTCGTCGCCGGCCAAGAGCACGGCCAGGGTCGTGCCCCAGGCACCGGCACCGATGACCGCGACCTGATCGCTCAACGCAGACGCCGGCCCGTCACCGCGGGAGGTACACGGTGAAGGTGGTGCCCTCGCCCTCGGTGCTGTCCACCTCGACCCGGCCGCCGTGGGCCTCGACCGCCCGCTTCACCGAGATGAGCCCAAGCCCCAGCCCGCTGGTGCGCCCCGTGGCGTTCGAGCCACGGTGGAAGCGTTCGAAGACGTGCGGCAGGTCGGGGGCGGGAATGCCGATCCCCTCGTCCGAGACGCGGATGCGCGCCTCGTCCGCATCGGCCTCGAGCGCAACGGTGATGGTCCCACCATCCGGGCTGTACTTGATCGCGTTGACGATCAGGTTGTGGACGGCGCGCTCGAGCTTGCCCAGGTTGACCGGCACGATCACCGGACCGTCGGGCAGCTCGCCGACGACGGCGTGACTGGCGCTGATGTCGTCGTGCTGCGTGATCGTCGCGCGGAGCTGCTCGGTCAGGTCGACGGGCTCGGTCTCCATGGATTCGGACCCGGCGCTGGGATCGGCATCGGCCAGCAGATCCTCGAGGAGCGTGGTCATCTGGCGCGCCGCAACGTTCACCCGTTCGAGGTAGGGCGTCAGCTTCTCCGGCTCGAACATGCCGCGCTCGATCTGGCGCTCCAGCAGCTGGACGTACCCGACCACGACCGACAGCGGCGACCGCAGGTCGTGCGCCAGCAGGGCGAGCGCCTCGTCGCGGGCCTGGCCGGCGGCGCGGCGCCGCTCCTCATCGGTCCGCTCGCGCTCGCGCGCCCGCAGATCGGTGACGTCCTGGCCGGAGCCGAGCATGCGCTCGACCTGGCCGGATGGACCCCGCAGGACGTAGCCACGACCGAAGATGACGTGCACCGTGCCGTCGTCGTGCAGGGCCCGATGCTCGGTCTCGAAGCTGCGTCCCGTCTCCAGGGCGCCGGTCACCGTCCGGATCACGGCGTCCCGATCCTCGGGGTGGACGCGATCCAGGAAGTCCTCGAACGTGAACCTGGGTCGCGTGGCGCGAACGCCATACACGCGGTGCAGCTGCTCCGACCAGACGAGCTCGTTGCGCTCGACGTGCCACTCCCAGCTGCCGATGCCCGACAGCTCCTCCACCTCCGCCAACCGGCGCCGGGCGCGCTCGGTGGGATCGTCGCCCTCCTCGGGGGCCGTGCCGGCGGGCTGAACGGACATGGGCGTCTCATGCGGGGATCGGACCCGCGGAGTATAGGGCTAGCGGCGCCGGCGGCCGGCGGTGGCCCTCCGCGGGCGGGCGGAGCGTCGGGCGGCCTCCTCCGACTCGCGGCGCCGGAAGATCAGCCGGATCGGCGTGCCCAGGAAGCCGTACCCGTCCCGGATGCGGTTCTCAAGGTAGCGCTTGTAGCTGAAGTGCACGATCTCCGGGTCGTTGACGAAGATCACGAACGTCGGCGGCGCGACGCCGACCTGGGTCGCGTACAGGAACTTCGGGAGGCGGTTCTTCACGTGTGACGGCGGATGCGCTCGCACCGCGTCCATCACGAGTCGGTTCAGCTCCCCGGTGGGCACGCGCCGGTATCGCTCCTCGGCCACGCGGAGCGCCTCGCGCAGGATGCGCTCGACGCGCTGCCCGGTCAGCGCGGAGGCGAAGACGATGTCGGCCCAGACCAGGTACGGCGCGTCGCGGCGCAGCCGCTTCAGCCACTGGTCGGCGGTGTGCTCGTCCTTCTCGACCGCGTCCCACTTGTTGAGCACCAGCACGACGCCCTTGTACTTCTCGAGCACGTAGCCGACGACGTGGGCGTCCTGCGCCGTGTAGCCCTCGGTCGCATCGGTCATCACGATGGCGACGTCCGCGGAGTCGATGGCCTTCATGCTGCGAAGCACGCTGTAGCGCTCGATGCCCTTGCCGATGCTCCCCCGCCGCCGGATGCCGGCCGTATCCACCAGCACCAGCTCCTGGTCGTCCAGGCGGATGGTCGTGTCGATCGGGTCGCGCGTGGTCCCCGGGACATTCGAGACGATCATCCGATCCTCGCCGAGCACCCGGTTCACGAAGGTCGACTTGCCGGTGTTGGGCCGCCCGACGATCGCCACGCGCGGCGCCCCCAGCTCCGCCTCCGCCAGCGCGGCCATCTCCTCCTCGGTCAGGTCGTGCGGATGGACCGATGCCTCCGCCTCGGCCTCCGCCTCGGACGGCGGGGGCAGGTGCTCGACGATGAGGTCGGCCAGGTCTCCGGTGTTGCGGCCGTGCTGCGCGCTGATCGTGATCGATGGATCGAAGCCCAGGGCGTAGAACTCGGCCGCCTCGGCCTCGCGGCGCGGGTTATCGCCCTTGTTGATCACCAGGATCACGGGCGCATCGGCCCGGCGCAGCCGATCGGCGACCTCGTAGTCCAGTGGCGCCAGGCCGGCGTGCGCGTCGACGACGAACAGGATGAGGTCGGACTCCTCGATCGCCACGCGTGCCTGGTCCTGGACGCGCTCCTCGATCTCGGTCCCCGGCTCCAGCTCCAGGCCCCCGGTGTCGACCATGGTGAAGGTGCGACCGTTCCACTCCGCCGTGCCGTACACCCGGTCGCGCGTCGTCCCGGGCAGGTCCTCGATGATCGCCAGGCGCTGACCGATGAGCCGGTTGAAGAGCGTGCTCTTGCCGACGTTGGGGCGGCCGACGATCGCGACGACGGGGAGGGAGGGCATGGCGGCCAGTGTACGGGAGCGTCGCCGACCTCGATCCGACGGGCGGTCGGACGTGCGGTCTGCGCTGGCGTCGGACGTCTTGGCGCGTTGAACCGGTCGGATTCACATGTGGCGTGAAGCCATCGGCTCGCCGCGGCGTGCCGACGCCCATTGCGCGACGTCCTTCACGCCTCGCGTGAATGCTGACCGTTCGCACGCACCGGTCGGCTGCGGGTGCGCGCCTGGTGTGAATTCGGACGGGTCACGGCACGGCGCTGATGCGGATGCTCACCTGGTGTGATTCCGGACCGGACGCGCGGCGGCGGCGTGTGACCGCTGGCCCTTGCCGCCGTCCGAGCACGGGACGACCGTCGGGGCGACCACGACCCGCACGAGGGACTCTCAAATGTTCGACCTGCCCGAGCTCGCGACGCTCGCCCGCCAGATGAACGAGGTGCTGCCCGGCAAGGTGGTCCGGGACGCGGTGCTGGGCAACCGGCCGCATCGGTTCGTCTGGTACAACCGCACCCCGAACGAGTTCCGGGAGCTGACCCGCGGCCTGACGGTGGGCACCGCCCGCGCGCAGGGCAAGTGGCTGTTCCTCGCGCTCGAGCCCGGGTACGTCCTGACCCTCGGCGACTTCGGCGGACGCGTGCTGTACCACGCCCCGAACGAGGCGGAGCCGAAGGCCCACCACCTGCTCCTGCGGTTCCAGGACGGGTCGTCCCTCTCGGCCATGACGCAGATGTGGGGCTTCGTCGAGCTCCACGTCGCCGGAGAGGAGCTCCAGCGGCCGTACGTCCGCGACATGCGTCCGACGCCGGACTCGAGCCAGTTCACGGCTCCGTACTTCGACGCGCTGGTCGAGGAGGCCACCGCGACGCGGGGCCGCACCGTCAAGAGCCTGCTGGTGCAGGATCAGCTGATCCCGGGCCTCGGCAACGCCATCGCGCAGGACATCATGTTCGCGGCGCACCTGGATCCCCGTCACCGCGTGACCGAGTTGAGCACCGATCAGCGCCACGCGCTGTACGGAGCCATCCGCGAGACGGTTCAGCTCGCCATGGAGGGGGGCGGCCGCGGGGATGAGGTCGACCTCTTCGGGAGGCCGGGCGGCTACGCGCGCGTCATGGATGCCGCAGCGGTCGGTCAGCCCTGTCGCCGATGCGGCACGCCGATCGAGAAGATCCAGTACCTGGGCGGCGCCTGCTACCTCTGCCCCGGCTGCCAGAACTAGCCTGGGAAGACCCTGGCCAGGCGATCGAGGACATCCTCCCAGCCCCGACGGATGTCGTCGCCGTCGCGGGCGGCATCGGCGAGCTCGTGGGTGACGGTGACGACCGTGCCGTGATCGCCATCCGCCGCCAGGTCGATGGCCACCACCTCGGTCCCCTGCGGCACCCCCTCGTCGAGCCACTGCCAGGTCATCAGGATCCGTCGGTCGGGGATGAGCTCCTGGTACTCGCCCATCACGCCGATTCCGACGGCCTCGGAGCGGATCTCGTAGGTGCCGCCGACTCGGGGGTCGACGCGGTACGTCGCGTCGGGGAGATGCGGCCACCACCAGCGCCGCAGCTGCTGCACCTCCAGGAAGGCTCGATACGCGTCCGACGGCGAGGCGGGAATCGGCCGTTCGACGACGATGGTGCGATCCATCGACGTGATCACGCCGTGAGCGCGTAGATGCGGTCGCGGACCTCCTCGAGGTCGACCTCGGGCGTGGAGGTGCCGCCGGTGATGCCGATGCTCGGCTTGGTGCGGATCCAGTCCGCCCACTCGGCCTCCAGCTCGTCCGCATCGGCGACGTGGACCGTCTCGGGCTGGATCGCCCGGCACTTCACCGCCAGCTCCTTGGTGTTCGAGCTGTTCTTGCCACCGACCACGACCATGGCCTCGACCTCGCGCGCCAGCTTCACCGAGTCGTCCTGGCGAGTCAGCGTGACCGGGCAGACGGTGTTGACCACCCGCAGGTCGTGGCATCGGCGCAGGCAGAAGGCGGCGAACTCCTCCAGCTTGTTCGGCAGGATGGTGCTCTGGCTGAGGACGCCCAGCTTCTTCGTCCGCGGAACGCGCTCCCAGGTGGTCCGGTCCATGTCGTCCACGACGACGTGCTTCTCGCCGGCGTAGGAACGGACGCCCTTGACCTCGGGATGGTCCTCGTGGCCGATGATGCAGACCGTGTAGCCGGCATCGGCCAGCTCACGGGCGGCCTTCTGCGACTGGAGCACCCAGGTGCAGGTGGCGTCGATGACCTCCAGCTCCTCGTTGCCCTTCACCCGCTCGAACTCGTCGCGGGGCACCCCGTGGGCTCGGATCACCAGCGTGCCGCCCTCGACCTGGTCGGCCAGGTCGGCGGTGCGGATGCCTCGATCCGAGAGGTCCGCCTTGATGCCGGGGTTGTGCACCAGCTGGCCGAGCGTCGTGACGTCCTTGCCCTGCTCGCGCGCGTGCTTGGCCTTGTCGATCGCCAGGCGCACGCCGTAGCAGAAGCCGGCGCGCTCCGCGATGCGGACGTCAGGACGGGTGGGGGTACCGGTCGGGGTCGTGGATGCCGTGGTCATCTCCCCCATTCTACGAGAGCGCTTCGTCCGCGGATCGTATATCGGTATATACGCTGGAGCGCTCAGGCGTCCACGCGCCGCTGGTCGGGCGGCAGCAGCGCCTCGATGGCGCTCATGATC
>DASSOH010000091.1:0-3351 GCA_035700865.1 Candidatus Limnocylindria bacterium | reverse complement strand
CGGGACGTGGGATCCGGAGCCGGACGCCGTGCGGTCGGCCCTGCTAAAGGCGCTCGGGTCGCTGGACGGGCCGGGGCCGCGCGGGCGAGTGGCGCGGTACGCGGTCGGGACGGACTACCACCACGCGCTGCGGGATCGGCTGCGCTTGCTCGCGGCGGACCTGCGGGCGTCCGGGTTGCCGGCCGGTGAGGTCGCGTACGTCGACGACCGGCCGCTGGCGGAGCGCGCCTTCGCGGAGCGCGCGGGGATGGGGTGGATCGGCAAGAACACGAACCTGCTCACGCACGCGCCCGCCGGCTCGTGGGTGTTCCTCGGCGCGCTGCTGAGCAGTGCGGACCTGGCGGTGGACGAGCCGGTGCGCACGAGCTGCGGCTCCTGCACCCGGTGTCTCACGGGCTGTCCCACGGGCGCGCTGGTGGCGCCCCGCACCATGGATGCGCGCCGCTGCATCAGCTACCTGACCATCGAGCACCCCGGGGTGCTGGAGGCGTGGGAGGCAGCCGCGCTCGGCGACTGGCTGTTCGGGTGCGACGTGTGCCAGGAGGTCTGTCCGGTCAACGCCGACGCGGCCGACGATGGTCCACTCCTGGTTCCGCTGCTACCCCTGGTCGCGTGGCTGCTGGGGACCGGTACGCGTGCGTTCGAACGTGCACTGGGTCACACGGCCCTGCGCCGCGCGGGACGGCATCGGCTGCTGCGCAACGCGATCGCGGTCCTCGCCAACGGGCCCATGGAGCCGTCGGTGGAGGCCCTGCTGCGTCGAGCGCTGGACGACCGTCGCCCCGAGGTGAGGGAGCAGGCACGCCGGGCGCTGCTGCGGCACGAGCGGGCCGTGCCCGAGGGTCGGGGATCGCCGGTATCCTAGCCCGCATGCCCCGGGTCGCCGCCTTCCGCGGCCTGCACTACGCGCTCGACCGCTACGGCACCCCGACCGTGCCGCCGCGTGTCGCGCTGCCCGAGGATGTCGATGCGCCGCCCGTCCGCCTGGCCGACCTGACGGACGTCGCCTGCCCGCCGTACGACGTGATCGACGCCGAGCGGCAGCGGGCGCTCATGGCGCAGGACCCGCACAACGCGGTTCGGCTGGAGCTCAACGCATCGGACGATCCGCACGCCGCGGCGGCCGAGGCGCTGCGCCGGTGGTGCGACGAGGGCGTCCTCGAACGCCGCGACGAACCGGCCGTCTACTACTACCGGCACGGGACCGCATCGGCGCCGAAGGAGCTCACCGTCGAGGGGGTGGTGGTGCGGGTGCTCCTCGAGCCGTGGGGCGGCGGCATCCGACCGCACGAGCACACCATGCCCGGCCCCAAGGCGGATCGGCTGGCGCTGCTGCACGCCACCAGGACCCAGCTCAGCCCGATCGTGGCGGTCCATTTCGACCGCAGCGAGCGCTATCACCACCTGATGAGTCGCCCCTGGTCGGACGAGTGGCGCGCGCGCGACCACGACGGGATCCTCCACCAGCTGGCGGCCATCGAGCCGGACGAGCGGCTGCTCAATCACCTGGGTCGCCAGACCCTGTTCATCGCCGATGGACACCATCGGTACGAGACGGCCCTCGCCTACCAGGCGGAGGTCCGTGCCGATCCCTCCTTCGCATCGGCTGCGCCGGGGGAGCTGGCGGCCGACTGGATCATGATGATGCTCGTGAATGCCGAGCTCGCCGAGCTCGAGATCCGGCCCACCCATCGGCTCATCCTGGACGCGGACGCCGATGCCCTCCGCTCCCTGGCCGATGGCGACGCCCTGTTCGAGGCGATCCCGCTCGACCCCGCGGAGCTGGAGGGGGCGTTGACCGAGCGCGCGGATGACGAGACGCCCGCCTTCGGCCTGGTTCTGCCGGGTGGCGAGGGATTCCTGCTGGTCGGTGATCCCGACGGGCTCACCGATCGGCTGCGCCGCGAGCGCATGAGCTCCGCGGTGCGTGCGCTGGACCTCAGCGCGCTGCACGTGGCCGTGCTGGAGGATCGGCTGGGCATCACCCCGGCCGACGTCGCCGCCGGACGGCACCTCGCCTACACTAGGGACGAGGCCGATGCGCGCAAGCGCGTCGCGCGCGGCGAGGCGGCAGCCGCCATCCTCGTCCGGCCCACCCGACTCGACCAGATGGCCGCGGTGGCGAGCGCCGGCGACGTGATGCCGCAGAAGTCGACCTACTTCTACCCCAAGCTGCTGACCGGCATGGTCTTCAACCCCCTATCCGACATCCCGGAGGACTGACGAGCCCCGATGGTGCAGGCGATCAAGCGCGACGAGGTCTTCATCGAGCCCGAGGGCATCCACGTGGAGACCCACCAACCCGAGCGCCGATCGCGGAAGCCGCCGCTGCTCCTGGTCCACGGCGTCCTCACCGGCTCGTGGCTGTGGACCGAGATGGCGATCTACCTGGCCGAGCGCGGCTGGGAGGCCCACGCCATGAACCTGCGCGGCCACTTCACCAGCGACGTGGCCGATCTCGACGAGACGCGCATGCGCGACTACGCCGACGACGTCGGCGTGGCGGCGCGGCAGATCGGTCGACCGTGCGTGCTGGTCGGGTGGGGGATCGGGGCCCTGGCCGCCCTCATGCACGCCGAGCGGCACCCCGTCCTGGGGCTGATCCTGCTGGCACCGTCGCCGCCCGCCGGCGCCCTCCCGCGCCGCCCGACCCAGCACGAGCTGCGCAGCGTGCCCGCCGTCTACGACGCCGCCTGGTTCGGGTGGGCCGGCAGCCGTGACGAGCTGCGCGAGCGGATGCCGGACATGGACGACGAGGATCTCGAGAAGATGACCGAGCTGATGGTCGGGGCCCGTGAGTCGGGGATCGCCCGCAGGGAGCGGATGCAGGGCGTGGCCGTCGACATGACACGCCTGGTCGGGACGCCGAGCCTGGTGATCGGGGCGGGCCTGGACGAGAACGTCCACCCCACCGAGGCGCGGCGCACCGCCGACCTGCTGGGTGCCACCTACGAGTTCTTCCCCTCGGCCAGCCACTTCGGCCTGGTGATGGGGGAACGGTCCTGGCCGGATGTGGCGCAGTCGGTCCATGGCTGGCTCGAGGAGCGGCGTCACGCGATGGCGGCGGCCGCGGGGGAGCTGGTCGCCGGCTGCCGGTAGCCCCGGGGCAGGGCGCGCCCGATCGAGCCGCCCGTCCTCGGCTATCAGCGGTCATATCATCAGTGACCTGTCCGGTGAGGGCACGGAATGGGTAGCCGAACGGGGGTCGTCTGACCGGTCAGTGGTTTGCTCGGACTCTGAGCCCTTGGTAGACTCTGGCCCGTCATCCGGACGTGCCGCATTCGTCTAGAGGCCTAGGACACCGCCCTCTCAAGGCGGAGATCACCGGTTCGAATCCGGTATGCGGTACCA
>DASSOH010000090.1:0-6135 GCA_035700865.1 Candidatus Limnocylindria bacterium | reverse complement strand
GAAGTAGACGATCAGGCTCGGGATGAGCAGCAGGATGCCGAGCACCGCGCCGCCCAGTGTGTCGTACTGGCCGATGATGGCCAGGTACATCCGCGACGCGAGCACCTGGAAGTTCCCGCCCAACACGATCGGATTGCCCAGGTCGGCCAGGGCCTCCACGAACAGCAGCAGGAAGCCGGACGCCAGGCCCGGCAGCAGCAGCGGCAGCGTCACGGTCCGGAAGGTGTGCCAGCGCGACGCCCCGAGGTTCGTGGCGGCCTCGTCGAGCGCCGGGTCCAGCGCGCGCATGAGGCCGGAGAGGCTGATGTAGGCCACCGGGAAGAAGCTGAGGCTCATGACCAGCACCATGCCCTGCAGCCCGTAGATGTTGAAGTCGATGCCCAGCAGGTCGCGCGTGATGAGGCCGGAGCGGCCGAACAGCACGATCGCCGAGAGGGCCAGCGCGAACGGCGGGCTGACGATGGGCAGCAGCGCCATCAGGTGCATGAAGCGCTTCAGCAGCCGCGGCGCGGGCACGCGGACCTGGACGTAGGCGAAGAGGAAGCCGATGAGGGTCCCGACCGTCGCCACCGAGATGCCCAGGATGATGGTGTTCCACAGGATCTGGCCCTGCGGGCCGACGGTGTAGCGCTCGAAGACGGGGAGCGCATCGGCGCTGAGGCTGGTGCCGACCATCGAGACGACCGGCACGATGATCGCGACGATCACGAAGAGCACCGCGATGACCAGCGCCACGGCCATGGCCGGGTCGATCGCGCGGCGTCGCGCGCGCGCGGCCGGGGCGCGCAGGTCGGCGGTCACGGGCACACCGGGGTGATGCAGCGCGGGGCCGGCATGGCGCCGGCCCCGCATCGGTTCTCCAACGACACGGACGTTACTCGGCGGGCTTCGCCGCGACCTCGTCCTCGAAGCGCGCCGTCAGCTCGTCACGAGCCTCGCCGGCCGCCTGGAAGTCGTAGTCGACCAGGTTCACCTCGCTGAGGTTGACCGATCGCTCGTCGACCTTGGCATCCGGGTTGGTCGGCAGCTGGAAGCTCGCCGCCTCTGCCGCGCCCAGCTCCTGGGCCTCGGCCGTCAGCGACCAGTCGATCCACGCCTTCGCCGCGTTCGGCTCCGGCGCGTTCGCGATCAGCGCCACGCCGCCGATCTCGTAGCCGGTGCCCTCCTCGGGGAAGCTGACCTCGAGATCCTCGAAGCCGGCGTCGATGTTGCGGACGCAGTCGTGACTGAACACGATCGAGACCGCCACCTCGCCGCGACCGGCCATCTCGGCCGGGGCCGCGCCCGAGCTCGTGTACTGCAGGATGTTGTTGTGCAGGTCCTGCATGTAGGCGATCGCCTCGTCCTCACCGCCCAGGCGCAGGACCTGGGTGAAGAGGGCGGTGTAGGCGGTGCCGGAGCTGGCCGGGTGCGCCATGGCGACCTGGCCCTGGAGCTTCGGATCCAGCAGGTCGTCCCAGCTGGTCGGCACGTCGACGCCGAGGTCCTCCAGGACCGCGGTGTTCGAGCAGAACCCGAGCGCACCGACGTAGACGCCGGTCCAGACGCCGGGCTCGGACGACTTCTGCTCGGCCGAGATGGCATCCGCGTTCGGCGACTCGTAGGTCTCGAGCAGGCCCTCCTCGTTGGCGGCCACGAAGCCGTCCGCCGGGCCGCCCCACCAGACGCTGAACTCCGGTGCATCGGCCGATGCGCGCAGGCGCGCCAGCGCCTCACCCGAGCTCAGGCGGACGTAGTTGGTGTCGACGCCAGTCTTCTCCTCGAAGGCGGCGACCATCACCTGGCACCAGTCCTCCTGCGGCGTGCAGAGGACGGTGAGCGTGTCCTCCAGCTCCCCGGTCTGGCCGCCGCTGCCACCGTTGCTGGCGCTCGCCGATCCGGCCGGCTCCTGGCTGGCCGATTCGCCGCCGCCGCCGCCGGAACAGGCCGCCAGCAGCAGGGCGATCGACATGAACGATCCGATCCCGCGAATCCGTCGCGACATGTGGGCGTACCCCTCCCTCGTGTTCATTTGGGTCTATCGGGTGCGCACCCTAGCACACGGTCCGTGGATTCGGGGGGTCGGTTCTCGCGGGACGGGAGTATCGGGGACTTCTTCGCCGTTCGTGCCGTCGGGAGGTTGCATCGGGGAACGTCGCGGCCGATTCAGGCGTGAGCCTCGCTGTTCGTGCCGCCCGGCGAGAGGAATGGTGACTTCCTGCCCGATACTCCCACCCCACGAGAATCCGGCGTGCCGGTCGTCCTCCAGCGGTACGAACGGCGACGCTGTCGGCCATTCCGGCGCCTGGCTGACCCTCCGCACCGCCAAGGGCCGAATATGAAGCGTCGGCCGCATCGGTGTATCCTGCGGCCGCCCGACCAACGGAGGGGACTTGGTGGCACGCATCACCGTCGTCAACGACAACCCGGAGTTCCTCGACCTCGTGCGCGAGATCCTCGAGGACGATCGCCACGACACCACGACGCTCGATGGCGATCGGCAGGACGTGCTCCACGCGATCCGCGCGTCGGACCCCGAGCTGCTCATGATCGACCTGCGCATGAAGGCCGGCGTGCTGCACGGCTGGGACGTCGCGCAGGCCGTCCGCCGCGACGCATCGCTGGCCGGGGTGCCGATCCTGGTCTGCAGCGGCGACGTCCAGGCGTTGCGCGAGATCGAGGACGAGCTGTCGCAGATGCACCAGGTGCGGTCCGTGGTGAAGCCGTTCGGCATCGACGAATTGACCGATGCGATCGACGGCCTCCTGGCGGAGCACGCCACCGGCTGAGCCCGGTCGCGGGCGTGGCGTTCTCGCCCCACGGGAAGATCGGGCACATCTTCCCCGATGCGCCCGCCCCACGGCAACGCGCCGCGCGCCGCTGAGGCCGCCTTGCGCGGCTGGGGTACATTCGCGCAGCACCGAACCGGGTCAGAGGAGACTGGGACCTGCGCTGCGCCGCCTGCGGCACCGAGAACCGCCCCGGGAGCCGATTCTGCGATCACTGCGGGTCGCCGCTGGCCGCGGCCTGCCCGAGCTGCGGTGCCGAGAACCGCGCCGACGCCCGCTTCTGCGCCTCCTGCGGCAGCGCGCTCGCCGCGGCAGCCATGGCCGAGGCGCCCCGACCGCAACCCGACGCCACGCCGGCGACGGCGGCCGAGCGGCGCCTGGTCAGCGTGCTGTTCGCGGACCTGGTCGGCTTCACGACCCTCGCCGAGGACCGCGACCCGGAGGCCGTTCGGGACCTGCTGACCCGCTACTTCGACGCGGCCACGCAGGCGGTGACCAGCCACGGCGGGACCGTGGAGAAGTTCATCGGGGATGCCGTGATGGCCGTGTGGGGCACCCCCACCGCCCACGAGGACGACGCCGAACGTGCGGTCCGGGCCGCCCTCGAGCTGGTGGACAGCGTCCGCACCCTCAACCCGAACCTCCAGGCGCGGGCGGGCGTGCTGACGGGAGAGGCGGCGGTGACCGTGGGCGCCACGAACCAGGGGATGGTGGCCGGCGACCTGGTCAACACCGCCGCTCGCCTGCAGGGCGTGGCGGAGCCCGGCACCGTCCTGGTGGGCGAGACGACACGGCGCGCGGCAGAGCGATCCATCGTCTTCGAGCCGCTGGGCGATCACTCGCTCAAGGGCAAGACCAGTCCCGTCCCCGCCTGGCGCGCCGTGCGCGTGGTGGCCGCCCGCGGCGGCCAGGGAAGAGCCGACGGCCTCGAGCCGCCGTTCGTCGGTCGCGACGAGGAGCTGCGGCAGCTGAAGGACGCGCTCCACACCGTGGGCCGCGAGGCCAAGCCGCGGCTGGTCAGCGTCACCGGGCCGGGTGGCATCGGCAAGAGCCGGCTGGTCTGGGAGCTGGAGAAGTACGTCGACGGCGTCGCCGACCCGATCTACTGGCATCGCGGCCGCTCCCCGAGCTACGGCGAGGGCATCGCGTTCTGGGCGCTGGGCGAGATGGTGCGCCGCCGCGCCGGCCTGGCCGAGGAGGCCGACGAAGCGGCCACCCGCGCTGCCGTCGAAGCCACGCTCACCGAGTACGTGAACGACCCGGCCGAGCGCGAGCGCATCGGTCCGGCGCTGCTGTCGCTGCTGGGCATCGGTGAGGCGCCGGCAGGCGGACGCGAGGCGCTGTTCCCGGCCTGGCGCAGCTTCTTCGAGCGGGTCGCGGAGAAGGGCACGGCCGTGCTGGTCTTCGAGGACCTGCAGTGGGCCGATACGGGCCTGCTCGACTTCATCGACCACCTGCTGGACTGGTCGCGCGGGCTGCCGATCATGGTCGTCACGCTGGCGCGCCCCGAGCTATTCGACCGGCGTCCCGACTGGGGTGCCGCGCGCCGCCACCTGACCGCCCTGGCCCTGGAGCCGCTGACCGATGCGGCCGTGCGCCAGATGCTGGAGGGCATGGTGCCCGGCCTGCCCGAGGACGCGCTGGCGGCCATCGTCGGACGCGCCGAGGGCATGCCGCTGTACGCGGTCGAGATGGTGCGCGGGCTGCTGGCCGACGGCCTGATCGAGCGGGCGGAGGACGGCTCGGAGTACGCCGTCGTGGGCGACCTGTCGAAGCTGCGCGTGCCGGAGTCGCTGCGCTCGCTGATCGCGTCCCGCCTGGACGCGCTCGACGCCGACGATCGAACGCTGCTCCAGGACGCGGCCGTGCTCGGGCAGGTCTTCAGCACCGATGCGCTCGCGGCCGTCAGCGGCTCCGATTCGGCCGCCCTCGAGCCGCGGCTGCGGGCCCTGGTGCGGCGCGAGCTGCTCGACGTCGAGACGGATCCACGCTCCCCCGAGCGCGGCCAGTACCGGTTCGTGCAGTCGCTGATCCGGGAGGTCGCCTACGGGACGCTGGGTCGCCGCGACCGTCGGGCTCGCCACCTCGCCGCGGCGCGCGCCCTCGAGGCGGAGGGGGACGACGAGCTGGCCGGGGCGCTGGCGGCGCATTACGTGGCAGCGCATGCCGCCTCGGAGCCGGGACCGGAGGCCGATGCCATCGGGACGCAGGCCCGGTTGGCGCTGTCGGGTGCGGCCGAGCGTGCGGCAAGCCTCGGGGCGCACGCCGAGGCGATCCGGCACCTGGAGCAGGCGCTCGCCATCACCGCGGACCTCGGCGAACGGGCCGCGCTGCTCGGCCGGGCCGCCACCTCGGCCGCCGCCGCCGCGACCGAGGACGCCCCATCCTTCGGACGGGAGGCGGTGGCCGCCTACGAGGCGATCGGCGATCGTGCCCGAGCCGCGGAAGCGACGGCCGTCCTCGGCCGGGTCCTGGTCGACGCGGGCGACCTCGAGGCCGCACGCGACGTGCTCCTCGCCGCGATCCCCTCGGCCGAAGGGCTCGACGACGCCGTCCCCCTGGCCGCCATGCTGGCCAACCTCGCGCGCATCGAGATGCGCTCGGGCAACACCGCTCCGGCCCTGGTCGCGGCCGACCGCGCGCTGACCATCGCCGAGGGGCTGGACCACGAGGGCATCCTCGCCGAGGCCCTGGAGAACAAGGCGGCGGCGCTCGCCCAGATCGGGCGGAGGCGTGAGAGCGGGGCGCTGCACCGCGCGGCGCTGGAGCTGGCGGAGCGCATCGGTGACCGTAGCCTCGAGATGCGCATTCGCAACAACCTCGCGTCCCAGGTCGGCGACGAAGACCCGGCGCTCGCGCTGGCGATGCTCGAGCAATCCTGTGCGCTGGCGCGCGACATCGGACACCGCGGCATCTACTACTTCCAGGTGACCCAGGTTGCCGCCGGACGGATGGGCCAGGGACGCGGCTGGGACGAGGTGCTCGAGGAGATGCACGCGGTCATGGATGCCGCCCCGCTGCGCACCGACCGTGTCCGAGCGCGCACCTTCATCGGTCTGCTCGAGGGTCGGCGGGGCGAGCGGCTGGAGGAGTTTCGGGCGGACCTCGAGGAGCTGGCTGGCGGTCACGAGGGCATCGAGGATCGATTCACCCTGCTCATGGTCCGCGGCGTCTACGCCATGTACTCGGGTGACTTCGATGGTGCCGTTGCGGCCGCGGGCGAAGCCTTCGACCTGGGCTACCAGAATCCGGAGGTCCCGGCCGAGATGGCGCTCCGCGCCGCCATGCGCGGTCGCCGAGCCGACCTCGTTCGTCGCGCCGCGGCGATGACCGACCGCCTGGTCACGACCGGGCACGTCACCCAGGT
>DASSOH010000089.1:0-7869 GCA_035700865.1 Candidatus Limnocylindria bacterium | reverse complement strand
GCCGAGGCGCAGCAGCAGCGTCGACAGGTGACGGGTGCCATCGTGGTAGACGCCCTCCTCGCCGAGCCCGACGGGCTTGATGTCGCCGTGCCGATCGAAGACCCCGAACGTGTCCTGGTGCATGAGCACCTGGTCGTGGTCGTCGGCCAGGCCGGAATCGGCGAGCACGTAGTAGCGGTTGCCGATCTCGACGACGTCGGGGACCGCGCCGTCGCCGGGCCGGGCGAGGGAGGCTCGCTGGACGGGTGCCGGATCGCTCACGCGCCGGCGACCCCGAGGCCCAGGCCGGACTCGTCGGGCGTCATGAGCCGGATCGGCGGGTCCACCGCGGCGTCGCGCTGGCGAGGGTGCGCGGCGATCAGGCGGCGATAGGCGTCGAGGTAGTCCCTCGCCATCCGCTCGGCGGTGAAGCGCCGCTCGAACGCGGCACGCACCCCGTCGCGCGAGATGCTGTCCAGGTCGTGGACCGCCTCCACGGCGTCGTCGATGGAGTCCACGATGAAGCCGTTCACGCCGTCGGCGATGACCTCCGGGACCGATCCCTGCGGCCACGCGATCACGGGCGTCCCGCACGCCATGGCCTCGATCATGACGAGCCCGAACGGCTCCGCCCAGTCGATCGGGAAGAGCATGGCGCGCGCCCCGGACAGCAGCGCCTGCTTCTCGGCCCCGCCGACCTCGCCCACGAACTCGACGTGGGACTGCGCGAGGAGGGGCTCGATCTCTCGGCGGAAGTACTCGCGGTCGGCCCCGTCGACCTTCGCGCCGATCTTCAGCCGCATGCCGGCCCGGCGCGCGATCTCGATGGCGCGGTCCGCTCGCTTCTCGGGTGACATGCGGCCCACGAAGACGAGGTAGTCGTCGGGCTGCCCGATGGGCACCAGCTCGTCGTACGGCAGCCCGTGGTGCACGGTGCCGATCCAGTTCGCCTGCGGCAGCGGGTCGCGCTGGTCATCCGAGATCGAGACGACCGGCATGTCGCGGAACTCGGCGTACACCGGCTGCAGGTCCGGGATGTCGAGCCGGCCGTGCAGGGTCGTCAGCTGCGGAACGCCCAGGCGTCGCGACATCGGGAAGTGGAAGTAGTCGAGGTGCCAGTGGATGACGTCGAATTCGTGCGCCCGCGCCGCGACACACTCGAGCTCCACGGTCTGGTGCGCCATGGGATCGATGACGCCGTCGTCGAGGCGAAGCGAGCGCGGCGAACACGGGACCAGCTCCGCGGCCGTCCGCGAGTCACCGCTGGCGAAGAGTGTGACCTGGTGGCCCTGGCGAACGAGCTCCTCGGTGAGGTAGGAAACGACGCGCTCGGTCCCACCGTAACCGGTTGGCGGGACGCTCTCGATGAGCGGCGCGACCTGTGCGATCCGCATGGTGCGGCTCCTTGTTCAGGAGGGCGGGCATCCACCATGACGCACGGCGCGTGCCAGATGGACCGGCCGCGTCAGCCGGCGTCGAGACGGCGGCGCAGCTCCTCGTTGACCAGCCGAGCATCGGCGCGGCCGGCGGTGCGCTTCATCACCTGCCCGACCAGGAAGCCGAAGAGCTGCACCTTGCCGGATCGGTACTCGGCGACCTGCGACGGGAACTCGGCCACGACCGCATCGATCTCCGAGCCGATGGCGCCGGTGTCCGACACCTGGCCCAGCCCCTCGCGTTCGATGGCGGCCCGTGGTGACTCCCCCGTCTCGAACGTCCGGGCCAGGACGGCCTTGGCGTTGGTGTTCGAGACCCGGCCGGCCTCCACCTCGCCGATCAGCTCCGCCAGCCCCTCGGGTCGCAGCGCGACCCGATCCGCGCGCAGGCCCTCGGCCGCGTGCTGGTTGAGCAGCCGCCTGAACTCGCCGCTGACCCAGTTGGCCGCCTTCTTGGGGTCGATCCCGGCGGCGACCACCGCGTCGAAGTAGTCCGCCAGGGCCGCATCGGCGGTCAGGACGCCGGCGTCGTAGGCGGAGAGGCCGAGCGCATCGGTATAGCGCGTGCGGCGCTGGGCCGGCAGCTCGGGCAGCTGCGCCCGCAGCGCCGCCACCCAGGCATCCGACGGTCGCAGCGGCGGCAGGTCGGGCTCCGGGAAGTAGCGGTAGTCGTTCGCCTCCTCCTTGCTGCGCTGCACGATCGTGCGGCCCGCCTCCTCGTCCCAGCCGCGGGTCTCCTGGCGCAGCGGCTCGCCCCGGTCCAGGGCATCGGCGTGGCGGCGCACTTCGTACTCCAGCGCGCGCTCCAGCGAGCGGAAGGAGTTGAGGTTCTTGACCTCGACCTTGGTGCCGAAGGTGGTGCTGCCGGCGGGGCGGAGGCTGATGTTGCCCTCGATCCGCATGGAGCCGGCATCCATGTCGGCGTTCGAGGCGCCGATGGCCCGCAGGAGCTCCCGCAGCGTCTCGCCGTAGGCCCGGGCCTGGGCCGGCGAACGAAGGTCGGGCTCGGTAACGATCTCCATCAGCGGGATGCCCGCGCGATTGAAGTCGACGACGCTGTAGCCGCGCCCCGCGTGCTGCATCCGCGCGGTGTCCTCCTCGAGGTGCGCGCGGGTGATGCCGACCGTGATCTCGCCGCCCTCGCTCGGCACCGGCACGACCAGGCGGCCGTTACTCGTCAGCGGCAGCGCGTACTGGCTGATCTGGTAGCCCTTCGGCAGGTCCGGGTAGAAGTAGTTCTTGCGCTCGAAGCGCACCGCCTCGGTCTCGACGTGGCAGTCCAGCGCCAGGCCGGTGAGCATGACGAACTCGACCGCGCGGCGGTTGATGACCGGCAGCGTCCCCGGCAGGCCCAGGCAGACGGGGCAGACGCGGGTATTCGGCTCATCGGTGCCGTCCGGCGGCGGCGCCGTCGGGCAGTCGCAGAACATCTTCGACTCGGTGCGCAGCTGGGCGTGCACCTCGATGCCGATGACCGTCTCGTACTTCGTCGCCGCTTCGACCACCATGGCCGCGATTGTACCGATGCACCCCATCCCCGCCGGCGGCGGCTCGGCGGCCTCAGCCCGCGGTGGTACCCGCGCGGCGGTCGGCGACGACCTTCCCCGCCTGGAGCACCATCGCCACCGCGGCGGGATCCCGCCAATGCGCGGGGTCGGTGAACGGGTCGAAGTCGAGCAGGAGGAGATCCGCAGTCCTGCCCGGCTCGATCGTGCCGAGCTCGTTCTCGAGGCGGAGGAGACGTGCCGCCTCGATCGTCCCCGCTCGAAGCGCGGCAAGCGGGCTCAGGCCGTGCTCGACCATCAGGCTCAGCTCGGCCGGAAGGTGCGAGCCGTGGAACCCATCGGTCCCCATGACGACCCGGACGCCGCGCTCGACGGCATGTCGGAAGCGCGCGTCGAGCTCGCTGAGGAGGACGCGGACCTTGTCGACCGCCCACGGCGGCGTGAGGCCGCTCTCGACGCGGTCCTCCCGGAGCATCTCCTCGTTGACGAGGAACGTCGGGACGAGGGGCACATCGCGCTCGAGCATGAGGTCGATCGCCTCGTCGTCCAGGCCGTCGCCGTGCTCGATCGACCGGATGCCGGCGCGCAGCGCGTTCTTGGTGCCGCGCGCGTTCTCGGTATGGGCCATGACCCCGCGCAGGCCCGCGTGATCGGCCTCCTCGACCATCACGGCCATCTCCTCGACGGTGTACTGCACCGCGTCCGGGGCGTCCATCAGGGAGTACACGCCACCGGTGGCCATCACCTTGATCCAGTCGGCACCGGCGCGGATCTGGCGACGGACGACGCGCCGGACCTCGTCGGCGCCGTCGGCGATGCCAGCGGGCAGCTCGGTGGACGGAGCATCGCCGAGCAGGTCGACGCCGGACGGCGTCATCCCATCGCCATGCCCACCGGTGATCGACAGCGGCACGACGCTCACCTGCAGCCGCGGGCCGGGGAACTCGCCGCGTTCGAACATGCGCTTCACGCCAGCGGGCGCGCCACCGGCGTCTCGGGCCGTGGTGACGCCGGCCTCGAGGAAGCCTCGGCCGGAGGCGAGCATGAGGCCGATGGCCTCGCTCAAGGATCGGCGCACGCTGTCATGCAGGAACTCGTGCTTGGCCCACAGGTGCACGTGGCAGTCGATGAGGCCCGGCACGCACGTGGCGCCGTTCCCCTCGATGATCGTCGCGCCCTCCGGAACGGCGGAGCGGCCCGTGCCGATGGCCGCGATGCGACCGTCGCCGCCGATGACGACCACATCCCCCTCGATCGGCTGCTCCGACCGCCCGTCGACGATCCGGAGGTCGGTGATGGCCGTCGTGGACGGTTCGGGGCTCGCGGACATGGATGGCATCCTCCTGCACTGGGCTGACGCCATCGTAGCCGCAGGCAGGCCGCGCGCTATGCTGCGGCGCATGAAGATCGGCGAGTGGGACAACCTGGGTCCGGCCCGCGGACTGCTGCAGCGGCAGCTCGGGCAGTTCGGTGTCGCCGAATACGCGGCGCACGTCACGGTCAACCCCGACAACGGGCGGCTGAAGATCCTGGTGGCGACCGACAGCGGCCTGTTGGAGTACGCCTACGCGCCGGCCGGGGCCAATCCCGAGGGCGACTGGATCCTGCGCGGCCAGCTCGTGCGCTGGCCCTCGGTCCGCGGCCTCCGGCTGCAGACGGAGGCCCAGCTCGACGCGAACTCGCACGAGACGCGCTCGGTGTGGCGGCTGGTCGCCGAGGAGCCGAGGATCGAGCTCGCCGCCACCAGCGACGAGAGCGAGCGCGCGGTCCAGGCGCTCCTCGCCTTCGCGCGAGCCTGCCTGCAGCAGACCGCCTGACTCATCGTCTGCGTGCCATGGCCGAAGGCGTGGGCCGCATCGGGCGGACGGCGGCTGCGACGGATGCCGGGCCGCGGCGCCTCAGTAGTCGTAACTGCCGTCGTCGGGCGGCGCACCCCCGTCATCGGTCTGGCCGGGGGCGTCCGTCGGGGCGGGCGCCTGGCTGGCGGGCGTGGCGGCGCCAGCATCGGGCGTGGGCTGACTGCCCTGGGTGGGCGCACAGGCGCTCGCGGCGAGGGCGAGGGCCAGGAGGCCGCCGATCATCCATCGGTGCTTCATGCGCCTCCATACGCGGCGCGTTTCGTCCTCGCCGAGTGGAGACTCAGGCCGGGATCTCGGTCTCCTCCATCCCGTCGTCGGCCGCCGGCCACTGCGGGTTCATCTCCGCGGCGGTTCTCGCCAGGATCTCCGCGACGGCCAGGTTGCGGTACCACTTGCGATCCGCCGGGATCACGAACCACGGTGCGGCCTCGGTGGAGCAGCGCGCCAGCGCATCGGTGTAGGCGTCCAGGTAGTCGTCCCAGCGCTCCCGGACCTCGAGGTCGCCGGACGACCACTTCCAGTGCTTGGTCGGGTTGCGCAGGCGCTTCTCGAGCCGGCGGCGTTGCTCGTCCCGGCTGACGTGCAGGTAGAACTTCAGGATGCGCGTGCCGTTCGCGGCGAGGTGTGCCTCGAAGGTGTTGATCTGGTCGTAGCGCCGCTCCCAGACGTCGCGCGGGACGAGCTCGTTGACGCGCACCACCAGCACGTCCTCGTAGTGGCTGCGGTTGAAGACGCCGACGCGCCCCTTGCCCGGCGTGGCGGCGTGGATGCGCCACAGGTAGTCGTGCCGGAGCTCCTCCTCGGTCGGAACGCCGAAGCCGGTCACGTGCGTGCCCTGGGGGTTGAAGGCGCTGATGACCTTGCGGATCAGCCCGTCCTTGCCGGCGGCGTCGACGCCCTGCAGGACGACCAGGACCGATGCCTTCGACTCGGCCCACAGCCGCTCCTGGAAGTCGGCGAGGACGTCGTGGAGCTCGTGGACGCGTGCCTGCGCGTCCTTCTTGCCGCCATCGAAGCCGGGGGTCGAGCCGGGGTCGATGGCGCCAAGGTCGGGCGCTTCGCCGGGATGGACGCGAAGCAGGTCGAAGATGTCGGGCGAACTCATCGCCGGACTGTAGCGGGGTCAGGCGGTCGCGGTGAGGAAGAGCGCGCCGAACGGGATGCGCAGCTCGCCCGCCGGCCCGCGCGGCGTCACGGCCAGCATGTCGGCGTCGAGCGCCTCGAGCCGATCCGGTGGCCATCCCGTGGTGGCGCGGCCGCGCGAGCCCGTGCTGCGCCAGCGGTGGAACGCGTCCACGTCGGCGAGGACGACCTCGATGGTCGGGTCGGCATCGGTGGAGGCGACGCGCCAGCCAGCGGCCTCGGCGGCGGCCAGGACCGCGTCCATCGGCGTCTCCTGGGGCAGGCGGAGGCCGTAGTGCGCCCACACCTCGCCGTAGAGCGAGACCGGGAGGCGCTCACGCGGACCGGGGAACGAGACGGAGAGGCGCGCCGCTTCGGTGGCGACACGGCGCCACTCTCGGAGGACAGCGGCCAGGTCCGCCGCGAAGTTGATGGCGTGCACCGCCAGGATGGCGTCGAAGGCGGCGTCCTCGAAGGGCAAGGCGGCGAACTCCGCCTCGACGAACTCCGCGTCCGGAACGCGGGCGCGTG
This sequence comes from Candidatus Limnocylindria bacterium, assembly GCA_035700865.1. GTDB lineage: Bacteria > Chloroflexota > Limnocylindria > QHBO01 > QHBO01 > JACDBZ01. The sequence continues at coordinate 1,437 of DASSOH010000089.1, read as the reverse complement.
CGATCTGGAGCATGCCGGCAGCCGCGTCCACGCCCACCACGCGACGACCCTCGCCGACCGCTGCCGCCGCGCCGTTCCCGGTACCGGTGCCGATGTCGAGCACCCGCTCCCCGGGGCGCAGCGTCGCCCGTGCGACGACCTGGTGTGCGACCGGCTCCAGGGCTCGGCCGACGGTATCGGCGTACTCGCGCGCCGTGGCCGAGAGGACGTCGACCCGCGAAGGCGACGGCCCCGAGTTGGACCGGGCGTCAGGCGTGGTGGCGCTCCACGAACCGCTCGATGCGCGCCATCGCCTCCACGATCTGGTCGTAGGCCGTCGCGTAGCAGACGCGCACGTGCCCGGCGCCGGAGGGTCCGAAGGCCACACCGGGGACCACGCCGACGCGCTCCTCGTCGAGCAGCCGCTCGGCGAACTCGGTCTCGCTCATGCCCGTGGCCTCGCTGACGTTCGGGAAGCAGTAGAAGGCGCCCATCGGCTCGAAACAGCGCAGGCCGATCTCGTTGAATCGATCGGTCATGAAGCGGCGGCGGTGGTCGTACTCGGCGCGCATGGCCTGCAGGTCCGGCTCCCCGCTGCGCAGCGCCGCGATCCCCGCGAACTGAGCTGCCGTCGGGGCGCACATGATCCCGTACTGGTGCACCTTGGCGATCCCGGCCATGAGGCCCGCCGGAGCGGCCACGTAGCCGATGCGCCAGCCGGTCATCGCGTAGCTCTTGCTGAAGCCGCCCAGCAGGACGGTCCGTTCCCGCATCCCCGGGAGCGAGCTGAAGGCGGTGTGCGCATGCTCGCCATACACGAGGCGGTCGTAGATCTCGTCGCTGAAGACGACCAGGTCGTGCTCGTCGGCGACCCGCGCGATGGCCTCGAGCTGCGGGCGGTCGAGAACGGCGCCGGTGGGATTGTTCGGGTAACCAAGGAAGATGGCCTTGGTGCGCGGCGTGATGGCCGCTTCGACCATGTCGGCCGTGAGCCGGAAGTCCGTCTCCAGCGTCGTGCTGACCGGCACCGCCACGCCGCCCGCCAGCTGGATGCACGGGGCGTAGGCCACGAAGCACGGCTCGTGATAGATCACCTCGTCGCCCGGGTTGACGATCGCGCGGAGCGACGCGTCGACGCCCTCGGAGGCGCCCACCGTGATCACCAGCTCGGTCCGTGGGTCGTACTCGACCCCGTAGCGGTCGCGCAGGTTGGCGGCGATCAGCTCACGCAGCTCGATCATGCCGCCGTTCGCGGTGTAGTGCGTCTCCCCGGCTTCCAGGCTCTCGATCGCGGCCCTGATGATCGGCTCCGGGGTGGTGAAGTCCGGCTCGCCGATGGTGAGGCTGATGACGTCCTTCATCTCGGCCAGCATGTCGAAGAAGCGACGGATGCCCGATGGGGGCATGCTGCGCACCGTGTCGTTCAGGAAGTCCGCGGGGGCGCGGCGGGTCGGCGGC
>DASSOH010000088.1:0-18543 GCA_035700865.1 Candidatus Limnocylindria bacterium | reverse complement strand
GTGCAGCGCCGAGTGGGTGCGCATCAGCCGGTGCCGCCGCTCCCAGTCGATCCGCGCGGTGAGCTGCGTGTCGACCGCGGGCAGCTCGGCCCCCTCCTCGATGGTGTGCCAGATGTCGTCGCCCCGCTTCTTCGCACCGGTGACGAGCCAGGACCCGCCGGCCGCGGCCACGAGCTCGCCGGCATCGGCGGGCTGCCCGCCACCGCCGGGGTAGAAGACGGTCCGGTCAAGGAGGACGGCGTGGGCCTCGGCGTCGACCTCGACGACGGTCGCATCGGTCTCTCGCGCGTAGGCGTCCGTGTAGCAGATGTTCTCGCTCACGCTATGCAGCGTAGCGGCCCCGTCGAGCGAGAGGTTGAACCGATACGCCGCTCGCGCGGCGGCGTCGATCGAGCATCCTGATCACGATCGACTGGGGATTGAAGGATCGGGCTGGACGCCGCCCCATACCGTATGAGCGTCGCATGTGCGACGCCCCATGTGGTGGCGGCCGATCAGCGCCATCCAGGAGGTCAACGACGACGGTGATGCCGTCACCGTGGCTGACCCGAGTTGGACGCCGCTGCTCACGACGCCGCCCTATCCGGAGTGGCCCAGTGGTCTGTGCTCGGTCATCGGCGCCCTGACGGCGACGTTGGAGCGCACGACCGGTGTCGACATCACGCTGGCCTCCACGAACTACGGCTCGCGCCAGTTCACCAGCAAGGCCCAGCTCGACCAGGATGCCGTCGACGCCCGGGTCTTCGGAGGCATCCACTTCCGCACCTCGGACGAGGCGTCCATCGAGATCGGCACGGTCGTGACCGAGTACGTCATGGATCGGTACTTCGCGCCGACGCCCTGAAACGCCGCTGAACGGCCCGGCCCGGCGGACCGCGACGGTTCGCCGGGCTCCCTGCTGCCTGTTCGGGACGTCGCTACCAGCGCTCCTCGTGGACCAGGTCGGCCAGCGGAAGTCGGCCGCCGGCGCGGTTGGGCGCCGTCAGCTTGGCCGGATCGGCCGGATGGCCGAACGACAGCAGGTAGTCGCAGCGCCGATCCTCGGGAAGCCCCAGCAGGCGCGCCGCGAGCGCGGTGTCGTACACGGTGGCGGGCACGCTGCCGATGCCGAGGTCCCAGGCCGCCAGCACCATGTTCTGTGCCGCCCGTCCGCAGTCCCACATGACCGAGTTGTTGTACTGCCCGGTCGCGTTCGGCGTCACCAGCGCGATGGCGAGCGTGGCACCGGCCAGGTGACCGGCGTAGTCGCCCACCGTCGCGAGCTCGCGCAGGTGCTCGCGGTCCCGCACCACGATGAACGCCCAGTGCTGGTCGTTCTTCGAGCTGCCGGTTCGCCGGCCCGCGTTGAGGATCCGGTCCAGTTGCTGATCGGTGATCGGCTCGTCGCTGAACTTGCGCACGACGCGTGCGGTGTTGATCGCCTGCCAGGTCTCCATCGGTCTCCGAGTCGCTTCGAGCGTGAGTACCGCCCAGCCTAGCGATCCCGGGCGCGTCGTGGCCGGCTCGAGTCGTGGCCGGTTCAAATCGGGCCGAACGCCTCTAGGCGTCGACGGGTGACGCCATAGGGGTGCGGGTGGCGGCGAGGAGAACGCCGCAAAGGAGGCAGCCCATGATTGCGCAGCAGACCATTCCGCTCGAGACGAGGTTCCATCGGCTCGAGATCCAGAACCGGTGGTTCATCGGCATCGCCATCGTGGCCGTGCTGGCGGCGGTGATCCTCGGCGTCTGGTTCGCGAACGAGCAGTTCGGCAAGACTCCGGAGGAGCAAACCGTCGCCGATCTCGCGACCGCCTGGACCACGAACGATGGTGCGCTCCTGGCCGAGGTCTACGCCCCGAATGCCGACGTCGTGGGCACCGTGACGGGCATCCAGGGAATCCAGTCGCTGGCCCGCGAGATGGCCGCCCAGCAGTTCAAGGCCGAGGTGGTCGGACCGGTGACCCAGATCGGCAACCAGGTCGCGGCGCCGATCCACCTGTCCTGGGACGGCGGTGAGGAGGACGTCCTGAGCGTCTTCACCTTCAACGACGACGGCCTGATCCAGCGGCACGAGGACATCCCGACCCAATGACCGTCGTCGCCTGCGGCCGGATGACGGCTGCCGCCCGCCGTCGTCCAGGCCGCGCGGCCGACGAGCCCGCCTGACGGACATCCGCGGCAACCTCGCCCCGGCACCTGTCACCATGCGCCCATGCCATCCACCTTCGCCGAGGCGCAGGACGCCTTCTTCGCGGACTTCTTCCGCTTCTACCCGTACCACGCCACCGAGGCGGGCAACCACCAGTACGACGATGTCTGGCCCGACCTGACCGATGCGGGTCGCCGCGCTCGGCTGGCGTGGCTCGCCGAGGCGCGGGCGCGATTGGAGGCGGCGGAGGTCGCGAATCGCGAGGAGGGCATCGATCGCGCGGTCCTGCTGCGCCAGATCGACGAGCTGCGCTTCGACGACGAGGAGCTCGACGAGCTGTCGTGGAGTCCGATCATCTACGCCTACCTGTTCGGTGGCGGCCTCTTCGGCCTGCTGTCACGCGAGTTCGCGCCCCTGCCGGATCGGCTGGCCAGCGTGGCCGGTCGGATGGAGGCGATGCCGGCGGCGATCGACGCCGCTCGCGCGAACCTGACCTCCGGCCGCGGCCGTCCGGTGGCGCGCTTCCACGCCGAGAAGGCCGTCGAGACCATGCCCGGGGTGGCGGACCTGTGCCGAACGGCGGTGGCCATGGCCGCCGACGTCGACGAGTCGCTGCGCGACCGCGTGTCGCGCGCGGCGGAGGCCGCCATCGGTGCCGTCGAGGCCTTCACCGCCTGGCTGCGCGACGAGCTGCTGCCGTCCGCCGACGGCGACTTCCGCCTCGGTGCCGATCTCTTCGACCGCAAGTTCCACCACGCGCTCAAGGCGACCATCTCGCCGGAGGAGCTCGAGCGCCGAGCCGCGCAGGCCTTCGACGACGTGCGGGCCGAGATGCTGCGCATTGCGCGCGACCTGTGGCCGACCTGGATCGGTGACGAGCCGATGCCGGACGACCCGGACGCCCTCACCCGTCGCGTGCTCGACGCGATCGCGGTCGACCATCCGAAGGCGGACGAGCTGCTCGACTACTGCACCGCCGAACACGAGCGGATCCTGGCCTTCGTCCGGGAGCGCGACCTGGTCGGCCTGCCCGACGAGCCGCTGCAGATCATCTGGACCCCGCCGTTCCTGCGCGCCTTCGGCGGGGCGATGCTCATCCCGCCCGGTCCGCTGGACAAGGGCCTCGACAGCTTCTTCGCCATCACGCCGCCGCGCGAGGACTGGAGCGACGAGCAGGTCGAATCGATGCTGCGCGAGAACAACAGCCGCTCGCTGAAGGTGCTCACCATCCACGAGGCGACGCCCGGCCACTACCTCCAGCTGGCCTGGTCGAACCGATGCGACTCGCTGGCGCGAGCCGTCTTCGGCTCAGGCGTCTTCGCCGAGGGCTGGGCGGTGTACGTGACCCAGGTGATGATGGACGTCGGCTACGCCGATGACGATCCCGCCCTGCTGCTGGCCCACTGGAAGTACTTCCTGCGTGCCGCCACCAACACCCTGATGGACATCCGCATCCACCGCGGCGGGATGACCGAGGAGGAGGCCATGACGCTCATGGTCGACGGCGGCTTCCAGGAGCGTTCCGAAGCCACCGAGAAATGGTCCCGGGCCCGCCTCAGCTCGACGCAGCTGTGCTCCTACTTCCTGGGTGCCGCCGAGATGACCGAGCTCGAGCGCGAGGCGCGCCGCCGCGCCGGCGACGGGTTCGCGTGGCGGCCGTTCCTGGAATCGGTGCTGAGTCACGGCACGCCGCCGATGCCCGTCATCCGCGACATCCTGTTCGGGGCCTGAGGCCCGGGATCAGTCGCGGCCGAGCGCGAGGTCCAGCAGCGACGGGCCCCCGCCGGCCGGGTGGGCGGTCAGCATGGCGCCGAGGTCGACGTTCGTGCGGTTCACCAGCAGCGTGAGCGTGACGTCGGCCGACGGCAGGTACAGCAGGAGCGTGGTGTAGGTGTCGAGCAGCCCGGTGTGGCCGTACCCGACCGCGCCGGGCACCTCGATGCGCTGCGCGCCGAGGCCGTAATCGTCGTCGTTCCAGTCGAGCATCTGCGCCCGGAGCGCGGCCGGCAGGACCCCTCCGTCGTACAGGGCGTCGCCCCAGCGCGCCAGGTCGGCCGCGGAGGAGGACATGGCGCCGGACGCCCAGAAGATCGACGCCCAGGCGGGCGACAGCGGCTCGCCGGTGGCACCGGTGAGAACGGTCGTGGCGTTCAGGGCGATGGGGCCCAGGAATCGACGGTCGAGCTCATCGGCCAGTGAGCTGCCCGTGACCGACTCGACGATCCGCCCCAGCAGGTAGTAGTTCGTGTTCGCATAGGCCCAGCCCTCCCCGGGCGGGTACCACGGCTCGTGGAGCGACGCGAGGATCTGGTCCTGCGTCCACGCGACGCCGGGCCGCTCCTCGAGCCCCCGGCGCGTCGCGTCGTTGAAGAGGTCCGCCAGGCCACTGCTGTGATCCAGCAGCTGGCGGATGGTGATCTCGCGGCTGAGCGCGATGCCGGGGAGGCGGTCGGCGGCGACGTCGTCCAGCGACAGCCGGCCCTCGCTCACGAGCTGCAGGACGGCCGCCGCCACGTAGGTCTTCGTCACGCTGCCGATGACGAACCTCGCGTCGCTCGTCAGCGGCGTGGCGCCGTCCCGGGCCCGGCCCGCGGAGCCGGTCCAGATCACCAGGCCGTCGTCAACGACCGCGAAGGTCACGCCGTAGGCGGAACCCGCGGCACGCGCCGCGTCGAGGGCGAGCCGGAACTCCCGGTCTACGGCCTCCTGCTCCAGCGCTCGCGCGCCGGACGGCGCCACGCGCGGGACGACGCGCTCGAGCGGGACGTCGACGGGCGTCGTCCGCAGCCCCGGCTCGACGGCCTGGAGCGGGGCCAGGGTCAGGCTCGGCGCGACGAAGGCGAGGAGCGAGAGGAGCGTGGCCGCGACCGGCGCGCGCAGGCTCACGCGGGGCCGGCGCCGCGGCGCCGCCCGTCCACGGATCGCTCGGGCCTGGATTCGATGGCGCGTCGTGGCCGCATGATGCCGCATCCGGGTTGCGACGGGCACCTGTACGCCGCGGGCGGACTCTTGAACGATGGAGCGGGTTTTGTTAGCATTGCTAACCACTCGTATGACGCTCACCGACCTCACCGATCGGCTCGGCCGGTCCATGCCCACCCTGCTGCGCACCGCACGCCGCCCCGACGGGGCGGCGCCGTTGCCGGCTGTCGATCGTGGCGGCGGCTTCCGCCGCGGATTCTCGGCGCTGCGTCACCCCAACTACCGTCGCTACTGGTTCGGCCAGCTCGGCAGCGTCGTCGGTTCGTGGATGCAGTCGGTCGCGCTTCCGTGGCTCGTGCTGCAGCTCGGCGGCTCGCCGATCCAGCTCGGCCTGGTCATGGCGCTGATGTACGGCCCCTCGATGTTCTTCGCGCCGCTGGGCGGCGTCCTGGCCGACCGCGTCGACAAGCGGCGGACCCTCATCGCCGTCAACAGCGTATCGGCGCTCCAGGCGGCGGTCCTCTTCGTGCTGGCCGCCACGGGCGCCGTCGAGATCTGGCACGTCTACGCCCTCGCCGTCGTCGCGGGGTTCGCGAACGCCGTGGAGATGCCGGTGCGCCAGGCGTTCGTGGCCGAGCTGGTCCCGCGCGAGGACCTGGTCAACGCCATCGCCCTCAGCGCCACCATGTTCAACCTCTCCCGCGTGGTCGGGCCGGCCGTGGCCGGCGTCACGATCGCCGTCTTCGGTGTCGCCGTGAACTTCGGCGTCAACGCCGTCAGCTACCTGTCCGTGATCGTCGGGATGTGGCTCATCGATCGCGGCGCCCTCTTCCGATCCGAGATCGTCACGCTGCCAACGTCGGTGCGCTCCAGCCTGGCCGAGGGGCTGCGCTACGCTCGAGCCACGCCGACGGTGCTGTGGCCGCTGGTCCTGTTGGGCAGCGTCTCGGCGCTGGCGATGAACTTCCAGACGCTGCTGCCGCTCTACGCCCGCAACACCCTGGGCCTCGACTCGGGCGGCTATGGCGCGCTCTTCGCGACCATGGGGGTCGGCTCGCTGGCCGGCTCACTGCTGCTGGCGTTCGCGACCGGCCAGCGCCCGCTGCTGCGCCTGATCACCGGCGGGGGAGCGGCCTTCCTGGCGCTCGCCTTCCTGCTCGGCTTCGTCGGCACCCCGCTGCTCGCCTTCCCCCTGGTCATCGGCATCGGGCTGGCGTCGATGCTGATGGTCAACACCATCAACGTGACCGTGCAGAACAGCGTGCCGGATGCGCTGCGCGGCCGGGTCATGTCGCTGTACGTCACCGTCTTCGCCGGGACGGCGCCGATCGGGGGCCTGGTGTCCGGTTCCCTCGCCCAGGCCCTCGGTGCGGCCGCGGCCTTCAGCATCGGTGCCGCGGCGGCGGCCGTGGTCCTCGCCTTCGTGGCCTGGCGCCTTCGCTCCGTGCAGATGCCTCGGCAGGTGATCGCCGGCGAAGGGGCGCCCGAGGCACCGGCCACCAGGCCCGCCAGGGTCGTCGCCTGACCGGCGTGCCACGCTGGACCGCGCCAATCGCGGTCGTTAGCATCAGCAAGTTCGTCGGAGCCCTCCTGGACCGTGGCTGAGCCCCTCTCCCCCCGTCCCGATCAACCGCGTCCGCTGCCCCTGCGCTTCTCACTCGGTGGGCTCAAGCGCGGCTTCGAGGCGCTCGGCGTTCGGAACTACCGGCTCTACTGGTCGGGCCAGGTGGTCAGCCTGGTCGGGACGTGGATGCAGCAGCTCAGCCTGCCGTGGCTCGTGCTGGCCCTCGGCGGCACCCCGATCCAGCTCGGCATCGTCTCGATGCTGGAGTTCGGGCCGTCCATGCTGCTCGCGCCGTTCGGCGGCGTCTTCGCCGATCGCATCGACAAGCGCAAGGCGATGCTCATCAGCCAGGTGGCCGCCGCCCTCCAGGCGGCAGCGCTGGCCACGATCATCGCCCTCGGCGTCGTGACCATTCCGATCGTCATGGTCATGGGCCTGATCCTGGGCATCATCAACGCGGCCTCCATGCCGGTGCGCCAGGCGCTGGCGCCCGAGCTGGTCCCGCCGCGCCTGCTGGCCAACGCCATCGCCCTCAACTCGATGGCGTTCAACTCGGCCCGCATCGTGGGGCCCGCGGTCGCGGGCATCACCATCGCGGCGGCCACCGCCCTCACCGGCTCGACGGAGGCGGGCGTGGCGATCAACCTTGGCGGCAACGCGATCACGTATGGCGCCGTGATCGTGGCGCTGTGGATGATGGACCCGGGGCAGATCCGGCACCCGCGCCGGCCGGAACGCCATCCACCGGTGCTGGACAGCCTGAAGGAGGGCTTCTGGTACGCCGTTCACGCCCCGCTGGTGCTGTGGCCGCTGGTCCTCCTGGGCGGGATCGCCGCGTTCGGCTTCAACTTCCAGATCCTGCTGCCCGTCCTGGCGACCGACGTCCTGAAGCTCGACGCGGACGGGTACGGCCTGCTCTTCGCCGCCATGGGCGTGGGCTCGCTGTCCGGCTCGCTGACGCTGGCCTTCATGCGCCAGCGACAGGCGGTGCCGCTCATCTTCCTGGGCGGCATCGCGTTCGTGGTGTTCCTGGGCGGCATCGCCGCGTCGCGGAGCGTGTGGCTGGTCGCGCCGCTGGTCATGGCCGCCGGCTACTTCAGCATGCTGATGATCAACACCATCAACGCCACGGTGCAGGCGAACGTGACCGATGAGCTGCGCGGCCGCGTGATGTCGCTGTACGTCACCGTCTTCGCCGGATCGGCGCCCCTCGGCAGCATCTTCGCCGGGGCCGTGGCCGAGGCATACGGCGCATCGGCCGCGTTCCTGGTGGGCGCGGTCATCTCGGCGCTCGTCCTGGCCGCTGCGGGGTATGGCGTTCGGCGCGCGATGCGGCGCGGCCCGCTCGGCGTGACCGTGCTGGAGGGTGCGCGCGGCACCGGCCACCAGGAGCCCGTCGCGCCCGACCGGCGCGAGTCGCCCTCAGCGGCGGCGTGAGTGCTGGGGGACCAGGACCTGCAGCTCCTCGAGCGCGGCGCCGACCGCGTCGCGTCGCTCGTCCGGGATCGGCCCGAGGATGTCCCGCGCCGCCTCCAGCAGGTCGCGGCGCATGGCGCGGACCCGGCGGCGTCCCGCGACGGTCAGCGCCAGCAGCACCGCGCGCCGATCGTTCGGGTCGTCCTGCCGCACCACCAGGCCGGCGTCGGCCAGGGTGGACGCCAGGCGAGTCACCACCGGGGCCGTGACCATCAGGCGCCGCGCCACGTCGGCCTGTGCCTGAGGTCCCATGGTGTCGATCATGCGCAGCACGTTGTACTGCTGGTAGGTGAGCTCGCTCCAGGTTCCGCGCCGGCGCGCGTGAGCCAGCAGGTGGCGCATCAGCGGGGCGACGGTCGCGATCAGGCTCGCCTCGAGGCTCGGCTCCTCGCGAGGAGCGCCTCGGGTCGTCGACGCGGGCCGAGGGCTGCGCGCTGGTGAGGACGCCATCGTCGCTCGATCCTAGCAGCCCGGCGCGTGCCCGGCTGACGCTGGCCCTCCTGAGTATCGCCCACGCCGTGATCCACGCCCAGTCGGCGCTGCTGCCGCTGGTCTACCCGATCGTCATCGTCGAGTTCGGCCTGGGAGAACGGGACATCGGCACCTTCATCGCCGTCACCACGGCCGTCGGCGGCACCATGCAGCTGGCCTACGGCTTCCTGACCCGATACATCTCGCGACCGGCCCTGCTGGCCGGCGGGCAGCTGATCTTCGGCACCGGGCTGCTGATCGGGGGCCTCTCGCAGTCGATCGGTCAGCTGCTCGGCTCGATCAGCCTGGCGCGCATCGGCTCCAGCCCGCAGCACCCGGTCGGCAACGCCCTCCTGTCCGACCTCTTCCCGCCGGAGCGGCGGGGCTTCGCGATCAGCACCCACATCGCCGGTGGCAACGTCGGCACCATCGCCGTGCCGTTCGTGGGCGGCGCGCTGCTGCTCGCGCTCGGCTGGCAGGCGACGCTGGCCATCTTCGGCATCCCGGCGCTGCTGATGGGCGTCGTCCTGGCCCTGGTGGTGCGCGAGCGCCACGCGGACTACCGCCAGCGAGCCCGCCAATCCGGATCCGTGCGCGAGCACCTGCGTGCCGTGGTCGGGCGTGGCGACCTGCGCCGCATCCTGGCCGCGTCGCTGGTGGCCGCCGGTGGACGTGGCCTCGACATCGTGGCGCCGTTCATGGTCCTCTACCTGTCCGGGCCGCTCGGCTTCGACGACGACACGGTCCACCTGCTCTACGCGCTGCTGCTGGTCGGCGCCATCGTCGGCCCGCTGCTGGCCGGCGTCATCTCCGACCGATTCGGGCGTCGGCCGACGCTCGTCGCCTACTACCTGCTGTCGGCCGCCGGGATCGTGGCCTTCGTCGCGGCGGGCGCGAACCTCCTGCTGCTCGTCCCGTTGCTGCTGCCCTTCGGCACCGCCGTCTTCAGCGAGTCGCCGGTGCTCCAGGCTTACCTGGCCGACCGTGCGGTCGGACCGATGCGCGACGTCGCCTTCGCCGTGTACTTCACCTTCGCCTTCGGGATCGGCGCGTTTTGGGCCTTCGTGATCGGCTCCGTGGCCGGCGCCGCCGGGTACCCCGCGGCGTTCGGCGTGATGGCGGTGTCCTACCTGGTCGCCGCCGCCCTGCTCGTCTCGATCCGGGAGGGTGGTCAGGAGCCTGCCAGCGCCTAGCCGATGACGCCGAGCCCCTCGGCGATCAGCAGGATGCCGAAGACCACGAAGGCCGCCGCCGCGAACAGCTTGATCGCGCGTTCCGGAAGCCGCGAGCCGAGCAGCGCGCCCGCGGCGATGGCGATCGCGTCCGCGGCGACCATGCCGACCGTCGAGCCCAGCCACGTTCCCCACGGTTCCTCCGTCGTCGCGAGGGTGATCGTCGCCAGCATGGTCTTGTCACCGAGCTCGGCCAGGAAGAACGCGCTCCCGATGGTCAGGATTGCCCACTGGCCGGTGCGGCGCGCCCGATCGTGATCGGAGTCGCCAAGCTCGTCGCCGCGAATCGTCCAGGCCGCGAAGGCGAAGAACGCCACGCCGGCCACGATCTGGATGGCGGACGTCGGCAGTGCGAGCGCGAAGGTGCGGCCCAGCAGGACCGAGCCGGCATGCACGATAAGCGTCGCGATCGTCACGGCCACCAGGACCGTCCAGGCGCGGTACCGCGCGGCGAAGGCGAGCGCCATCAGCTGGCTCTTGTCGCCGAGCTCGGCGAGCAGGATCACGCCGAAGGAGAGGAGGAATGCGTCCAAGGCTGACTCCGTAGGGGGCTCGGGCGACGCGCAGACGCTTCGACCCGACACCCGGCTTGGGTATCGACAGTCGAAGGTCTCGTCCATCCGCGGTGCGGACCCGGCGACCGGGCGCCGAAGCGCCAGCATGTCGATCGACCGGTGAAGGCCTACTCCCCTTCGCGACGCCCAGTGTCGGCGGTGGAGCCACCATCGTCAACCGCGGGTCAGAAGGGGCTGACGACGGCCCCGACGTAGACGACGTAGGCGCCGATCCGGGATGATCCCGCTGGTCGTGAGCGGACGCGCGAGTGCGGCCGCGCCGAGCGAGACCGTGGCGTCGTGCGCCGCCCGACTGACTGCCGGCGGGCTCAGCCGCGTATATCGGTATATACGTCGCCACGGCGCCACCCACCCGGTGGCTAGAATCGCCGAATGACGACCGATGATCGAACCGACGCCGCGACGATCGAGAACCTCCTGCGCGAGGACCGCACCTTCCCACCGCCGGCGGCGTTCGTGTCGAACGCCCTCCTGAGCGACCCGGACATCTACCAGCGCACCGCCACCGAGGACGGCTTCCGTGCCTTCTGGACCGAGGAGGGCAACCGACTCGACTGGATGGAGCCGTGGACCGAGCTGTACGAGTGGAACGCGCCGTACGCGAAGTGGTACCTCGGCGGGAAGCTCAACGTCAGCGTCAATTGCCTGGATCGGCACGTGGATGCGGGGCTCGGCGACCGGGTCGCCTACTTCTGGGAGGGTGAGCCGGGCGACACCCGCACCATCACCTACGCCGAGCTGCTCGAGGAGGTCTGTCGCTTCACGAACGCCCTGCGCTCGCTGGGCGTGAAGAAGGGCGACCGGGTTGCGATCTACATGCCGATGATCCCCGAGCTGCCGGTCGCCATGCTGGCCTGCACCCGCATCGGGGCCGTCCACTCGGTCGTCTTCGGCGGCTTCAGCGCCGATGCGCTGGCCGGACGCATCGACGACGCCAGCTGCTCGGTGGTGATCACCGCCGACGGCGGCTACCGCAAGGGCGCGGTCGTGCCGCTGAAGCACAACGCCGACGAGGCCATCGCGCGGACCTCATCGGTCGAGCACTGTGTCGTCGTGCAGCGAACCGGCGAGGACGTCGGCTGGTACCGGGATCGGGATCACTGGTACCACGAGCTCATCGCCGACCAGCCGACGACGGCGGACCCGGAGCCGATGGACTCGGAGGATCTGCTCTACCTGCTGTACACCTCGGGGACCACGGCCAGGCCGAAGGGGATCATGCACACCACCGCCGGCTACCTGGCCGGCGTGGCGACGACGCATCGGTACATCTTCGACCTGCATCCCGAGACGGACGTCTACTGGTGCATGGCCGACATCGGCTGGGTGACAGGACACTCGTACATCGTGTACGGGCCGCTGGCCAACGCCACCACCGGGATCATCTACGAGGGCGCCATCGACTTCCCGGAGAAGGACCGATGGGCGCAGATCGCGGCGAAGTACGGCGCCACCATCCTCTACACCGCCCCGACCGCCATCCGCGCCCTGATGAAGTACGGCCACGAGCAGTTCGCGAACGACGACCTCTCGTCGCTGCGCCTGCTCGGCAGCGTCGGTGAGCCGATCAACCCCGAGGCCTGGGCCTGGTACTGGAAGTACATCGGCGGCGAGCGCTGCCCGGTGGTCGACACCTGGTGGCAGACCGAGACGGGCATGATCATGATCACGCCCCTGCCCGGGGTCACGACCCTCAAGCCCGGCAGCGCCACCTTCCCGTTCCCCGGCGTCCAGGCGGACGTGGTGGACGAGAACGGCACGTCCGTGCCCCTCGGTTCCGGGGGCTACCTCGTGCTGACGCGGCCCTGGCCGGCCATGCTGCGCGGCATCTACGGCGACCCCGAGCGCTACGAGGCGACGTACTGGTCCCGGTACCCGGGCCGCTACTTCCCGGGCGACGGCTGCAAGCGCGACGACGAGGGCTACTACTGGCTGCTCGGCCGCGTGGACGACGTGATGAACGTCTCGGGCCACCGCATCTCGACCACGGAGGTCGAGTCCGCGCTGGTGGACCATCACGCGGTGGCCGAGGCGGCCGTCGTGGGCCGCACCGATCCCGTCACCGGCCAGGCGATCTTCGCGTACGTCATCCTGCGCTCCGACGTGGATCCCGGCGACGGGCTGGCGGGCGAGCTCCGCGAGCACGTGGCGAACCTGATCGGCAAGTTCGCGCGGCCGAAGCAGATCCTCTTCACGCCGGACCTGCCGAAGACGCGTTCGGGCAAGATCATGCGCCGCCTGCTGCGGGACATCGCCGAGCGGCGGGACCTGGGCGACGTGACGACGCTGGCCGACTCGACCGTGGTCAACGCCATCCGCGACCAGTCGGGGAGCGGGGAGGACTGAGCGGCCGGCGCACGGTGTGGCCACCCGAATGACCGGCATTTCCCACGTCCGTTTCCCTGCGTGCGGTTCGTGCATCCTGGTGCCCCATCGCGCGCTGAACCGACGCGCCAGCGTGCGGCTCGCGTGCGTCGGTGATCACCGCGCTGCCCAAGACGCAACGCACCGCCACTCCGCGTGAAGGTCGACGCCCCCCGGTAACCGGGTCGGCAGCCGTTGCGGGGTCTCCGCGCTGTTCGAGGCCCCGCAACGCGCCGAGCAGCAACCGCGGCGCGTCTCCCCGCCGGCGGCCACTGGCTAGACTCGCCGCATGGCCCAGACCCGACCGCCGGAGGAGCCCACCGAGGCCGCTGCCGAGTACCTGATGACCATCCGCTACATGCGCGGCGAGGGACAGCCGGTGATCGCGGCACGCCTGGCCGAACGGCTCGGGGTGAGCCCCGCGACGGTGAGCGAGATGGTGACGCGCCTGGTGCGCGAGGGGATGCTCGAGGTCGACCCGGCGACGCGGCAGCTCAACCTGACCGATGCCGGCCGAGGGGCAGCCGAGCGAACCTTCCGCCGCCATGCGCTGGCGGAGTGGCTGCTGACGGAGGTGGTCGGGCTCGGCTGGGCGGAGGCCGACGAGGAGGCGCATCACCTCCAGCACGCCTTCAGCGATCGGGTGACGGACAAGATCGACGAGCTGCTGGGCCGGCCACCGACCTGTCCCCACGGCAACCCGATCCCGCGCGACGGTCGCACGCCGGACCGGCCCGCCGGCTTCCCGATGTCGGAGGCGACCGAGGGCCACGACATCACCATCCTGCGGGTCACCGAGGAGGCCGAGGAGGACGCTCGGCTGCTGACCTTCCTGCAGGAGCACGACGTGCGCCCGGGAACCGTGTTCTCCGTCAGCGAGGTCGCGGCGCACATCGCCACCATGACCCTGCGGGCGGTCGATCTCCCCGGGCGGGACGACCTCGACGGCCGCCAGGTGACGATCGGGCTGGCCGCGGCGGCGAAGCTGCGCGTCCTCGACGGGCGCGCGGACCCGTCGCTGTTCCACCGCGTCCCCGACCGCGCTCGGTTGGCGGCGGCGAGGTGAGGAACGTCTGCTAGGATTTCGCGAGCATGGTTCGTGACCGCGGCCGGCGCGCCGTCATCGCCGGCATCTCCACCGTCCTCTGGCTCGGCTACATGGCCGTGGGCCTCGCCGTGATCGACGCGAACCTGCCGACCGTCGGCGGCGAGGGTCCGGAGGGCGTCGCCGCCTTCGTCGGGCTCGTCTGGGGCGTCGTGACCGTCGGCCTCGTCATGTGGGCCGCCTCCGACTGACCTCGGTCCACGGGCTCACGACGTGGACCCGATCGCCGGCCTGGGCCTGACCCTTCGCCGCCCGACCCTCGACGACGTCGAGATCGCGACCCGCCTCTTCGAGCGCGTCGACCTCCACGACACCGGATCGGTCGACACCGACGTCGACGAGACGCGGGACGAATGGCGCACCGCCGACCTGGCGAACGACCACTGGCTGGTGACCGATGCGGACGGGGCGGCCGTGGGATACGGCGAGGTGCGCCTTCGCCGCCGCGTCCACCTGGAGGGATGGGTGGCCGTCGATCCGGCGTGGCGCCGGCAGGGCATCGGCACGCAGCTGGCGGACCTGGTCGAGGCCCGCGCCCAGGGCCTGCTGGAGCGGACGGCGGAGGGAGCGCGGGTCACCCTGGAGGGATGGGTCGACACCTCGTCGGAGGCCGGCGTCCGATTCCTCGCCACCCGCGGCATGACGCCCGTCCGGCGCTTCTGGCGCATGCGGATCGACCTGCCCGACGAGGCTCCGGTGCAACCCCCGCTGCCCGACGGGATCGCGATCCGCACCCTGGAGGTCGGCGTGGACGAGCGAGCGACCTGGGAGGCGTCCGAGGACGCGTTCGCGGACCACTGGGGCCACGTGCGGGCCCCCTTCGAGGAATGGATCCACCGCGCCCAGGGCGACCTCTTCGACCCGGGACTGTGGTTCCTGGCGACCCACGGCGACACCATCGTCGGCACGGCCCTGTGCGGACCGTGGCTGGGCGGCGGCTGGGTCGGCTCGCTCGGCGTGCGACGCCCGTGGCGCGGGCGTGGCATCGGTGAGGCGCTCCTGCGCCGGGCGTTCGCGGAGTTCCATCGTCGCGAACGACGGACGGTGGCGCTCGGCGTCGATGCCGAATCGCTGACCGGCGCCACGCGGCTGTACGAGCGGGCGGGGATGCGGGTCGACCGCGTCTACGAGCTCTCGATCCGCGTCCTGCGCGAGGGCGAGTCGCTCGAGACGGCGTGAGGGCGCGTCGAGGCGGCGCGGTGTAGCCTTCCGCGGTGGCCGATCGACCTCGCTGGATGCTGCCCGGTGCCTTCGTGCTCCTTGGCCTGATCTGGGGCTCCTCCTTCGCCTGGATCAAGGTCGCCGTCCAGGAGGTTCCACCGGCGACCCTGGTCGCGTGGCGCATGAGCCTCGGGGCGGCCGGCATGGCGACGTTCCTCTACGTCCTGGGCGTGTCGTGGCCCAGGCGCTGGCGCGAGTGGCTGCCGCTCGTCGTGCTCGGCGCCGTCAACGCCGCGATCCCGATCTTCCTGATCAGCTGGGGGGAGCAGTTCATCGACTCCGGGACCGCGGCCGTGCTCAACTCGCTGACCCCCATCTTCAGCCTGGTCATCGCCGGCCTGGCGCTGCGCACGGAGCCGGTGACCGGCCTGCGCATCGGCGGCCTGGTCCTCGGCTTCCTGGGTGCCGCGCTGCTGGCGAGCCGCGAGCTCGCCCTGCGCGCCGATCCGAACGGGCTCATCGGTGCCCTGGCGGTCACCCTGGCCGCCTTCAGCTACGCGGTCGGCGCGTCGTACGCGCGCCACCAGACGCAGCGGGCGCATCGGTACGTCGTCGCCGGCGGCACGCTGGTGTTCGCCGCGGTCGACATGTGGGCGCTCGCGCTCATCGCGGATGGCGGGCTGATCGTTCCGACGCGGCCCGAGACCATCGTCGCCATCGTCTGGCTGGGCCTGCTGGGTGCGTTCGTCGCCTACGTGCTCTTCTTCTTCCTGATCGAGCACCTGGGGGCGACGCTGGCGACCATGGTCACCTACGTCTTCCCGGTCGTCGGCGTGGCCCTGGGCGTGCTGGTGCTGAACGAGCAGCTCGATCTGCGACTGCTCGGCGGGACGGCGCTGGTGGTGCTCGGCATCGTCGTGGTGAGCCTCCGGTATGATGCCTCGGTGAGCCGTGTACCCAGCGGGGCGCGCGAGTGAGCGGGCCGTGGGACCGGCAGCCATCCCCAGAGCCGGAAGACGAGTGGCCGAGCGAGGACCTCGGTCGCCGCGACCCGTGGTCCACCGCACAGCCTTCGCGCGACGCTGTGCGTGACGCCGGGCCGGGTTGGGATGACTGGCCGGCACCTCCCCCTCCAGCCGACGACTACCTGATCGAGGAGCCGATGGCTCCGTCGAGCGACCCGTGGGCCGAGTCGTGGACCGACGAGGCCCCATCGGGCCCTGCCCCGACCTGGTCGGGCGAGCGTGACGATGCGTCCGGGCCACGAGTCGAGCCGTGGTCCCCCGATGCCGACCCCTGGGGCCTGCCGACCTCCGAGGTGACGTGGCAGGAGGCCGCGAGTCCGGTCCCCAGCGCGCCCGACGAGGCCGCGCCAGCTGCGCCGGCCGTCGATGCGCCGCTGGAGCAGATCCCGGTCGAGCCCGATGCGCCCGCGCCGCCGCGCGTCGCCTGGACGCCACCAGCCGACCTGGCCTGGTCGACCGCCGATCAGATCGAGACGGACACCGACGAGCCGATGGTCGAGGACCGCCAGGCGCCGGCACCCGAGGCGTGGGAAGCGCAGCCGCAGGAACAGCCGCTCCAGGAGCAGGAGTCCCAGGAGCAGCCGCCGCAGGAGGCCGCCTGGGCGGGCGAGCCACCGTCCATCTTCGCGTCCCCCGAGGCCGAACCCGAATCCGCTTCCCGGCGCCCGTGGTTCGCGCCGGCGGGGGATTCGGCCGAGGGCTCCGAGGGTAGTTGGCGCGAATCGATCTTCCCGACCGCGGAGCCCGATACCACCGAGCCCTCGTCGGCCGACGCGGAGCCGGCACCTGAGCCACCGCCCGCGTCTGCGACGGCACCGCCGGCGACCGGCGAGATTCCGGAGGAGGCAGCCCTCGAGCCGGAGCCGGAGCCGGAGCCCCAGCCCGAGCCCGAGCCCGAGGCGCCGTCGCGCTTCAACCCGCTGCGCTGGCTGGCCGGTCGTGGTGCCGCCAGGACCGATGCCGAGGACGAGTCGCAGGACGTTTCGCAGGACGATTCGACCGATGTCGGACCGACGGACGCGGCCCCGAGTGCCGTGGCCGAGCCGGAGGCCGAGCCCGCCTCGGTGGCGCCGGTGTCCGATCAGGCGTGGGAGCCCGACGCCGCGCTGGATTGGCAGCCCGTGGCCGAGCCGGAGGCCGAGGCGGAGGCCGAGGCGCTGGCCGACGCGCGGGAGACGTCGCCCGATGGCGGGTGGGCCCCGGCCTGGCCCGAGGCGGACGTGGGTCGCGAGCCCATCCTGGACGCCGCGGCCGCCGGTCCTGCGGACTCCGTGGCCGCCCCGGTCGCGGAGGCCGAGCCGTCATGGCCCGAGCCCGAGTGGCGGTCCGGGGCGGCGTGGGACTCCGCGGCCGAAACGGTCGCCCCCGCCGAGGATGGTCCCGGGCCGCTGGACGAGCCGGAACCGGAGCCATGGCCCGAGCCACCGGTCGAGCCCGAGCCCCAACCCCAGACCCCGTGGAGCTCGGAACCGCGGTGGCCCGAGACGTCCGAGTCGACCCAGGTGCTGCCGTCCAGCTGGACGCCATCCGTTCCGGAGCCGCGGCCCGCCGAGCCGTCGCTGGCTCCGAGCGCCGGCGAGATCAGGACGCGCCTGGCCCAGGCCGAGGCCGACGCGGACGCCGAGCCCGCGACCTCCACCGCGGAGCAGGCGGTGCCGTGGCTGATCGGCGTCATCCTGCTGCTGGCCGGCATGGTGATCGTGCTGCTGGCACTCATCTTCGCCGGCGACGCCTCGCTGGCCGGTGCTGGCGCGGACCCGTCCGGCAGCCAGCTGGCCGTCGTCGTGCCCAGCGGCTCGGCCGATGCGGTCGCCACCCCGGCCCAGACGCCGGTGGCCTCGGCGTCCGCCGCACCATCGGTCTCGACCGCGCCGACGCCCACGCCGGTGCCCATGCCGGAGTACGGGCCGCTCGAGATGGTGTACCAGGGCCGAAGCGCGGCGCTCGCCGCCATCTACCTGCTGCACCGCGACTTCACGACCGACGAGGAGCCGGTGATCGAGGCGCAGGACGCGCGCTACGACGTCCGGCGCTTCGCGTGGTCGCCGGACGGCCGGCACGGCGCGGGGCTGCTTGGCGACGTGCTCGTCTCGATCGAGCCGGGAGCGGAGAAGCGCCGGCTCGGCGATGGCATCGAGACGATCACGTTCGGCGCGGATCCTGCGAAGCTCTACGCCGTGCGCGTGACCGAGGATGGCGCCAACGACGTGGCGACGGTGCTGGCCATCGACTTCGGGAGCGGCGAATCGACCGAGCTGGCATCGGTCTCCTACGCGCGTCCCAGCCTGGAGTCGGAGGCGGCGGTGAACGAGGCGCAGTTCGCGGACGACGGCGGCGCGGTCCGGCTGTACTGGATGCACGACGGGATGCTGCGGCTGTGGGCGCTCGGGGCCGGTCAGTGGGAGATCGATCCGGCGAGCGGTGAGGCGACGGAGCTCGACACCCAGGACGTCCCGTGGCTGTGGGACCCCGATGGACGGCACCGCGTCTCGTACGCCGCGAGCCAGGGGACGACCACGC
>DASSOH010000087.1:0-10528 GCA_035700865.1 Candidatus Limnocylindria bacterium | reverse complement strand
CGCCTACGGGCCGCGCCAGCTGTGGATGTGGCCGAACGCGCGGATCAGCGTCATGGGCGGCCAGCAGGCCGCACGGGTGCTGTCGACCGTTCGCGGCGGCTTCGCGACCGATGCCGAGCGCGACGCCATCGAGGCCCCGATCCTGGAGAAGTACGAGCGCGAGGGCTCGCCCTACCACTCGACCGCGCGGCTGTGGGACGACGGGGTGATCGATCCGGCCGAGACGCGCCGCGTCCTGGGGTTGGGGATTTCGGCCGCCCTGAACGCCCCGATCCCGGAGCCGGGGTTCAGCCTGTACCGGATGTAGGCCGTGGCTCGGCTGCCGGTGAAGGTGTCACCTGCCTGTCCTGGCGACGGTAGGCAGCGAGGCGCCGGCTGGGGTTGTCATCTGCCTGTCCTGGCGAGGGTAACCGGCGTGCGCACTGTCTGGACCGCGTGGTGGCGCGCCGTCACGATCGGCGTCGTTGTCCTGTCGCCAGGATGAGCGGCTGACGACAACGCGCGGGTTCTCGTCGTCCAGCGTCGCCAGGATGAGCGGCTGACGACAACACGCGGCCTGACGGCGACCCGCGGGCGGGCGCCGCGGCCCCTCAGCGTGCGGAACCGCCCGCGCGCGTCACGACGGTCCGAGCCGGCAGGGCGGTGGACGGCTCGACGAGGAATCTCAGCCCGAACAGGTCGATGGAGACCGGCGTGCCGACCTCGGCGGAGAGCACCACGGCCGCAGGGAGCGCCATGTTCCGGCGAGCCAGGAATCGCACGACGTGAGCGCCGACCTCCACGACCGCGAGGTCGGGCACGGCCTGCACCGGCACGCCGAGCGTGGACGCCAGCTCACCCGCCGCCAGCGGTGGATCCTCGACGGCGAGGTCCAGCCGCACCAGGCGGACGAGCGAGCCGATGGGATGGACCTGCTCGGCACGGGCGCGCATCGCGTCGGGGCCCCACTCGGCGCCGGCGTACGAGTGCTCGATCAGGAACGGCACGGTCGGCGACAGCCGCTCGGTCGGCGCCGCCGTCCACCATTCCACCACCTCGCCATCGGGCCGTTGGCGGGAGCCGTGCGTCCGCGTCCCGAGCTCCGGCCGAGTCCGCAGCGTCGCCTCCAGGTCGTCGTCGCGGAGGGCGAACGTGGCCAGTCCCTCGCCCACGGCCTCCAGGGCGCGGAGGGAGGCCGCGCCCACCGGGTTGGCCCGGGCCGCGGCGGGGTCGTCCACGCCGATGAGCTCGAGGTAGCTGCCATCGGCCAGGAAGGCGAGCCGGTTCGAGGTGCCGGCGCCCGGATGCTCGCCACCGCCCGTGCACGCCAGCCCGACGCGCGATGCGAGCTCGGCGGCGGCGGCCTCGGGATCGGCGACGGCGACGACCAGGTGGTCGATGCCCCGGATCATGTCGCCGATGCTAGCAGCATCCGGTAGGCTCACCGGACCCATGCAACGCCCCGCCGACGCCCCGCCGCAGCCCGGTTCCCACGATCGCAGCACGCCCTCGGGCTCGCTCGAGACGAGCGCCGCCAACCTGTTCGAGGCCATGCTGGCCGCCCGCGAGGCGGAGGCGCGCGGGGACGCCGGTCCGCTCCACGAGTTCTACCGGACGCTGATGAGCGGCACGCTGCTGCTGCCCGTCCCCCCCGGGCATGGCGAGGAGGCGAAGCAGGCACTCGCGGCCGCCGTCAACGACGACGAGCAGGTCGAGATCAGCGTGATGCTGGCGCGCGAGGGTGACCAGCCGGTCAGCGTCGTCTTCGGCTCGTTCGCCGCCCTCGCCGCCTGGGCCCCGGCCAACACCGGGAACCTCCCGCTGCCGGCACGCATCGCGATCGGCAACCTCGCGGCGGCCGGACTGCCCGCCGTCATGGACCCGGCCGGGCCGGTGCCGTACCGCTTCGACGCCGACGAGCTGGTGGCCCTGGCGGCCGGGCTCATCCCGGGGACGGACGACCCGTTGTTCGCCCCCACCGCGCGGGCCTCCATCCGCGTCAGGCTGCCGTCAAGCGACACGCGCGACCTCGAACGCTCGCTGGCCGATGCGCTGCGCGGCAGCGCGGTCGACGCCGCCTACCTGGTCGAGACCGATGACGGCTCCGGCACGGCCCGGCTGCTCCTGGGCCTGGTCGGCGAGCCCGGCGCGACCGCGACGGTCGACGTCCCGGACGGGACCGACGTCGTGTGGCTGGAGGAGCCGCTGCTGGCCCAGGTTCGCGCGGTGGCCGAGCCGTTCCACCGCCGGGGACGCGGCCGATGAGCGGCCTCCTCCGGCTCGAGCGTGACGGGGCGCACGCCCGCGTCGTGCTCACCCGACCCGAGGTGCGCAACGCGTTCAACGCGGCGCTGATCGAGGAGCTGCGGACGACCTTCGAGGAGCTCGCGGCGGAGCCGCCGCAACAGCTTCGCAGCGTGGTGCTGGCCGGCGAGGGACGCTCGTTCTGTGCCGGGGCGGACGTCGAGTGGATGCGCGCCGCGATCGGCCTGCCGGTCGACCGGAACGAGCGCGACGCCGCGGCGATGCAGGCGATGTTCACGGCCATCGACGCCTGCCCGGTGCCGGTCATCGCTCGCGTGCATGGAGCGGCGCTGGGTGGCGGGATGGGCCTGTGCGCGGTCAGCGACGTCGTGGTCGCCACCGCCGACGCCGTCTTCGGCTTCACCGAGACCCGGCTGGGCATCATCCCGGCCGTGATCAGCACCTTCGTGCTGCCGAAGATCGGCGAGTCGCACGCCCGAGCGCTGTTCGCCACCGGACAGCGATTCGACGCGACGCGGGCACTCCGGATCGGGCTCGTCCACGAGGTTCTCGCCGACGAGGCCGCCCTCGACGAGCGGATCACCTCCCTCGTGGCCGATCTCGACGCCGCCGGCCCGGAGGCGGCGCGCGCCGCCAAGGCGCTGGTCCGCGACCTGCGCGACCGGCCGGCGGAGGACGCCCGAGCCGAGACCGTGCGGCGCATCGCGCGGCAGCGAACCTCGGCCGAGGGTCAGGAGGGCCTCACCGCCTTCGTCGAGAAGCGACGGCCGCGCTGGTAATGCGACAATCGCGACATGGCTGACGAGGAGCTGACCCCGAGCCAGGTCGCGCACGAGCTCGGGGTCACGCCACGGACCGTCCAGCGCTGGATCGCAGCCGGCCGGCTGCCGGCACGCCAGGTCGGTGCGCGGGTCCGCGTGTCGCGCTCGTCGCTTTTAGCGGTCGGAGCGCCACGTGGGACGACGGCACGCCCGATCCACTCGCTCCTGGTCGCCAACCGAGGCGAGATCGCCGTCCGCATCGCGCGGACGGCGCATCGGATGGGGATGCGCGTGATCGGCGTCCACGCGGCCGACGAGCGACCGGCGCAGGGGGTGGACGAGAGCCACGTCATCGGCTCCTACCTGGACGGCGAAGCGATCCTCGCCGTCGCCCGCGACCGCGGCGCCGATGCCATCCACCCCGGCTACGGCTTCCTGGCCGAGAACCCGACGTTCGCCGCGGCGGTCGAGCGGGCCGGCATCAACTGGGTCGGGCCGCCGGCGTCCGCCATCGCCGCGATGGGCGACAAGGCCGCCGCGCGCCGTCGGGTGGCCGAGCACGAGGTGCCGACGGTCCCCGGCTACGACGGCGAGGCGCAGGACGACGGCACGCTGATCGATGAGGCCGGGCGCATCGGCTACCCGCTGCTGGTGAAGCCCAGCGCGGGGGGCGGCGGCAAGGGGATGCGGGTGGTCCGTGCCGCGGACGAGCTGCCGGAGGCGCTGGCCGCCGCGCGCCGGGAGGCGCGTCGGTCCTTCGGCGACGACCGACTGGTGCTCGAGCGCTACCTGGCTGGCTCGCGTCACGTCGAGGTGCAGGTGCTGTTCGACGCCCACGGTCACGGCGTCCACCTGGGCGAGCGCGACTGCAGCACCCAGCGACGCAACCAGAAGATCGTGGAGGAGGCCCCCGGTCCGGCCGTGGATCCCGACCTCCGCCAGCGCATGGGCGGGGCGGCCGTCGCGGCCGCGGCGGCGGTCGGCTACGTGAGCGCCGGCACCGTCGAGATGCTGCTGGCCGACTCCGGCGAGTTCTTCTTCCTGGAGATGAACACGCGGCTCCAGGTCGAGCACCCCGTCACCGAGGCGGTCACCGGCCGGGACCTGGTGGCCGACCAGCTGCGCATCGCGCAGGGCGCGACCCTCGAGGAGCTCGGCCTCGCGACGCCGCCAGGGTTCGACGGTCACGCCATCGAGGCCCGCGTCTACGCCGAGGATCCGGAGGCCGGCTTCCTCCCCGCCACCGGGCACGCCTGCCTGGTGGCATGGCCGTCGGGGGTGCGGATCGACACCGGCCTGGCCCCGGGCGACGAGGTGACCGACCGCTACGACCCGATGCTGGCCAAGATCATCGCCCACGGACGCACGCGCGGCGAGGCGCTCGATCGGCTGACGGCCGCGCTGGACGAGACCGTCATCCTGGGCGTGCGCACCAACGTGCGCTTCCTGCGCTGGCTGCTGCGCCAGGAGCCGATGCGGTCCGGCGAGATGCGGACCGACACCGTGGCCGGGATGCCGCTGCCGCACGCCGCCGTCCCGCGCGAGGAGCACTGGCGGACCGCGGCGGCCGCCCTCGAGACGCCGGATGGTCTGTGGTCGGGCGGGTGGCGGCTCAACGCCCCGCCGACGCTCACGCTGCGCCACGGCGACGACGCCCGTGCCGCGACGCCGGCTGTCGAGCGGCGCGACGCCCCGGCGAGCGTGCGCCGCGACGGTACGGCCTTCGTCGACGTCGAGGGGCAGTCGCTCGAGTTTGCGATCGCCCCACCGCCGACCATCGAGGAGGCGGTGCGGCACGCGGCGCGCGCGTCGGGCGAGGAGGGCGCGCTGCTCACCGCGCCGATGCCCGGGCGCGTGATCGCCGTTCGCGCCCGCGAGGGCGCATCGGTCAGCGCGCGCGAGACGGTCGTGGTCATCGAGGCGATGAAGATGGAGCACGCCGTCGTGGCCGCGACCGACGGGGTGATCGCGCGGCTGCTGGTGCGCGAGGGACAGCAGGTGCAGCGCGGCGACCTGCTCGCCGAGGTCACGCCGGCCGCCGCGTACCATGGCGACGATGCCTGACCGCGACGTTCGGATCTTCGAGGTCGGTCCCCGCGACGGACTGCAGAACGAGGCGACGCCCATCCCGACCGATGCGAAGCTTCGCTTCATCGGCCTGCTCGCCGATGCCGGGCTGCGCGAGATCGAGGCGACCAGCTTCGTGTCGCCCAAGGCGATCCCCCAGCTGGCCGATGCCGACCAGCTGATGGCGCGGCTGGACCGACGCCCCGGCGTCCGCTACCCGGTGCTCGTCCCGAACGCGCGCGGCCTCGAGCGGGCGGAGGCGGCCGGCGTGGAGGCGGTCTGCGTCTTCACCGCGGCCTCGGAGCCGTTCACCAGGGCCAACATCAACATGACGATCGCCGAGTCCATCGACGCGTTCCGGCCGGTCATCGAGGCGGCCAAGCAGCGGGGCTGGTGGACGCGCGGCTACGTCAGCACCGCCTTCGGCTGCCCGTACCAGGGGCGGGTCGGCGAGGCGGCGGTGGTCGGGGTCGCCCAGCAGCTGCTGGAGCTCGGCGTGGGCGAGATCAGCATCGGCGACACCATCGGCGTGGCCGGACCGGCCGACGTGCGGCGGGTCGTCGGCGCGCTGCTCAACGCCGGCATCGGTCCCGACCGGCTGGCGATGCACTTCCACGACACCCGCGGCACGGCGCTGGCCAACGTGACCGCCGCGCTCGAGCTGGGCGTGCGCTGCTTCGACGCGTCGACCGGGGGCACGGGCGGCTGCCCGTACGCACCGGGCGCGGCCGGCAACCTCGCCACCGAGGACCTGGTCTACCTGCTGGATCGCGAGGGCTGCTCGCACGGCGTCGACCTGGACACGCTCCTGGTGGCCGCGCGGGACGTCAGCGCGACGCTCGGCCGGCCCCTGGCCAGCAAGGTCGGCCAGGCCGGCGGCTGGCGCGTACCATAGGCGGCCGATGGACGCCGACGCCGCTCGGTCGGGAGAGACCGCCACGCCCCGCCCGTTGATCCTGGACGTCGACACCGGGATTGACGACATGCTCGCGCTGCTCATCGCGGCGACCAGCCCGGAGCTCAACCTGCGCGGCGTGACCTGCGTCGCCGGCAACGTCGAGATCCACCACGTCGCGCGCAACACCGGCAAGATCCTGCGCATGGTCGGCCGCGGCGACGTCCCGGTCAGCATCGGCGCGGCCCGGCCGCTCCAGCGCCGCCTGCGCACGGCCCCCGACACGCATGGCCCGACGGGCACCGGCTACGTCGAGCTCCGTGGCGAGGACCGGCAGCTGGGGACGACCGAGTACACCGCCATCCCCGCCAGCCGCTACCTCGGCGCGCACGTCGGCCGCCACCCCGGCGAGATGACGATCGTCGCGCTCGGGCCGCTGACGAACCTGGCGGCCGCGGTGCAGCACGGGGTCGACCTGGCCGGCTCGGCGCGCGAGGTGATCTGGATGGGCGGCACGCTCGAGGAGCGTGGCAACACCACCGAGACCGGGGAGTGGAACGCGTGCGTCGACCCGGAGGCCGCCGAGGTGTGCCTGGCGGCCGGGGCCCTGCACCGCATCTTCCCGCTCGACGCGACGCAGGACGTGGTCTTCACCATGGACGATCTCCGCGCCCTGCCGGACACGCACCTGGCCGGCATCGTCCGCGACGCGGTGCGGTTCTACGTCGCCTTCCACCAGCGCGCCGACGGCATCGACGGCGCGTACCTGCACGACCCGGTCGTGCTCATCGGCTCGCTGCTGCGGCCGGACCTGGTGACCGAATCGGTCAATGAGCAGCTGGCCTGCGATACGAGCTCGGATGCGTACATCGCGGGCAGCCTGTACCGGTCCGAGGACGGGCGGCGCCCCGTCACCGTGGCGACCGCCATCGATGGAGAGGGGATGAAGGCCGAGCTGCTGGCGAGGTTGGCACGCGCCGTCAGCGCTCCCTACAGCTAGGGGCACGCCCCGCACGGAGGAGGGTTCTCGCCATGCTCGTACGCTGGATCGCCGCGCTCGTCGCGTTCGTCGCGGTCATCCTGATCGGGGTCGTCACGGTCGGCAACTTCGGCGCCGGGATCGACCCGAACGCCGGCTTCGACCTCGTGGGCACCGATTCGTTCGCGCTGATCGGTGCGATCGCGCTGGTCATCGCATTCCTGGTCTACGCCGCCATCGAGTACGCCCAGACCGGCGGCTTCGCCTCGATCGCCCGACAGTTCGACACCCGCACGATCGTGCTCATGCCGATCGCGATCGCCATCAACGTCATCCTGGGCGCCACCGTCGCCAACGCGCTGAAGATCCCGGTCTACCTCGACAGCATCGGCACCATCCTGGTCGGGGCCCTGGCCGGACCGGTGGCCGGCGCCTTCACCGGCTTCCTGACCAACATCCTGTGGACCTACGTCCTGCCACCGCCCTTCCAGAACGGACCCGCCGCCGCCTTCGCCCTGGTGGCGGCGGTCATCGGCGTGCTCGCCGGCTTTGCCGGACGCGCGGGCTGGCTGCGACCGCGGCCGAACCGATCCGGGACGGAGCTGCTGATCGGCGGCCTGGTGGCGCTGGCCGTGGTCGTCGGGCTCGCCGTCTACGCCTACACCCGCTTCTACGGCAGCACCTTCAACTTCTTCAACCCGGACGTGGAGGTCGAGCCGCTGTTCGTCGTCCTGGGCTGGCTGGTGGGCCTGATCTTCGTCGGCTTCGTCGTCGGCTTCGGCTACCTGCTGATCGCGCGCCGCGACCTCGGCGTTGCGTACGTGGTGGTGGCCGGGATGGTCACCGGCGTCATCGCCGCGCTGATCAGCGCGCCGATCAGCGCCAACGTGTTCAGCGGCGTCACCGGAGGCGGCACCGACTTCCTGGTGGCGGCCTTCCGGCAGGCCGGGTCGGACCTGCAGACGGCCACCTTCCAGCAGGGGCTGCTGTCGGACCCGGTCGACAAGCTCGTCACCTTCTTCGTGGTCTACCTGGTGCTCAACGCCATGGCCCGGCGCACGAAGGCCCGCTTCCCGCAGGGCGAGCAGCTCCTCGAGGCCGGCGACACCGGCGCGACCGAGGAGGGTGAGTGGCGGAGCGCGACGACCTGACCGATCGGTCTCCCGCCGGCCGGGGCGTTCCCGACTTCCTGGGACGCCCCGGCCCCAGCGCCTTCCACCGCCTCAACCCGCTGACCAAGGCGGTCCTCGCCACGGTCACGGCCGTGGCCGCCGTCGTCCTGGGCGGCCTGGTCGGGCCGATCATCCTCGTGTCCGTGGCCGTGGTGCTCCCCGGCGTGCTGGCGGGCGTCCTGCCACGCCTGCTGCGCACCGCGCTGCTGCTGGCCCTGCCGATCGCCGTCTCGGCGTTCCTGGTGAACCTCTTCTTCTTCCCCGGCGGCACGACCGAGCTGCTGCGCATCGGTCCCGTCGTCGCGACGGCCGAGGGGCTGGCGTTCGCGCTCGAGATCCTGGTCCGGATCCTGGCCATCAGCGGCGCCGTCACGCTCTTCTACCTGACCACGCGGCCGGCGGACCTGGTGGTCGACCTCGAGCGGCGCGGCGTCAGCTCTCGGGTCGGGTTCGTGGCGAACGCCTCGGTCCAGACGGTGCCCGCCATGGTCGACCGCGCGGCGCAGATCACCGCGGCGCAGCGGGCGCGCGGCCTCGACACGGAGGGGTCCGTGTGGCGCCGCGTGCGCGGGATCGTGCCGATCGTGGGACCGGTGATCCTGGGCTCGATCGCCGAGGTCGAGGAGCGCACCATGGCCCTCGAGGCGCGCGGCTTCACCCGGCCGGGACGCCGGACGCTGCTGTGGGCGCCGTCCGATACGGGCTGGGAGCGCGTTGCCCGATGGGCGCTCGTCCTCGCGCTGCTGGCGCTGATCGTCGTGCGGGTCGCGGGGATCGCCTGATGGCCGTGTCGCTGCGCGGGGTCGGCTACCGCTACGCAGGCGCCCAGGCGGCCGCGCTGCTCGACGTGGACCTCGACCTGCCGGACGGCGCCGTGCTCGGCGTGGCCGGCGCATCGGAGTCCGGCAAGACGACCCTGTGCCTGGTGGTGAGCGGCCTCGCACCGCGGACGGTCGGCGGCCGGATCCGCGGGACGATCGCGCTCGATGGCGAGGACGTCGACACCTGGCCGATGCACCGGCTGGCGGCGCGCATCGGCATCGGATTCCAGAACCCCAGCACCCAGCTGTCCCAGGTGGCGACCACGGTGTTCGAGGAGGTCGCCTTTGGACCGATGAACCTGGGCGTCCCGCGCGACGAGGTGACGGAGCGGACCTGGGAGTCCCTGGCGGCGATGCGGATCGACGGGCTCGCCGAGCGCGACCCCGCCCGGCTCTCGGGTGGGCAGCAGCAGCTGGTGGCGATGGCCGGGCTGCTCGCCATGCGACCCGAGCACCTGGTGCTCGACGAGCCGACGGCGCAGCTCGACCCGGCCGGAACGCGGCTGGTGGGCGACGCGATCCAGCGGCTGGCGGCGGATGGCGCGAGCATCCTGGTGACCGAGCAGAAGACCGATCTGCTCGCGGCCGTGGCCGACCAGGTGGTCGTGCTCGACGGCGGCCGGATCGTGCTGGGCGGCGAGGCGGAGGCGGTGCTCTCGGACCCCCGCCTGGCCGAGCTGGGCGTCCCGGAGCCCTCGGGGGTGCGGCTGCGCCGCGCCGTCAGCGCGGCGGGCGTGGCCGGCGGCGCCGTGGAGGCGGCCATCCGTGGCTGAGCTGGTCGTCGAGGGATTGGTCCACGTCTACGCGCCCGGCGGGGTGCGCGCCCTGGATGGCGTGGACCTGCGGATCGCGGCCGGCGAGCGGGTGGCGCTCGTCGGGCAGAACGGCAGCGGCAAGACGACCCTGGTGCGGCACCTGAACGGGCTGCTGCGGCCGACCGACGGTCGCGTGCTGATCGACGCGCGCGACGCCGCGAGCCTCTCCGTCGCGCAGCTGGCTCGGCACGTGGGCCTCGTGTTCCAGGACCCGGACCGCCAGGTCTTCGCGGCCACGGTCCACGACGAGGTCGCGTTCGGCCCGCGCAACCTTGGCCTGCGCGGCGGGGCACTGCAGTCCGCCGTCGAGGAGGCGCTCGACGCCTGCGGGCTCGGCGGGGAGGAGCGGACGAACCCCTATGACCTGGGACAGTCCCGGCGCAAGCTCCTGGCGCTCGCATCGGTCCTCGCCATGCGCACCGACGTGCTGGTGCTCGACGAGCCGACGACCGGCCAGGACCGCCGCGGCGTGGACCGCGTCCGCGCGGTGGTGCGCGCCGCCGCGGAGGGCGGACGAACGGTGCTGGCCATCAGCCACGACATGGCCTTCGTGGCGGAGACGTTCGATCGGGTGGTGGTCATGCGCGCCGGCCGGATCGTGCTGGACGGGACGCCGGCCGAGGCCTTCGCCGCCGAGGCCTGGGAGGCGCTGCGCTCGACGTACCTGGAGCCGCCGCTGGCGGCGGTGGTCGGCGATCGGCTGGGGCTGGGCGCCACGCCGACGGATGCGGCGCTGGTGGAGGCCCTGGTGGCGCGCGAGGGGCGCACCGCGGG
>DASSOH010000086.1:0-17598 GCA_035700865.1 Candidatus Limnocylindria bacterium | reverse complement strand
TTGTGGGCCATCGAGATGAGCGACTCGGTGTTGCCGGCGAAGACCTCGTCGATCAGGCCGTAGGCCTTGGCCTCCTCGGAGCTCATGAAGTAGTCGCGCTCCGAGTCGCGCTTCACCTTCTCGAAGCTCTGGCCGGTGTGGTCGGCGAGGATGTGCATCAGGCGATCGGTCAGGTGCATCATCTCGCGCATCTGGATCTCGACGTCCGGGGTGTTGCCGCGGAAGCCGCCCGAGCCCTGGTGGATCATGATCCGGCTGTTCGGCAGCGCGTAGCGCTTGCCGGTTGCGCCGGCCGCCAGCAGCACCGCGCCCATCGAGGCCGCCTGGCCGATGCAGATGGTGCTGACCGGCGCGCGCAGGTACTGCATGGTGTCGTAGATGGCGAGGCCGCTGGTCACGACGCCGCCGGGCGAGTTGATGTAGAGCTGGATGTCCTTCTCGGGGTCCTCGGACTCGAGGAACAGCAGCTGGGCGATGATCAGGTTGGCGACGTGATCCTCGATCGCATCGCCCAGGAAGATGATGCGGTCCTTGAGGAGCCGCGAGTAGATGTCGAACGCGCGCTCGCCGCGGGCGCTCGACTCGATGACCATCGGGACGAGCATGCTCAGTTGGACTCCTCGGGCTGCTCCGACTGCTCGGTCGGTTCGGTCGGGTCGGTCGGTTCGTTGGTGGCGGATTCGGGGGCCGGTTCGGGCGACGGCCCCTCGGACGCATCGGTCCCGATGGCGCGCTCGACCAGCGTGTCGACCAGTTTACGGTTGCGCAGGGTCATGCGGAGGTAGCTGCGGCCGCGGGCGGAGGTCAGGTACTCGCGGACCTTGGCGTCGTCGCCGGTGCGGGCCAGCTGCTCCTCGATCTCGGCGGCGATCTCCTCGTCGGTGGCGTCCACGCCCTCCTTCTCGGCCACGGCCGAGAGGACCAGCAGCGTCTTCACGCGGCGGGTGGCGGGCTCGCGCAGCTCGGCGGTGAGCTCCTCGGGCGTCTGCTTCGCGAGCGCCAGGTACTGGTCGAGGCCGATGCGCTGCTGCGCCAGCCGGCTGCGCAGCTCGTCGCGCATGATCTCGACCTCGTTCGTGATCATCACCTCGGGCAGCTCCACGCTCGCGTTGCTGACCGCGTAGTCGATGATCCGGTCGCCGAACATGTGGCGCGCCTCGGCATCGGCCCGCTTCTCCATGGCGTCGCGGATCTCGGTGCGGAGCTCGTCCACCGTCTCGACGTCGCCGACCGACTTCGCGAAGTCGTCGGTCACCTCGGGCAGGATCTTCTCGCGCAGGTCGAGCAACTCGACGTCGAAGTGCGCCTCCTTGCCCTGCAGCTCCTCGACCCGGTAGTCCTCGGGGAAGGTGATGTCGAACTGCGCCGTGCCACCGATCTCGAGGCCGACCAGGTGGTCCTCCCAGCCGGGGATCATCCGGTTCTCGCCGATGACCAGCGGGAGCTGGTCGGCGCTGCCGCCCTCGAACGGCGTGCCGTCGATGCTGCCGACGAACTTGACGCTGGCGATGTCGCCGTTCTGCGCCGCGCGACCGTCGACCGGCCGCAGCGTGGCCTGCTGCTCGCGCAGCTCCTCGATGACCTGGTCGACCTGCTCGTCGGTCACCTCGGGGACCTCGAGGCCGAACGGGTAGTCGGTGTACG
The DNA here is from genome assembly GCA_035700865.1 of Candidatus Limnocylindria bacterium. Classification (GTDB taxonomy): domain Bacteria; phylum Chloroflexota; class Limnocylindria; order QHBO01; family QHBO01; genus JACDBZ01. The sequence continues at coordinate 15,954 of DASSOH010000086.1, read as the reverse complement.
AGCCGAGCTCCACCTCCGGACGCACCGGGACGGTCGCCGTGAAGGTCACGGTCTGCCCCTCGACCACCGCGTTCGGGTCGATGTCGACCTCCGGGTGGTCGACCGGGATGACATCGGTCTGGTTCAGGGCGGCGTCGTAGGCGTCGCTGACCAGGTGGTCGATGACCTCGGCCATGACGCTGGCCCGTCCGACGAACCGATCGATGACGGTGCGCGGCGCCTTCCCGGGCCGGAAGCCGGGCACCTTGGTGCGTTCGGCGACGTGGCGGTAGGCGGTGGCGAAGTGCCGGTCGACCTCGGCGGGCGGGACCTCGATCTCGAGGACCATCTTCGAGCCCGGTTCGGGTCGCTTCGATACGGTGACCAAGTCAGCTCCCGTTGGTGGTGTGTTCGTTGTTCGGCGCCGCTCGTGAGCGGCGTATCGGTGTGATGCTCGTGTCGCGCGGGCGAGGTGCGATGTGGTGGGCGAGGCGAGATTCGAACTCGCACGTCTTGCGACACCGGCTCCTAAGGCCGGCGCGTCTGCCGTTCCGCCACTCGCCCGCGGGGAAGATAGTGCGGCGGGGACCGGGTGAGTCTACCAATGGACCGATGCGGCCGCTCCGCGGCCGGCTGCTCGAGGCGCTTCTCCTCGGCCAGTCTGACGGTATCTGTCTCCAGGTGGTGCTTACGCTGTCTCTCGCCACTCACGAGGGCCGTAGCTGCCCGTGGATGACCGATAGCGCCTGATCGTGGCCTTGCCACCCCGTGCGTCTCGAGTTACGCGTCGCCGATTGGCAGGTACGCGGCCGCGCTATCGTGGGCGCGTGGACGTCGCGCCCGACGGCAGCCCCGTCGCCTTCTACCGTCGCCTGCCGGCAACCGGCGAGCCGGAGCTGATCGCTTCGCTGGTCACACCCGGCGGAACGATCCTGGATCTCGGCTGCGGCCCGGGGCGCATCGCCGGTCCGCTGGCCGCGATGGGCTACCGGGTGACGGGCATCGACAACGGCGCGGGCATGGTCGCCGCCCTCCCGCCGGGAGTCGACGGCGTCGTGGCCGACGCCACCACGGTTCGCTTGGGGCGAAGCTTCGACGCGGTGCTGCTGGCCAGCCATCTGGTCAACGACCCTGACCGTGGCGTCGCCTTCGCGCACACGGCAGCGACGCACGTCGCCCCGAGCGGCATCGTGATCGGCGAGACCTACCCGCCCGGCTGGGATCCGGAAGCGGCGGTCGGCCAGACGACCCGGCTCGGTGACGCAAGCGTCCGACTCGAGCGAGCTCGCGTGGACGGCGACCGGCTCACCGCCGAGGTCCGGTACGGCGTCGACGGCGTGGAGTGGTCGCAGCCGTTCACTGCCCGCGTGCTGGACGAGCGCGCGATCCGAAGGCTGCTCGCCGACGCCGGCCTCCGGTTCGATCGCTGGCTCGACCGACCCGGCTGGTTCGCGGCGCGGCCAGCGCGCTAGAAGCCTGGCTCTCCCCGTCTACTCCGATCCGGGCTGCGGCATGAAGCGGCGAACCTCCTGCGGCCAGCCGCACGCCTCCGCGACCTTGACGGCCCACGCCTTGGCCGTCGCCTCGTCGGGCACGTTCACCACCGTGAAGCCGCCGAGGACCTCCTTGGTCTCGACGTAGGGTCCATCGATCACGACCGGCGTGCCGGACGTCGCGTCCACGCTGGAGACGGGCCCGTCCTCGTCCAGCCCTCCGGCAAAGACGTACACCCCGGCCTCGCGCATCTCGTCGAGGACCGCCTTGGCCAGCGGCCCGCGCGAGCGGAACCACTCGGCCGAATGGTCGCCGACCCACTGCTGGTTGAAGTAGATGAGGTACTCGGCCACGGCTCCTCCTGGGTGCGGCAGGCCAGCGGCCGCCTTCACCAGTACGACGAACGGCGACGAGCGCCTTCGACGGCCGTCAGCGATCGCGGGAGCTGATCCCCGAGTAGTCCTGGTGCGCGGCGCTGGCCCGCTGGGACGGCGAGTTGGTGACGTCGTTCTTGGCGTGCTCGGGGTCCGGCTTGGCCGCGCCGCCGACCGTGCCGACCGCGTCGAGCGTCGGATGACCCGATGGCGGCTCGCCGGAGAGGAACCGCTCGACGGCCTTGCGCGCGAGCGCGGCAGTGATGATCGCCGCGCCCGCCTCGAAGGCCTGCCAGACCGCACGCTGCGGCCCAGGCGGGCCCTCGGCGATCTGCTTCGCCAGCTTCTTGCTCACCTTGCCGTGCTTGCGCGGGTCGTGCCGCCAGAGCAGGAGCTCGTGGGCGAGCGACTGGCGTGCCTCGTCGGCGCGCGGGCCGAGGGTGGACGTCATGTGGTCGACCCAGGACTGCATCGGCTTGGGGAGGGCGTCGTAGGCCTTCTCCGGATCGGAGGGGAAGAGGCGGCGCCGGACGAGCTTGGCAACCCGGACCGGGCCCCCGGTCAGCAGGAAGACGGCACCGGCTCCCACGCCGACGAACAGTGCCGGGTTCTCCTGGAACCGCTTCTTCAGGTCGAGCGCGTCGCGGAGCTGGTCCGCCGTCCGCTCGAGCTCGGTGCGCTGGGCGTCGATGGCCAGCCGCGTATCGGCTAGCTGCGCTTCAGCAGTCGGCTCTTGGCCCACGCGATGTCCTCCTTGACCGATGCGATCGTCTCCTCGGGGGTGAAGTTCGTGCTCGACACCTGCTTCACGCCGCGCCAGCCGAGCAGCCCGGCGATCAGCACCAGCAGCACGAGCAGGATCAGGGCGACCCACCACAGGCCGATGACGACGAGCACCGCCATCACGAACGCGATGAGCGCCACGAGGAAGACGACGGCGATGGCCGCCGCGATCGCGAGCTTCACGATGCCGCCACGGAGGTGGCCGAGGTTGCGGGCCATCTCCTGCCGGCCGCGCTGGACCTCGAGCTTCGCCAGGTTCACTCCACCCGACACGAGCCGCTTCACGAGCGTGAGCGGGTTCTCGCGACGGCGTGGCGCGTCGCCTGTGGTCATGTCACCTCCGGGGAGCGGGCGTTGGGAATCGAATGGCACCGCGACCGCGCAGTGCCTCGATTCTAGCAACGAGCAGGTTGGGTGCCAGCGCGCCGAATCGGATCTGCCGCTATCCTTCCGCGCCAATGGCGAAGCGACGAACCTCCGGCGTCCAGCGGCGCGAGCGCGCGTCGAGCGACGCGCTCAACCGACGCCTCGACGACCGACCGTCGTCGCCCTTGGCCGACTGGCGAATCCTGGCCATCGGCGGCGTGCTGATCGTGGGCGCGATCATCGTGGTGCTGGTCGTGCTGTTCGGCTCAGGCCCGAACCCGAACGTCGGGACCGCGGAGCCCGACGACGGCCGCGACCACACCAGCGAGGGCGTCAGCTGCCGCGCCGACCCGGCATCGTGCGGCGTCTCGAGCGTGCCGTACTCCTCGACGCCCGCCACCTCCGGCCCGCACTGGAATACCCCGGCGAGCTGGGGCGTGTACACGTCGGCGCAGAACGAGTCGCAGCTGATCCACAACCTCGAGCATGGTGGCGTCGTGATCTGGTACCAGCCGGACCAGCTGGACGAGCAGCAGATCAGCGAGCTGTCCGACTACGTGCGAACGCAGGCGTCGAGCGGCATCAGCGGCCGGTTCAAGTTCATCCTCTCGCCGTGGAGCGGCCCCGATTTCGGGCACCCGATCGCCGTCACAGCCTGGCGCAACCTGCTCTACCTGGATTCGGTGGACCTCGGGGCCATCGGCGACTTCGCGAGCGCGCACTATGGCCAGTCCCCCGAGCCGAACGGTGGTCCCGGACCGGGCCAGCAGGCCCAGACGATGCCCTGACGGTCGGTTGACCGGCAAAACGGGCTACGGCATCATTTGCGCGGGCGCGTAGCTCAACGGCAGAGCAAAGGACTCTTAATCCTTAGGTTGTGGGTTCGAATCCCTCCGCGCTCGCCAACCACGACCTGAACCGATGAACGGGCCGCCCACCGCGGCCCGTTCGCGCTCTTCGGCTTCATCGGCTTCGACTTCGGCTTCACCGGCCGCGCAGCGGCCGCATCGGTCCCGCACAGCGGAGGTGCTGGTGGCTCACGTACCGATCGAACGGCACGCCCTCGACAACGGCCTGCGCATCATCCTGTCGCGCGATCCTCGGGCGCCGCTCGTCGCGGTCAACCTGTGGTACGACGTCGGCAGCAAGCACGAGAAGCTCGGCAAGACCGGCTTCGCGCACCTGTTCGAACACATGATGTTCCAGGGGTCCGCGAACGTGGAGAAGGGGCAGCACTTCGGCCTCGTCCAGGCTGCCGGCGGGACGCTCAACGCGAGCACCTGGCTCGACCGCACCAACTACTACGAGACGCTGCCCGGCCACGAGCTGGAGCTGGCGCTGTGGCTCGAGGCGGACCGGATGGCCTCGCTGCTGCCGGCCATGACCCAGGAGAAGCTCGACAACCAGCGCGACGTGGTCAAGAACGAGCGCCGCTACAGCGTCGACAACCAGCCATACGGCGACTGGGACGAGCGGGTGCAGGCCCTGGTCTACCCCGAGGCGCATCCGTACCACCATCCGACCATCGGCTCCATGGAGGACCTCTCGGCCGCCTCGCTCGAGGACGTGGGCGAGTTCTTCGCGACCTACTACGCGCCAAACAACGCGGTGCTGACCATCGCCGGCGACTTCGAGCGTGACGAGGCGCTGCGGATGATCGAGCGCCACTTCGGACCGATCCCAGCGAACGCCGCGCTGCCGGCACCGCCCGACATGACGGTGGAGCCGTTGATCGGCCGCGAGGTGCGCCAGACGATCCCCGACCGGGTGCCGCTCCCCCGCCTCTACCTGGCCGCCCGCGTCCCGCCCTTCGGGACCGATGGCTTCGACGACATGGAGGTCGTCAGCGACCTGCTCGGCACCGGCCGCGCCTCGCGGCTGTACGCGTCGCTCGTCCGCGAGCAGCGCGTCGCGCAGGACGTGACCGTCTTCGTCTTCCCGATCGTGGGCGGCGCAGCGATGTTCACGCTGTGGGTCACCGCCCGCGCCGGCGTGACGCCGGAGACGCTCGAGGCGGCGCTGTTCGCCGAGTTGTCGCGGCTCGCGGACGAGGGGCCACGAGACGAGGAGCTGGAGCGCGTCCGCAACCTGCACGCGGCCCACGCCGCCGGGTCGCTGGAGCGGATCGGCGAGCGCGCGGATCGGCTCTCCATGTACACCTGCCTCTTCGACGACCCCGACCGCATCAACCACGAGGTGGAGCGCTACGACGCCGTCGACGCGGACCGGGTGCGCGCGGCCATGCAGTCGTTCCTGGTGCCCGACAACCGGGTCCTCCTCACCTACGTTCCCGCGGAGGCGAAGGCATGACGCTCCGACCGCCGGCAACGGCCCCGCGGCCGTATCGGTTCCCCGACTTCGAGCGCCGCGAGCTGCCGAACGGCCTGGTGGCCTGGCTGGTGCCGCTGCCCGACCGCGAGCTGGTCAGCGTCCAGCTCCTGACCGATGCCGGCGCCGCATCGGAGGAGGAGCGGCAGGGCGGCATCGCCGCGCTGACGGCCCAGCTGCTGGTGACCGGCACCGCGTCCCTGGACGCGTCGGCCTTCGCCGAGACCACGGAACGGCTGGGAATCGGCGTCGTCAGCGAGTCCTCCTGGGACAGCGCCCGGGCCGGCTTCACGGCCCTGGGGACGCACCTGGACGAGGGGATGCGGCTCCTGGCCGAGATGGTCCGTCAGCCCCGGCTGGACGAGGGCGAGTTCGAGCGCCTCAAGGCCGAGCGCCTCAATGACATCCTCCAGGCTCGCGCGGATCCCGGTCGCCTGGCCGACGAGAGCTTCCTGCGCCACGTGTACGCGCCCGAGACGCCGTACGCGCGGCTGTCCGCCGGCGTGCCGGAGACCGTCGGCAACCTGACCGTGACCGATGCTCGCGCCTTCCACGCCTCGCGCTACGCCCCGAGCGTCGCGGACCTGGTGGTGGCCGGCGCGATCGACGTGGACACCGCGATGGAGGTCATCGAGCGCCACTTCGGATCCTGGGCGGGATCGGGGCCGGGTCACCGCGCCTTCGAGCCCCAGCCGGGTGGCGGGCGCCGGGTGGTGCTGGTGGATCGGCCCGGGTCGGTGCAGAGCGAGCTGCGCGTCGGGCACGTGGGCATCGACCGCTACGACCCGCGCTACTTCCCCGCCATCGTCATGGCGGCGCTGCTGGGCGGCGTCTTCGGCAGCCGGCTGAACCTGCGGTTGCGGGAGGAGCTGGGCTACACCTACGGCGCCCGCTGCTCCTTCGACCCGCGCCGCTCCCCGGGGCCGTTCACGGCGCTGGCGGCGGTCCAGACCGAGGTCACCGTCGACGCGGTGCGCGAGCTGCTGGGCCAGCTCGACCGCATCCGCGAGGCGCCCCCGGGAGCCGATGAGCTGCGCGAGGTCCGCGATTTCCTGGTCGGGGTCTTCCCGCTGCGGTTCGAGACGACCGGCGGGATCGCGGCGGCCATCGAGCCGGTCGCCGTGTACGACCTGCCCTCGGACTGGTGGCAGCGCTACCGGGAGCGGCTGGAGGCCGTGGATCCCGAGGCCGTGCACCTGGCGGCACGGGAGCTCGTCCGGCCGGACGACGCGCTGATCCTGGTCGTGGGCGACGCCGCGCGCATCGGCGACGAGCTTCGCGCCGCCGACTTCGGCCCGCTCGAGGTCGTCAGCGCGCCCTAGCGTTCGATGCCGGCCGTCGGGCCCGTCGGCTCGGACGGCGCCGTCGGCCGGACCGGGTCGGCGGCCGGCCAGCGCAGGGCGAAGACCGCCCCGGGCCGCGGCTGCTCCAGGACGACCGACCCGCCCATCGCCTCCATGGTGGCGCGGACCAGGTACAGCCCCAGCCCGAGGCCGCGCCCGGCGGTGACTCGCTCGCGGAAGATGCGATCGGCGACCTCGGGATCGATGCCCGGCCCGTCGTCTGCCACCCGCAACACGACCTGCGGGCCGGCCTCCACCGCGACGCGGATGGGCGTGTTCGGCGTCGCGTATCGGTCGGCGTTGGTCAGCAGGTTGGTGATCGCCTGCTCGCTGAGCTGGCGGTCACCGAGGACCCAGGCACCGGGCGCCATCGCCACGCGCACCTCGCGCTGCGACCCGCGGGCACGCAGCCGCTCGATGGCGGAGCCGACGGCCGGCGCCAGCTCGAATGGCTCACGCGAGGCCTCCACGCGACCGGAGTCGGCGCGCGAGTACAGCTCCAGCCGCTCGAGGATGCCGATGGCCGCGTCGACCGATTCCAGCGCCCGCCCGTCGTGCGTCCGCGCTCGCTCCCCACGCTGCGGGTCGCGCTGCGCCAGCTCGATGCGCGCCTTGGCCACGGCCAGCGGGTTGCGCAGCTCGTGCGCCACGAAACTGGCGAAGCGGGACAGCCGGCGGCGCTCGTCCTCCTCCTTCCCGATGTCGCGGAGCAGCAGGACGGCACCGCCGCCGGGGATCGGCGTGCCCTCCACGTCGACCATCAGGTCGCGTCCGGTCATCGGGATGCGCAGGGTCAGGCGCCCGCGGACCGCCTCGCGCTGAGCCCGAACCTGCGGCCAATCGTCCGGACCCAGCACGCGGCCCCGAGCGTCGCGAGGCTGGGTGACCCGCCCCCACTCCTCGAGCGAGCGCTCCACGAAGCTGCGGCCGAGGAGCCGCAGCGCCGCGCGGTTGCCGTAGGTCCCGTGCCCGTCGTCGTCGTACACGATGAGGGGCTCGGGAATCGCCTCCGCCACCTCCTCGAGCCGGGCGCGCTCGCGCTCCGCCGTCGCCAGCGCGGCGTCGACCTCGCGTCGCGCCGCTTCCAGGCGCAGGCGTTCGGCCTCCAGCGCCGCCTCCGCGTCACGGCTGGCCCGCAGCGCACGGCTCGCCCGGCGCCGGTCGTCCTCCGCGCGGTTCACCAGCAGCACCGCGAGCGGACTCCCGAGCAGGAAGGCGACGAGGCGAACCACGTCCGACGGCGCGAGGTCGTCGATCCGCGTCGGCTGGAGGACCAGCAGGACGAGGACGAGAGTGGCGACGATGTACGCGCCCATGGCCGCGCCGGACCCGAGCGTCAGCCCGACGAAGATCACCCCGAGCACGGGGATCACCGTGAACGGCAGCGCCTGGTCACCGGCCAGCACCATCCCGGCGATGGCTGCCGCCAACCCGGCCAGCATGCCGAGCATCAGCCGCCGGTCGCTGCCGCGGAACCTCACGGTGGGGCGCCTGCTCCGATGCGGATGGGGGCCCGAGCCTAGCACGCTCAGGCGGTCGCCCTGCCGCCGGCCTTCCGCCGGGCCCGGGCCAGGCGCTCGCGGGCGACCGCGATGCGTCGCCACGGGCCGGCGACGCGCCGGGGGTTGAGCGCGTCGGGGTGCTCGCCGCGCGCGATGGCGGCCAGCAGCGCGGACGCCCGGTCCAGCTGGCCCGCCTCCGTGAGCAGCTGGACGAGGCTGAACCATCGTCCCGGCTCGGTGACCGGGGCGGCCATGACGCGCTCCACCAGCTCGGCGGCCCGGCCGGCGTGATCGGCGCGCCGGTGCGCGACGATGGCGGCGCGGTAGTCGGTGAACGACGGCTCGACCCCCAGCGTCTCCAGGAAGTTGAGCAGCAGCTCGGCGTTCTCCGCCCGGCGTGCCGCCGGCCCGCGACGCACGTGACGGTCGCGGTACTCCCCCAGCAGGACGCGCAGCTCGCGCTCGGCCCAGCGGCGCTGCGCGCTGCCGTCCGCGTAGCGCTCGACCAGTCGGGCCAGGGTCATGGCGCCGCGCAGCTCCTCCTCGGCGGCGACGTAGGCCTCGCGGATGTGCAGGTCGGCGAGCTCCGCGAAGGGCGCATCGAGCGCCACGATCCGCTCGAGCGTGCCGAGCCAGTCCTCGACCCGGCCGTGGTCCGCGTAGTACCTGGCGGCGTACCGCAGCCAGTAGCGCTCGCTGTGCTCGCGCCAGTCCTCGCCGCGAATGTGGTGCTCGACGATCCATCGGTCCTGCGCCGCCGGTCCGGCCAGGAAGACCTCGGCCGGGATCCGGAAGCCGCCGACCGACCGCCACTGGGGCTGGTGCCACGGGCTCGGCGCGCCGACCTCGGGGCGCCGGACGCGACGCGGACGCACGCGCTGCGCCTCGTGCTGCTCGAGCGGCCACGCCATGGTCGCCGCCCGTCCGGCCTCCAGCTCGCGGTCGTAGTGCAGCCGGCGCAACGGGTCGCGCAGCTCGGCCCAGGCGCGGTTGAGGATCGAGGTGCGCCGCGTGGCCACGTCCGACGACGGCGCGCGGTCGGGATGGTGACGCAGGACGGCCTCGCGGAACGCCGTGCGCAGCTCCGCCGACGACGCCGAGGGCTCCGCCCCCAGGACCTCGTAGTAGTCGCGTTCCTCGGTGGGGACGCGCTCCGTCTGCCCCATCCGATCGAGTCTAGCGGCGCCCGCTATGCTGCGCGCCATGCCTGCCACCGCCCGATCCGGGCAGGCCCGGACCGGCCACCTGCTCATCATCGGCGGCGCCGAGGACAAGCTGCGTCAGCGACAGATCCTGTCGCGGTTCGTCACGCTCGCCGGCGGGAACGACGCCAGGGTGGTCGTGATCTCGACCGCGTCGTCACTGGGCGACGAGGCGACCCAGCTGTACCTGGAGCTCTTCCGCCAGCTCGGGATCACCGACGTGCGCGGCCTGCGGCCGTTGGTGCGCGACGATGCCGACGACCGGCGCGTGGCCGCGACCCTGGAGGACGTGACGGGCATCTTCATGACCGGCGGCAACCAGCTGCGGCTCTCGAGCGTGATCGGCGGCACGATCCTGGGTCGGGCGCTGGTGGAGCGCCACCGGCACGGCGCCATCATCGCCGGCACGAGTGCCGGCGCATCGGCCATCGCCAGCCACATGGTGGCCTTCGGGACCGGCGGCGCGACGCCGAAGCAGCGGATGACGCAGATGAGCGCCGGGCTCGGCCTGCTTCCGGGGGTGCTGATCGACCAGCACTTCGAGCAGCGCAACCGGTTCGGGCGGCTGCTGGCGCTCGTGGCACAGTCTCCCGCGCTGCTGGGCATCGGGATCGACGAGGACACGGCGGGCTTGGTCACGCCAAAGGGCGTCCTGGAGGTCATCGGCAAGGGGTCGGTCACCATCCTCGATCCCGCCCACATCCAGACCGATGCCTACGAGGTGAAGCGGCACCGGCCGATCATGGTCTCCGGCGTCGTGCTCCACTCGCTGCCATCGGGCTACCGCTTCGACATCCGTCACCGCAAGCTGCTGGCCCCGCTGCGACCGATCAGCGCGACCGACCGTGAGCTGGCCAGCCTCCAGGCCGCGAGCGCCCAGACCCGACGCCTCATCCGGCGCATCGCTGCCGAGGGCGCGGATGACACCGCGCCGGAGCGGGCGCGACGCCGCGCGCTCCACGCGCGCCGCATGGAGGAGGCCAGCGAATGAGCACGGTGGACCGTCCCGAGCGCGCGGCTCGCGGGACGCGGCCGACCGCCTCGCGGCGGGCGAGGACGCCGACGCCACCGGCCGGGGTGACGCCCAAGCCTGAGCTGCGTGTGCTCGACACGCGGGTCTACCGCGGGCCCAACTACTGGAGCTATGACCCGGCCATCAAGCTCGTCGTCGACCTCGGGGTGCTGGAGCACTACCCGTCCAACACCCTCCCCGGCTTCGTCGACGCCCTGCTGGACATGCTCCCCGGCATCGCGGAGCACAGCTGCGGGACCGGCAAGGTCGGCGGCTTCGCCGGGCGGCTGCGCGAAGGCACGTGGGTCGGGCACATCGCCGAGCACATCGCCCTCCAGCTGCAGCGCGAGGCCGGCACCGAGGTCGGCCGCGGCAAGACGCGCGGCACCGGCGAGCCGGGCCGCTACCACGTCGTCTACTCCTACGGGGAGGAGTCGGTGGGCCTGGCCGCCGGCCGGCTCGCCGTCCGGCTCGTCAACCACCTGGTCGAGCCGGAACCGGGCTTCGACTTCGGCGCGGAGCTGGAGGCGCTCATCCTGCTGGCCGAGCGGGCGGCCTTCGGCCCCTCGACCCAGGCCATCCTGGACGAGGCTGCCCTGCGGGATATCCCGTCCATTCGCCTCAACGAGCAGTCCCTCGTCCAGCTCGGCCACGGCGTCCACCAGAAGCGCATCCGCGCGACGATGACCAGCCAGACCGCGTCGCTGGGCGTCGACATCGCGAGCGACAAGAAGCTGACCAACCGTCTCCTGGCCGCGACGGGCGTCCCCGTGCCACGCTCCGACGTGGTGCGGTCCGAGGATGCGGCCGTGGCCGCCGCGAAGCGCATCGGCTACCCGGTGGCCGTCAAGCCACTCGACGGCAACCACGGCCGTGGGGTGATCCTGAACGTCGGCGACGACGGCTCCGTCGGCGCGGCGTACCGGATGGCGCGGGCCGAGAGCCGCAACGGCGGCGTCGTGGTCGAGTCGTACCTGACCGGCAACGACTACCGCTGCCTGGTCATCGGTGGCGTGCTGCGAGCCGTCGCGCAGCGCGTGCCAGCGCACGTGGAGGGCGACGGGTCGCACTCGCTCGCGGAGCTGGTCGAGATCACCAACGCCGATCCGCGCCGCGGCATCGGTCACGAGAGGGTGCTGACGCGCATCAAGGTGGACGACGAGGCGATCTCGTATGCGCGCGAGCAGGGCTTCGAGCTCAGCGACGTGCCGCCCCGCGGGCAGCGCATCTACCTCAAGCGCACCGGCAACATGAGCACTGGCGGCATCAGCATCGATCGGACCGAGGAGATCCACCCCGACAACGCGGAGCTGGCCGAGCTGGCCGCCCGGGTGGTCGGCCTCGACATCGCCGGCATCGACCTGGTCTGCCCCGACGTGAGCCTCCCGATCCGCGAGACCGGCGGCGGGATCGTGGAGGTCAACGCGGCCCCCGGGTTCCGGATGCACACGAACCCGACCGAGGGGGAGCCGCAGTACGTCGCCAAGCCGGTGATCGACCTGCTCTTCCCGCCCGGGACGGCGTCGCGCATCCCGATCGTGGCAGTCACCGGCACCAACGGGAAGACCACCACGGCCCGGATGATCGCGCACATCATGAAGGGCATGGGCCGCAAGGTCGGCCTCACGTCGACCGATGGGATCTACGTCGACGGGCGCATCGTGCGCAAGGCCGATGCCTCCGGGCCGCGCTCCGCCTCGATGGTCCTGCAGAACCCGACCGTCGACTTCGCCGTCTTCGAGGTCGCGCGCGGCGGGATCCTGCGCGAGGGCCTCGGCTACCAGCGCAACGACGTGGCCGTCGTGCTCAACGTCACCGGCGACCACCTGGGGCTCGGCGGCATCCATTCCATCCGGCAGCTGGCCGAGGTGAAGCGCGTCATCGTGGAGGCGGTGCCGCGCGACGGCGTGGCGGTCCTCAACGCCGACGACCCGCTCGTCGCGGCGATGGCGCGCCACTGCTCGGGATCGGTCATCTACTTCAGCATGGACCCCGAGCACGAGCGCCTGAAGTTCCAGGCGTCGCGCGGCCGGCGCGGGGTGACGCTGGAGCAGGGAACCAACGGGGAGAAGATCGTGCTGCGCCAGGGTCGCAAGTCGATGGACCTGGTGTGGACGCACCTGATCCCGGCCACCTTCGAGGGCCGGGCCCGGATGAACGTCCAGAACGCGTTGGCCGCGGCCGCGGCGGCGTGGGCCGCGGGGGCGCACCTCCACGACATCCGCCAGGGGCTGCGCACGTTCACGACCTCGTACTTCATGGCCCCCGGCCGCCTGAACATGTTCGAGCTCGACGGCTACCGGGTCGTGGTCGACTACGCGCACAACCCGCCGGCCATGGAGTCCCTCGGCGAGTTCGTCGAGCGCCTGAGTGAACCGTCCGCCGGCGGCGCGCGCGCGGCGGTGACCGGGCGGCGGATCGGTGTCGTTGCGACGGCGGGTGACCGCCGCGACGAGGACATCAGGGAGCTGGGCCGCGTGGCGGCGCGCTACTTCGACGAGATCATCGTCCGCGAGGACGAGAACAACCGCGGCCGCGAGCGCGGCGGGACGGCGGCGCTCATCCGGGACGGGATCGACGCGGCGGGGGCGGAGCGCCGAACCGGCCCGGTGACGACGATCCTGGACGAGCTGGAGGCCACGCGCCATGCGCTCGACGCGGCCACGGCCGGGGACGTGGTCGTGGTGTGCGTCGACCACGCCAACCAGGTGTGGAAGGAGCTCCAGCGCCGGCAGCACGGCGCCGCGTCCGAAGCCGAGGGCCTGCGCGCGGTCGTCGGGGTGACCGATTCCGACGACGAGGTCGACCTGGACCTCTAGCGATCGTCGGCCGGGCGACCGGCGACCAGCTGGCGCAGCCGCTCGGGGCTGACCGCGCGGTAACCCTGCTCCGCCAGCCACGCGAACAGCTCGCGCCGCTCCACGTGGGCCATCACGCACGCGACGTCGCCGCGGCGCGACCGATCCAGCAGGGTGCGGAGCGCGGCGAGCTCGGACGGGTGCGCCTCGATCTCACCGGTGTACCCGCCCGCGCGCGCCCCGGAGCGCAGCAGCTCGTTCATCTCCTGCAGGTCGCGGCCCCGCAGGTAGTGCTCCTTCTCGGCGATCACCAGGTCGTCCGCGCCCGCCGCGATGGCGCCCATGCGGGAGAGGATCTCGTCGGTCCGATCTCCCGCGGTGCCGAAGGCCAGCCGCACGCGGCCGCGGCGAGCGACAGCCCGGGCGACCTCCATCAGGCCGGTCATGCCGGCCTCGTTGTGGGCGAAGTCGACGAGCGCGAAGGTGCCCCGGCGCTCGAAGAGGTTCAGGCGGCCGGGGTTGGCGTCCGCATCGTGAGCGAAGGTGCGCAACCCCGCGTTGATCTGCCGGGTGGTGAGGCCGAGCGCATCGGCCGCGGCCGCCGCAGCCAACGCGTTGGCGATGTTGAAGCGCGACAGCCCGCCGAAGCTCACCGGCACCTCCTCGATCGGGAGCAGGCGTCGGGGACGGCGACCCGCGCCACGCAGGACGAGACGTCCACGATCGAGCACGGCCGCCCGCCCTCCCGCGTCGAGGGCCGCCTCCACGGCGCCGGCGCGCGGGTCCAGGCTGAAGGCGTAGAGGTTGGCCCGGGTCAGCTTGCGCATCGCCCAGACCCGCGGGTCATCGGCGTTGAGGACGGCCCAGCCGTCCCGGCGGGTGATCCGGACGACGGTGCCCTTGACCTCGGCCATCTCGTCCAACGTGTCGATCCCCTGCAGCCCCAGGTGATCCGCCGAGACGTTCGTCACGACGCTCACGTTGTTCGCGACGTAGCCGATGCCGCGCAGCAGGATGCCGCCACGCGCCGTCTCCAGGACCGCCACGTCCAGCCCGGGCTCCGCGAGCACCCGGGCGGCGCCGCCGAAGCCGGTCCAGTCCCCCGCCTCGACCAGCTCGCCACGCACGTAGATCCCGTCCGAGTTCGTCATCCCCACCGCGTGCCCGGCCGTGGCCAGGATGTGCGCGATGAGCCGCGTGGTGGTGCTCTTCCCGTTCGTCCCGGTGACCGCGACGATCGGGATCCGCGGCCTCGGCAGGTGCGCCAGCGGACCGTGGGCCACGGCGCGCAGGCCGGTCAGCTCCCGGCGTTCGGAGGAGCGGCCCAGGGCGAGGCGCGCGGCGGCGGTGGCGATCGCCTGGGAGATGGTGCGCCGTCGCCATGGGAAGGCGAGGGCCGTGCGCAGGCCGTCGACGGAGGTCCGCGTCGTCAGCTTCGGCTCCACGAGGTCCAGGGCCACGTGCAGGCGGCGGATCGCCAGCGCCGCACTGGCCGCCGCCTCGGCCGCGCGCCCCGGCTCGTCCGCGCGGAACTCGAGCTTCACGGCGGGGCGCGTGAAGAACCGGTTCGGCCCGTCGAGGACGCGCAGCTCGACCAGCTCCACCTCGGGCTCGCGCGGCTCGGGCTCGGAGGCCATGGGCGTGAGTATATTGACCCCCATGCCCGATCTCGACGCGCTGCGGCGCACCGTCGACGCCCGCCTGCCTCGCTTCCGCGAGGAGCTCGAGGCCCTCGTCAACATCGACTGCGGCTCCTGGACGCCCGACGGCGTCAACCGCGTGGCCGATGCCGTCGCCGATGCGCTGGCGCGCCTGGGCGCGGACGTCGAACGGCGGTCGCACCACCCGGCCGAGGGTGGCCGCCAGCTGGGCGACCTCGTCGTGGGTCGTCTGTCCGGGGATGGGCCTCGGCTCCTCCTGATCGGCCACATGGACACCGTCTTCGACCCGGGCACGGCCGCGGAGCGGCCGTATCGGTCCGACGGTCGCCGCGCCTGGGGGCCGGGCGTGACCGACATGAAGGCCGGGCTGCTGGCGGGGCTCCACGCCATCGGTGCCCTGCACGAGGCCGGCGTCCATCCGACGGTCACCTTCGTCGCCAACCCGGACGAGGAGATCGGCTCGCCGTTCAGCACGCCCGTCATCCGGGAGCTGGCGCCGCACCACGACGCGGTCCTGGTCCTGGAGTGCGCGCGCGCCAACGGGGACATCGTCAGCGCTCGGAAGGGCATCGCCGACTACCACGTGACGTTCCACGGTCGCGCGGCGCACGCCGGGGTCGAGCCGGAGAAGGGCCGGTCCGCGGTCCTCGAGGCGGCGCGGCAGGTGGTCGCTCTCCATGCGCTCAACGGGCGCTGGCCGAGCGTGACGGTCAACGCCGGCGTCATCCAGGGCGGGACGCGCCCGAACGTCGTTGCCGAACGCTGCGAGCTCCAGGTGGACCTGCGGGCGGCCACGGTGGAGGCGTTCGACGCGGCGGCGGCGGAGATCGCACGGCTGGCGACGACGCCGGCCGACCCGGACGTGCGGGTCGACGTGCGACAGGTGGCGGGCCACCCGCCGATGGAGAAGAGCGCGGCCTCGGCGCGGCTCGTCGAGCTCGCCGTGGGGATCGCCGGGGAGCTCGGGTTCGGGCTGCGCGATGCGGCCACCGGCGGGGCGTCCGACGCCAACACCACGGCGGCGCTGGGGATCCCGACGCTCGACGGGCTCGGCCCGGTCGGCGGCGACGACCACTCCGTGGACGAGTGGCTGGACCTCGAGAGCATCGGGC
>DASSOH010000085.1:0-32668 GCA_035700865.1 Candidatus Limnocylindria bacterium | reverse complement strand
GTGGGAGGAGTCTGGAATGGACCTGCACGAGGCGCTCTACACCACGCGCGCCATGCGGCGGATGAAGGCGGATGCCATCCCCATCGACGCGCAGGCGCGGATCCTGGACGCCGCGATCCGCGCCCCGAACATCGGCGAAGGATGGCGATTCATCCTGATCGACGATCGCGAGCTGCTGGACGAGCTGGCCCCACGCTACGAGCGGGCGTGGGAACGCCTCTTCGAGCGGTTCGGCACCACCGTGGCCGCCATGCTGCAGGCGCCCGGTGATGCCGGCCGAGCGGCGCGTTCGGGTGATCACCTCGCGCGCCACTTCGCCGAGGTCCCGCTGCTGCTGCTCGCGTTCAGCCGGGATGCCGAGGGCAGCGGCGTCCTGCCGGCGGTGTGGAGTGCGATGCTCGCCGCGCGGGCCGAGGGAATCGGTTCGACGCTCACCGGCGTGCTGCAGACGTTCTTCGCCGACGAGGTGTTCGAGCTGGTCGGGGTGCCCACCGGCGAGGGCTGGCACCTGCACGCGGTCGTGCCCATGGGCTACCCGGTCGGCCGGTGGGGCGTCGCGCCCCGCCGCCCGGTCCACGAGGTGGCCGGCCGCAACGCCTGGGACGGGGAGCTCGGCTTCAGCGTGCCGGAGCCGCTCTGGCCTCCCGGCGAGGACCGCCGCCAGTAGGCGCGGTCCTCGGATCGCCGTGGCGGGCGTCCGCCGAAGCCCGGGTCGTCGCGATGGGCAGTCCCGCGTCGGCTCGGTGAGCCGGCCGCTCGCCACTCGGGAAGTCCGGCACTGGCCCGGGGCCGTGCGACTGCAACATCCTCGGGACGATGACACGTCCCAGCTGCCTGAGATCCATCGCTCGTCCGTTCTCGCTCTTCCTGGCCCTCGCCGTCATCTCTGGATGTGGCGGACCGGGCGGCTCGCCGACCGGGGCGCCAACGTCGGCCGTCCCGAGGGCCTCGAGCAGCGCCGAGCCGACCGCCTCGCCACGGCCGAGCGTGGCGCCCTCCGCGTCCTCACCACCGCCGACGCCGGTCGCGCCGACCGCGGCGCCGGCAACCCCGCCGCCTCCCACACCGGGTTCTCCGTCGCTGCCCCCGCCCACGCCGCCTCCACCGACGCCCACGCCGGGCGTGCGGGCTGGCAGCGATGCATGGGTGGCCGTGACGGTGGCCACCGGCTGGCGCAGCCCTGAATCCCCGCGCGCCGTCGACGCGCCGGCGCTCGAGAACCCGGCCCGCGTCCGAGACTGGCTCGCCGCTCTGACCACCGATCTCCAGGCCGGGCTGATCGGGCGCGTCGACACCCAGATGCTGCTCGGCGATCGCGTGACGGTCCTCGAGCTGCGGGGAGCCTGGGCGCACGTCGTCGTGCCCGACCAGCCGACGCCGCTCGACGGCCGCGGCTATCCGGCGTGGGTCCCCGTGGCGCAGCTGAGCGCGGTTGCGCCGCGCGCCCCGTCAACGGCGCCGATCGCGACGATCGTCACCCTCACCGCGTGGTTGGAGGATGCGGGCGGCACCGGGGTCGCCGAGGCGAGCTTCGGGACCCGCCTGCCGGTCCTGTCGGACGCCAATGGCCGATTGGAGCTCGCGCTCCCGAGCGGCCGCACGGCGTGGGTGAAGGCCGCCGCGGTCGCCGTCGGACCGTCCGATGCGCCGGCGCTTCCCGCGACCGGCGCCTCCATGGTCGACTCGGCGCGCCTCGCGGTCGGCGTCCGCTACCTGTGGGGTGGAACGTCCGGCTTCGGGTTCGACTGCTCCGGCCTCGTCCACCTGGTGGCGCGCGTCCACGGGATCGTGCTGCCACGCGATGCGGGCCCGCAGTCGCTGGTGGGGACCGTGGTGGCCGCCGCGAACCGGCAGCCCGGCGACCTGGTCTTCTTCGCCCGCGACGGCGCCGTTCACCACGTCGCGATGTGGGTCGGCGACGGCTCGATCATCGAGGCGCCGGACATCGGCGTGCCAGCACGCGAAGTGACGCTCGCCGATCTGCCCTACGCCGGTGAGGTATCGGTCACGCGACGGGTTGGCGGCTGAGGCCACAGCGAAGCGGGACCGCCGTGTGGGCGGCCCCGCTCGTGGATCGGTGGATGCGTCAGGCGGTGCTCAGTGCTGGTGCTGGGAGCAGGTGCAGTCGCCACCCTCGGCGCAGCCCTGGCAGCAGAACATCTGGCCGCCGCTCTCAGTCGGGTTGTCGCCCTGGCTGACGGGCATGCCGCACTTCGGACAGTTGTCGTTCTCAGCGAACATTCCATTCTCCTTGCGTACTGACCTGCAGTGGGCGTCGCAAGCCGGGTGCCGACCCTCAGCGTTCTCGTCGTCCCAGCGCGCGTGTCGACCGAACCTCGTGTGACGGCGAGACCCGAACCTACAATCACCGTCCCGCTGAATCGCAACGAAGGAGGACGCGCGCGTGCGCTCTCATCAGATCACCATGCTCGGCACCGGGCTCATCGGCGACTTCTACACCGCGACGCTGCACGGCCAGCGCGGCCGTGACCGCGTCCGGGTCGTCTACTCGCGCAGCGAGGAACGGGGTCGCGCATTCCGCGAGCGCTGGGGGATCGAGGAGTCCACGACCAGCATCGAGGAGGCCGTCAGCCATCCAGAGACCGATGTCGTGGTCGTGGGCCTCCCGAACTTCCTCCACGAGGAGGCGGTCGCCGCTGCCGCGGCGGCGGGCAAGGCCGTCCTCATCACCAAGCCGCTGGGTCGCAACGCCGAGGAGGCGCGCCGCATCCTCGAATCGGTCGAGAAGGCCGGCGTCTTCGGCGGCTACCTGGAGGACCTGTGCTACACCCCGAAGACGCTCAAGGCGGTGCGCTCGGTCGAGGGTGGCGCGCTTGGCGACGTGACGTGGGTCCGGTCGCGTGAGGCCCACCCGGGTCCGCACTCGGCCTGGTTCTGGGACGGCCGGCTGACCGGTGGCGGCGCGATCATCGACCTCGGCTGCCACTGCATCGAGATCATCCGCAACTTCGTCGGGAAGGGGAACCGCCCCGTCGAGGTCATGTGCCACACCGACACCCTCGTCCACCCCATCGCGGACGAGGACAACGCCATCGCGCTGATCCGCTTCGAGTCGGGCGCCATCGGACAGTTCGAGGTGAGCTGGACCTTCCGCGGCGGCATGGACCTGCGCGACGAGGTTGCCGGGACCCACGGGACCATCTGGCTGAACCACTTCCTGCGCACCGGCTACGAGATGTTCACGGCCGGCGGCTCGGGCGGCTACGTGGCCGAGAAGGCGGAATCCAGCGCCGGGTGGCTCTTCCCGGTCGGCGACGAGGTGAGCGAGCTGGGGTACGTCGACATGTTCAGCGACATGTTCGACGCCATCGACAACGGCCGGCAGCCGCGCGAGACGCTGTACGACGGCTACGTCGTCAATGCGGTGATGGACGCCTGCTACCGATCCGCCGAGAGCCGGCAGTGGGCGCCGGTCGAGCTGTTCGAGTGGCGCGGGACGGGGGTGCCGCGCATCACCGCCCAACCGCAGATGCACGATGGCAAGGTCGTGATCAAGCGCGAGACGCTGCCGGACGGTCGCGAGAAGCTGATCGTCAAGGATCCGGCGTCGGGCGACTTCACCGACATCGTCGTCGCGCGCGCATGAGCTTCCGGCTGGACGTCCTGCCGCCTGAGCGCTGGGCCGATGCCGTCGCGGCTGACCTGGCCGAGCGCCTGCGCGAGGAGCCTGAGCTGCGGCTCTGTCTGCCGACGGGCAGCACGCCGGCGCCGCTGTACGCGGCGCTGGTGCGATCCACCGAGCCGTCGCTGTGGTCGGCGGCGACGATCGTGCTGCTCGACGAGTACCTGGGCCTGCCGCCCGGCGATCCGGCCCGCGGTGGCGACCGGCTGCGCCGCGAGCTCGTCGACCACGTCAAGCCGGCGCGCTTCGTGGCCATCGACGCCGATGCGGCCGACCCGGAGGCCGCCGCCCGCGCCCACGACGCGGTGGCGGCGGAGGGCCTCGACCTCACGCTGCTGGGGCTGGGCCTGAACGGGCACATCGGGCTCGACGAGCCCGGCTCGCCGGCCGACTGCGAGACCCGCGTGGTGACCCTGACCCCTCGCAGCCAGGAGGTCGCCGCCGGTTACGGTGCCGGCGCGACGCCGCAGCGCGGCATCACGCTGGGGATCGCGCGGCTCCTCGAATCGCGCGAGATCTGGCTGCTCGTCACCGGGGAGCGCAAGGCCGACATCCTCGAATCGGCCCTGCGCGGTCCGGAGGGGCCGGACGTGCCGGCCTCGTTCCTGTGCCGTCACCCGAACCTGCGCGTCGTCGCCGACGAGCCGGCCGCCCGCCTGGTCCGCGAGCTGGCCGCTTCGTAGCTGCGGCGGCGCTAGCGGCCGTCGGCGAGCCAGCCCGCCATGGAGTCGCGCGAGAAGAGCTGGTCGAGGACCATCGTCGAGGCGCCGATGACGCCGGCCAGGGCGCCGAGCGACGAGCGCTGCACGGCGAGGTCGCGGGTGGCGAGCGGCAGCGATCGGCGGTAGACCGTCTCCCGGATGGCGACCAGGAGCTGGTCCCCGCTCTGGGCGACCCCGCCCCCCACGACGACCAGCGATGGATTGAAGAAGTTGACGACGCTGGCGAGCATCAGCCCGACGCGATGGCCCGCGGCGTGGAGCATGGCGACCGCGACCGGGTCACCGAACGAGGCGGCGCGCGCCACGTCCTCGGCCGTCACCCGTCCGTGCTGGCCGAGCGCCGCCCGCAGCCGCTCGCTCCGGCCGGCGACCGCGGCCGCCTCCCCGTCGCGCGCCAGGGCAGCGCCGCCAGCCAGCGCCTCCAGGCAGCCGACGTTGCCGCATCGGCACACGATCGACGCGTCGTCGACGACCTGGATGTGGCCCACGTCGCCCGCCGCACCCTGCGTTCCGCGATGGATTCGGCCGTTCGAGATGATGCCCGCGCCGATTCCCGTGCCGATCTTGACGACCACCACGTTGTCATGGCCGATGGCGATGCCCGACCGCCACTCCCCCAGGGCCATGATGTTGACGTCGTTGTCGACCCAGACCGGGGCTCCGTAGCGGTCCCTGAAGCGCTCGCGGACGGGGTAGCCGTCCCAGCCGGGCATGATGGGCGGGGAGACGGGCCGCCCCGAGCGGAACTCCACGGGGCCCGGCACGCCGATGCCGATGCCCCACAGCCGTCCCGGAAGGTCGCGGCTGGCCGTGATCAGCTCGTCGAAGAGCTCGTCGATCCGCGCCAGGCACCGCTCCGGCCCCGCCGCCACGTCGGCCGGCTCGTCGCGGTGGCCGAGGATTCGTCCCTCGAGGTCGGTGACCGCCACATCGATGCTGGTCGCCCCGACGTCGGCGACGAGCAGATGGCCCGCGTCGCCGCGGAAGACGATCCGGCGCGGCGGCCGCCCACCGGTGCTCGGGCCGACGTCCCCTTCGACCACGAGGCCGAGCCGGATCAGGTCGCCGACCCGCTGCTCCACCGCGCTGCGCGAGAGCCCGGTCCTGGCGACGAGCTCGGACCGCGATCGGGACGGCGCGGATCGAATCTCCCCCAGAATCGAGACGAGCGAGTCGAGCGTCCCGTCCGGTGGCGGGGTCGCGGGCACCGCCGGGCGCGGGTCCTTCACGGCGTGGATCATACCGGCCGGCCGGAGGCGGATCGGCACTTTTGCCCTTGACGGGCCTAAGTATCATCGGGCGGTGCATTCACCCTCCGCTGCCTTCGTGGCCGGTCCGGCAAGGCTGTCTAGACATCTAGACCCATTCGGATGAGGCGACCGAGCGAGATCGGGGCCGCCGTCATCGGCAGCGGCTTCATCGGAACCGTCCACGTCGAGGCGCTGCGCCGGCTCGGGGTGCAGGTCCTCGGGCTCCTCGGCTCGTCGCCGGATCGTGGCGCGGCCAGCGCGGAGCGGCTCGGTGTTCCGATGGCGTATGCCAGCCTGGACGATCTCCTCGCCGACGACCGCGTCGAGGTCGTCCACGTCACCAGCCCGAACCACCTCCACCACCCGCAGGTGGTGCAGATCCTGGCGGCGGGTCGCCACGTCGTGTGCGAGAAGCCCCTCGCCCTGACCAGCGAGCAGTCGGGCGAGCTGGTCCGCCTGGCCGCCGGCAGCGGGCGCGTCAACGCGGTCAACTTCAACATCCGGTTCTACCCGCTCAACCAGCACGTGGCCGGGATGGCGCGTGACGGCCGGCTGGGCGAGATCCGGCTCGTCAGCGGCCACTACTTCCAGGACTGGCTGCTGCTCCAGACCGACTGGAACTGGCGGCTCGACCCCGAGCTGGGTGGATCGCTGCGGGCCGTGGGCGACATCGGATCGCACTGGCTCGACCTGGTCGCGTTCATGACCGGCCTGCACATCACCGAGGTCATGGCCGATCTCCACACGTTCATCCCCACGCGGCTGGAGCCGGCGGGGCCCGTCGAGACGTTCTCGACCCACCAGGCCGCGGAGACCGTCGAGCGACGGATCGGCACCGAGGACATCGCCACGATCCTGCTGCGCTTCGAGAACGGCGCGCGCGGCACCGTGGCGGTCAGCCAGCTGAGCCCGGGGCGCAAGAACTCGCTGGAGTACGAGATCGACGGATCGGCCGCGTCGGTGGCCTGGGAGTCGGAGCTGCCGGACCACCTGTGGGTCGGCCATCGCGAGGCCCCCAACGAGATCCTCCAGCGCAACCCGGCGCTGATGAACGCGCCGGGCCAGGCGGCCGCCGCGCTTCCCGGGGGCCACGTGGAGGGATTCGCCGATACCTTCTGCGCCCTCTTCCGCGCCGTGTACGCCGACGTCGGCGCCGGCGGCCCCTCCGAACGGCCCGTGTACCCCACCTTCGCCGATGGTCACGACGAGATGCTCGTCGGCGACGCCGTGGCGGCGAGCGCCAGCCAGGGCCGATGGACGCGAGTCGCACGCGACGCATGACACCGATGCAGCACCCGAGGAGCGTGACCCGATGAAGCTCGGCTTCCTGACCGCACCATTCCCCGACACGCCGCTGAACGAGGTCGCCGACTGGGCGGCCGGCAACGGCTTCGAGATCCTGGAGATCGCCTGCTGGCCGCGCGCCAGCGGGCCGACGCGACGGTACGCCGGAACGTCGCACATCGACGTCGCCGATCTCTCGGAGTCGCGCGCGACGGAGATCCGCGAGGAGGTCGAGTCGAAGGGGCTGGGCATCTCCGGACTCGGCTTCTACCCGAACCCGATGCACCCCGACCGGGAGACCCGGGAGGGGGCGATCGCGCACATGAAGCTCGTCATCGAGGCGTGCGCCAAGATGGGCGTCCCGTACTTCAACACGTTCATGGGTGGCGATCCCAAGCTGCACGTTGACGCCAACTGGGAGCGCGCGCTCGAGATCTGGCCCGAGATCGTCGACCACGCCAACGAGCACGGCGTGAAGGTCACGATCGAGAACTGCCCGATGATCTTCAGCTACGACGAGTGGCCGGCCGGCAACAACATCGCCTGGTCGCCGTACGTCTGGCGCCGCATCATCGAGACCTGGGGCGACACCATCGGGCTCAACTACGACCCGAGCCACCTGGTGTGGCTGATGATCGACCAGGAGCGATTCATCCGGGAGTTCGGTCCGTCCATCTGGCACGTGCAGGCCAAGGACGTCCAGATCAACCGGGACGGGCTGTACGAGCGCGGCACGCTGTCGGGCGGCATGGGCTGGCAGATCCCGCGCCTCCCGGGCCTGGGCGACGCCGACTGGCCCACGATCTTCGCCGCCCTGTACCGCGCGGGGTACGACGGCGCGGTCGCGATCGAGCACGAGGATCGCGACTTCGAGAAGACCGATGAGCTGATCAAGCGCGGGTTCCTGATCGCCCGCGACGTCCTCCGCCCGTACATCAAGTGAACCCCATGACCACCACGACCACCCCCCGCTTCACCGTCGAGAACGTCACCGAGCGACAGCTCGCCAAGACCATCGACCACTCGCTGCTCAAGCCCGAGCTCGACGACGCGTTCATCGGGGACGGCTGCCGACTGGCCGCGGAGTACGACGTCGCGTCGGTCTGCGTTCGTCCGGCGGACGTCACGCGGGCGAAGGCACTCCTGGAAGGGACCGATGTCGCCGTCGGCACGGTCATCGGGTTCCCGCACGGCTCGTCGACCACCGCGACCAAGGTGTTCGAGGCGAAGGAGGCCCTCGCCAACGGAGCCACCGAGCTCGACATGGTCATCCAGATCGGGGCGCTGCGCTCCGGACGGGACGAGGACGTGCGCGCCGACATCGCGGCGGTGGTCGAGGTCGCGCACGCGGCCGGTGCCATCGTCAAGGTCATCCTGGAGAACGCCTACCTGACCGATGAGGAGAAGGAGCGCGGCAGCCGCCTGGCCGAGGTGGCGGGAGCCGACTTCGTGAAGACCTCGACCGGCTTCGCCCCCTCCGGGGCCACGCACGAGGATCTCGCCCTCATGCGGCGCGTCACCTCGCCGCACGTCCAGGTCAAGGCGGCCGGCGGCGTGCGTACCCTCGACGACCTGCTCGCGGTGATGAACCTGGGGGTCACGCGCATCGGTGCGACGCAGACCAAGCCCATCCTGGACGACTTCCGGGCGCGACGCGCCGGGGCCGCGGCGCCGTCCGGCGCCGGCGCCGGCGCCTCCGACGAGGGCGCGTACTGACGTGAACGCCGCCGCGCCGCCCGCCCTGCGCTGGGTCGCCGAGGCTTCGTCCCTGCTGGAGCGGCTCGCCGCCACGCAGGCCGAGGCCATCGAGCGCGCCAGCGCGTGGTGCGCCCATGCCATCGCGGCCGGAGGCCTGGTGCACCTCTTCGGCACCGGGCACTCCAGGATCCCGGTCGAGGAGATGTTCCCGCGCTACGGCTCGTACCCGGGCTTCAACCCGATCGTCGAGCTGTCCATGACCTTCCACACCCAGGTCGTCGGCGCCAACGGACAGCGGCAGGCGATGTTCATCGAGCGCACCCCGGGACTCGCCGAGGTGATCCTCGACAACTTCCGCTTCGGTCGCGACGACGTGATGATCGTCTTCTCCGCCTCCGGGCTCACGGCCGTCCCGGTCGAGATGGCGCGCGGCGCCCGTGCGCGCGGGCTGAAGGTGATCGCGGTGACGTCGGTCGAGCAGTCCATGTCGGGCGAGCCCGCCGCGGAGCTCGGGTCACGCCTGCTGGACGAGGCGGACCTGGTCATCGACCTGTGCACCCCGCACGCCGACGCGCTGTGCGACGTGCCCGGGTTGGAGACGCCGGTCGGTCCCGGCTCGACCGTCGCCGCGGTGGCGATCGTCAACTGCATCAAGGTCCGCGTCGCCGAGCTCCTGACGGAGCGAGGCGCCATGCCACCCGTCCTGACCCGACCGTCCGTGGTCGGGGAGCAGCGCTCACGAGCGCTGTTCGACGAGGCCTACCGAGAACATGCCCGCCGCGTGGCGGCAATCTTCGACAATGCGAGGAGGTGAGCGAGAGACTGCGTCGTTGGGGGAGAACAGGAGGAGGAGTTCAGTACATGACGAGGCTTAGACTCCAGTCCATCACGGCGATGATGGCCATCGCCCTGCTGCTCGTGGCGTGCGGCTCGACCGGTTCGTCCGCGTCGGCGTCGCAGGCTGGATCATCGGATGCCCCGGCGAGCCAGGGCGGCGGTGACACGAGCTACCGCATCGGCTATTCGAACGGTGGCGGCGTCGGCAACGGCTTCCGCGAGGAGCAGGTCTGCACCGCGAAGGCGGAGGCCCTGGCCTCCGACCAGGTCACGGAGCTCGTGACCATCCACCGCAACACCGACGCTGCCGGTCAGCTGTCGGACATCCGTGACCTGATCGCGGCCGACGTCGACGCGATCGTCTTCAACCCGAACGATCCGGAGGCCCTCAACCCGGCGCTCCAGGAAGCCCATGACGCCGGGATCATCACCGTTTCGGTCGACGCCTACGTCACCGACGAGAACACGTACAACCTGTACAACAACCAGGTCGAGTACGCGTATCTCGGCGCGAAGTGGCTGTTCGAGCAGATCGGCGGCTCCGGAACCGTGTACTACATGCGCGGACTTGCCGGCCACCCGGCCGACAGCGACCGTGACATCGGCTTCAAGCGCGCGCTCGAGGAGTACCCGGACATCGAGGTCGTTCCCAACGAGGAAGGCGTGCACACCGGCTGGGATCCGGCGACGACGACCCAGCTGATCAACGACTTCCTGGCGAGCGGCCAGTACGCCGACATCGACGGCATCTGGACGTCCGGCATGGACAGCCAGGTCGTGGATGCGATCAAGGCCGCCGGTGAGGATTACGTGCCGATCGTCGGTGCGGACCTCGGCGCGTTCGTCGCCCAGCTCCTCGACGAAGAGGGGTACGCGGGCCTCGAGGGCGCGGCGGTGACCAACACCGCTGCCGTCGGTGGCGCGGGCGTCAACCTGGCGCTCAAGCTGCTCAACGGCGAGGACGTGCAGACCGCCGAGGATGCGTCGCAGCCGAACACCGTTCTGCTGACGCCGGTCCTGGCGGACAACGTCAGCGACGAGGGTCGTCAGCTGCTCGAGTCGTGGCAGGTCGACGGTCTCGATCCGCTCTGGCCGCTGGGCCTGCAGATCGAGGGCTGGACGAGCTACACCCCCGAGCAGGCGATCGCCTGCGTCGGCCCGGGCGAGTAATCGTCCCGAGCCACGAGCGAACGGGGATGCCGGCGTGAGCCGGCATCCCCACGCATCACCCACCATGACCACCACCGCGACCGACCTGATGCTGGAGGCGACCGGGGTCTCGAAGGCCTACGGCGCCGTCGTCGCGCTGCGCGGTGCGTCGCTCGCCGTCCGCCCCGGCGAGATCCACGCCCTGATGGGGGCGAACGGTGCCGGGAAGAGCACCTTCGTCAAGATCCTGACCGGGGCGGTGCGACCGGACAGCGGCACCATCATGGTGGCCGGCAAGCCCCGGAAGGACCATTCGCCCGCCGAAGCCCGCCGCCACGGCGTCGTCTCCGTCTACCAGGAGCCGTCGCTGATCCCGGACCTGGACATCCGGGACAACCTGCGCCTGACCGAGACGCCCGTCGAGCCGTTCCGACACTGGCTCGGCGAGTTCGGCCTCGAGCGCCTCAGCCTGTCGACGCTCGCCCGCCGCCTGCCGCTGGCCTCGCTGCGAATCATCGACCTCGCCCGGGCCATGGCCATCGAGCCGGACATCCTGCTGCTGGACGAGATGACCGCGGCCCTGCCCGCCAACCTGAGCGACCGCGTGCTGGAGACCATCGGCCACCAGCGGGGCGGCACGCGCTCGGTGATCTTCATCTCGCACCGGATGAGCGAGATCGGGTCCATCTGCAACCGCGCCACCGTCCTCCGCGAGGGGGAGACGGTCGGGGTCGTCGACGTCACCGCCGGTTCGGACGAGCGCATCGTCGAGCTGATGCTCGGCGACGTGAGCCAGGCCGCCGGCCTCGCCGAGGAGCGGACCGGCGCCGCCGCGCGGATGAGCGATACCCCGCGGCTGTCCGCTCGAGGCATCGGCGCCGGCCGGCACCTCCACGACGTCTCGCTCGACGTCTATCCCGGCGAGGTGCTCGGCGTGGTCGCGCTCGAGGGCCAGGGCCAGGACGAGCTGTTCAACGTGCTCTCCGGGGCCGATCGGCCGAGCGAGGGCGAACTGCTGGTCGACGGCACGCCGGTCACC
This sequence comes from Candidatus Limnocylindria bacterium, assembly GCA_035700865.1. Lineage (GTDB taxonomy): Bacteria > Chloroflexota > Limnocylindria > QHBO01 > QHBO01 > JACDBZ01. The sequence goes on along the minus strand of DASSOH010000085.1, from coordinate 21,046 downwards.
TTCGGCCACCCGGCCGACGCCATCCGGGCCGGCGTGGTGTACGTGGCGGCCGACCGCGCCGAGGCGCTCCTGATGCAGCGGTCCGTGCGCGAGAACATCGCCCTGCCGTTCGCCGCACGGGTCCGGCGCTGGGGCCTGATCGACGTCGCCGAAGAGCGTCGCAAGGTGAACGAGGCGATCGAGCGCCTGCAGATCGACACCCGCGCCCAGCGCGAGGTGCGGCGCCTCTCCGGCGGCAACCAGCAGAAGGTGACGATCGCGCGGTGGGTGGCCGGCGGCGTGCGGACCATGCTGTGCTTCGACCCGACCCGGGGCATCGACATCCGGACCAAGCACCAGATCTACCGCCTGCTGCGCGACCTGGCCGCGGCCGGGGCGGCGGTGATCCTCTACACCTCGGAGCTCAACGAGATCCGGCTCGCCTGCGATCGGGCCATCGTCATCTTCGGCGGCCGGGTCGTCGATGAGGTCGACGCGGCCGATGCGGATGAGGAGACCCTGCTGCGCGCCGCGCACAACCTGCGCCGGCAGCGGGACGACGCGCCCACCACGGAGACCGAGGCAGCGGAGGCGGCGGCGCCGTGAGCGCGCGTCTCGAGACGCTTCGCGGCGGGGGCGCGGGCGCGCTGCTGGCCGGCTACGTGCGGCGCAACGCCTGGACGCTGGGCCTGCTGGGCTTCCTGATCCTGCTGCTCATCGCCACGAAGGTGATCCAGCCGACCTACGGCGTCACGGGGATCCAGGGGCTGGCCATCTCCGTCCTGCCGCTGGCCCTCGCCGCGGCCGCGCAGGCGGTGATCGTCATCTCGGGCGGCATCGATCTCTCGATCGGCTCCATGATGGCCCTGACCAGCGTGGTGGCGGCCGCCAACATGGACGGGCAGAGCGAGGGATACGCGGTCCTGGTCGTCATCGGCGTGCTGCTCCTGGGACTCGTGCTGGGTGCCGTCAACGGCGCCGTCGTGGTCCTGACCCGCGTGCCGGACATCGTCGTCACCCTGGCCATGGCCTTCGTGTGGGCCGGTGCGGCGCTGCTGGTGCTCAACACGCCGGGCGGGGGATCGGCGGAATGGCTGCGCGAGCTGGTGGTCGGCCACCTGGTGACGGAGTGGGTCCCGAAGGCCGCCATCGTCCTGGTGCTGGTCGTCGCCGTGATCTGGATCCCGCTCTCGAAGTCGAAGCTCGGGCTCTCGCTCTATGCCGTCGGCAGCAACCAGCTGGCCGCGTTCCGGAGCGGGGTGGCGGTCGGGCGCACCAAGTTCCTGGCGTACACCATCGGCGGCCTCTTCGCCGCCCTGGCGGGGCTGACGCTGACGGCGAGCACCGGCATCGGCACGCCGGTTCCGGGGCCGTACACCCTGATGAGCGTCGCCGCCGTCGTCCTCGGCGGCGTCAGCCTGGCCGGCGGCCGTGGCGGCCTGTTCGGCCCGATCGTCGCGGTCGTCATCCTCTCGCTGCTGCGCACCGACATGACGTTCCTCCGGCTCAACACCAACCTGGCGACCGTGGCGCAGGGCATCATCCTGGTCGGCGTGGTGATGGTGGGCACCCTGATCTTCCTGCGGCAGAGCAGCGAATGACCAGCATGGCCGACACCAGCGCCCCCCGCAGCCGGTGGCTCACCCTCGCCGGGTGGCGCAACCTGTTCCGCGACCGCCCGATCATCCCGCTGCTGATCCTGCTGGCCCTGCTGGTCATCGCCTCCGAGCTGGCCCGGCCCGGGATCGTGAGCCCGAACTGGGCGGGCGTCATCCTCCGCGCGGCGGTCCCGCTCGCCATCCTGGCCGGCGCGCAGACGCTGTCCATGCTGACGGCGGGCATCGACCTCTCGGTCGGCGCCGTGGCCTCGATGTCCGGGTTCCTGGTGGCGACGCTGGTGGCGGACCAGGGACTGGTCATGGCCATCGTCATCGCCCTCCTGGCGGCTGCCGCGTCAGGGCTGGTGACCGGCATCGGCGTCGGCGTCTTCCGGGTCCATCCGCTGATCATGACCCTGGGCATGAGCCTGGTGGTCCTCGGCCTCGCCAACGTCTGGCAGATCATGATGGTGCAGACGGGCGCCGGGGTCCCGCCCGAGCTGCGGACCCTCGGCAGCGAGCTGTGGTTCGACGTCGTGCCGGTCAGCCTGATCGTGTTCGTGCCGATCGCGATCGCGATCCTCGGCGGCCTGCGACGCACCGGCTACGGCCGCCTCCTGTACGCCGTCGGCGACAACCCCGTCGCGGCCCGCCTGTCGGGGACGAAGCCGTGGCAGGTGCTGATCGCGCTGTACGTGATCACGGCCGTGCTGGCCGGCGTGGCGGGCTTCATCTACACCGGATACGCGAACACGGCGAGCGTCACGCTCGTCGAATCCCAGGTGCTGCCCTCCGTGGCGGCGGCCGTCATCGGCGGCACCTCGATCCTGGGCGGCCGCGGCGGATTCGGGGGCACCATCATCGGCGCGCTGATCCTGACCGTGGCCACGTCGCTGCTGTCGTCCCTCGGCTACCCCGAGGCGGTCCGGCAGATCCTGTTCGGCTCGATCATCGTCGTCGTCGCTGCCGCCTACTCGCGCGTCACCGCGGAGTCCTGACGCCGTGGGCGACGGCGGCCGGTCCACCGCGCACCTGGGGCTCGACCTGGGAGGCACCAACATCAAGTGGGCGCTCGTCGTCGAGGGCGACGGGACGTGGGAGGCGGTGGACCGCGATCAGGTCGCGACCCACGCCGCGGCGGGCCCCGACGCGGTCGTCCGGCGTCTCGCCACCGTCGCCACCCAGGCGCTGGCGCGCACCGATCACACCGTCAGCTCCATCGGGATCGGCGTCCCCGGCCTGTACGACCCGGCCACCGGGGCCGCACGATTCCTCCCGAACCTGCCAGGCGAGTGGGCTGGCGTCCCCGTGGCGTCGAGCGTGGCGGAGGCGCTCGGGCTGCCGACGCACCTCGTGAACGATGCGCGCGCCTTCGGCCTGGCCGAGCTGCGGCTCGGCGCCGGACGCGGCGCCTCCACCATGGTGGGGTTCACCCTCGGCACCGGGGTCGGAGGGGTGATCGCCGTCGATGGGCGCGTGCACCAGGGGCACGATGGCACGGCCGGTGAGCTCGGACACCAGACGATCGATCCCGACGGACCGTGGTGCGGGTGCGGCAACCGCGGCTGCCTGGAGGCGTACGTGCGCGCGGACCAGATCGCGGCCGCCTGCGGTGCACCGACGGCGGGGAAGGCCGTGGCGCGAGCCCGGGCCGGCGAGCGGCGTGCCCTTGCCGGCATGGCCGACGTCGGCCGCTACCTGGGCATCGGCATCGCCAACACCGTGACCGTCCTGACGCCGGATCGCGTGGTCATCGGCGGCGGGATCGCCGCGGCCTTCGACCTGCTGCTGCGTCCGATCCAGGAGGAGCTGCGACGCCGCGTGCGCACCACCGCGCTCGACGAAGTCGCCATCGTCCCCGCGCAGCTCGGCACGTGGGCCGGGGCGATCGGGGCGGCGGTCCACGGCGCGGAGGCGGGGGCTCGGGCCGCGCAGCCTGCCGTCGCGACGGCAGCTGGGTGATGCGCACCGTCGACGCTCCTCCGCAGTACCGGCAGATCGAGCTCGCGCTGCGCGGTCGGATCGCCACGCTGCCGCCGGGATCGCGCCTGCCGTCGGACGCGGAGCTGTGCGCGGAGTTCGGCGTCAGCCGGATGACGGCGCGCACCGCGATGCAGCGGCTCGCCGACGACGGGCTGATCGCGCGCGAGCCCGGGCGGGGCAGCTTCGTGACCGAGCCGCCGACCCACCGCCAGGCGAACCGGCTCATGACCTTCACCCAGGAGATGTTGCGCACGGGCCGCATCCCCAGCTCGCGCGTCCTCACCCGCGTGATTCGACCGTCCACCCCGGAGGAGGCGGACGACCTCGGCATCCCCCTCCGTCAGCCGATCGTCGAGCTGCGCCGCCTGCGCCTGGCCAATGCCGTCCCGGTCGCCCTGGAGACGGCGGTCCTGATCGGGGCCTGCGCCGCCCCGGTCATGGGCGCCGACCTCGAGCGCGGGTCGCTGCACGAGACCCTGCGGCAGGCCGGGATCGTGCCGCGGCGCGGAACGGCGACGATCGCCGCGGCCGACGCGCGGAGCGAGGACGCGCGACTCCTCGGCGTCAGGCCGGGCGACCCGCTGCTGGTGGAGCGACGCGTGATCGTCGACGCTGCCGGCCGCCGGATCGAGGCGACCGAATCGCGCTACCTCGCCGACCGCTACGCCCTGGTGGTCCGCTTCGACGTCGATCTGCCGGACGGCGCCAGCGACTGACCGCGGATCTCAGCGCGGGGGCATGGCCTCGAACGTCCGCGCGACGTCGTCGAGCATCCGGACCGTCGCGTCGGACACGACGGTCAGGTAGCGCTCCCCGAACTCCGCCGTCGACTCGCGTGCGTCGCCCCACGTCCCGGAGTGGGTGGCGCGATGCACCGACCCCGGAGCGGAGAAGAAGAACGCCGTGTGGACCGGCGCCGGGCTGGCGACCTCCGGGAAGGGCGGCATCTCGGCGTTCGCGCGCTCCATGTCGACGAGGTCCGGGTTGATGGCCAGCACCGCCGACGTCTCGCCGCGATTGGCGTGCAGGCCGGTCTCCGGGCCGAAGAACTCCGCCGCCTCCTCGGCGCTCATGCCATCCCAGTAGTTGATCGGGAAGGTCACGGTGCCGTCCGGCAGGCGGTCGCGGGCCGCGGCGCACGCGTAGGCGATGGCGTACGTGTTGTCGTAGTGCCCGTTCAGGAAGACGATGCGGCGGAACCCCGCGGTCGCCAGCGACACCGCCACGTCCTCGATGAGGGACATGAAGGTCGCGATGCGGATGTGGACGACGCCGACGAACCCGGCGTGCGGGTACGAGAGCGCGTAGTTGATCGACGGCGCCACGACGGCGCCGACGCGCGGCGCCACGCGGCGAGCCACCTCCTGCGGGACCAGCACGTCGGTCAGCAGCGGCCCGTGCGGGCCGTGCTGCTCGGTCGATCCCACCGGCACGATCACCGTGTCGTGGTCGCGCAGGAAGGCCTCCACCTCCGGATTCGTCATCTCACCCAGGAACACGGTCGGCGGCTTCACCGCGATCTCCTCCTCATGTTGGCGTCAGGCCACCGGCGTGGTCAGCGCGCCGATCCCCTCGATCCATGCCACCACCACGTCCCCCGGTTCGAGGTGGCGCTCCGGACCCATCGGCCCGGGCAGTCGTGCGGGCGTCCCGGTGGCGATCAGGTCTCCCGGCTGCAGCCGGACGTGCCGGCTCAGGTAGCTGACGACCTCCGGGATGCCGAAGCGCATCTGCCCGGTGCGGCCGTCCTGGATCGCGACGCCGTTGATCGTGCAGCCGATGCCGAGGTCGGTCGGGTCGAGCGCGTCGGCGGTCACCACCCACGGCCCGACGGGACAGAACCCGGGCAGCGACTTGCCGATGAGCCACTGGTCGCCATCCAGCCATGCGTCCCGCGACGACACGTCGTTGATGATCGTGTAGCCCAGCACGTGGTCCATGGCCTCTGCGACGGAGACGTCGAATGCGCTGGCGCCGATGACGACGCCGAGCTCGCACTCGGCGTCGACGTTGGCGGTCAGGCTCCGATCCCACGCCAGGGTGGCGCCGTCCGCCGCCACCGATGCGGCGGCCTTGCCGTAGACGAGCGGCCGCGGTGGGCCGTCATCCGGAGCGCCGGGGTCGGATCGGTAGTTGTGCCCGATGGTGTAGATGGCGCCGGGGTCGACGACGGCCGGGGCGAGGGTCACCGCGCCGGCGCTGCGCCGAGCCGCGGCCGGCTGTGCCGCCGCCCAGTCGGCGATGCGGGCGAGGACGGCCGATCCACCGGCCGCGATGGCGCGCATGGAGGCGAACGACGGATCATCCGCCGGCAGGCCCAGCACGCCGTCCGCGTCGACGACGGCGATCCGCGGGCCCCCGTCCTCGAGGACCGTGGCCAGGCGCATCGATGCCGTCAGACGGCCACGGCCTCGAGCAGCCCGACGTCGGCCAGCACCTCACGGAGGGCGCGACGCTCGCTGTCGCTGATCGGCAGCAGTGGCTCTCGGACCCTGGCGTTGTCGAGGACGCCCAGCATGACGAGCGCCTCCTTGAGGCGGGCGCGGTAGTTCGCGACGGGCGGCGCGAAGACGGCGTCCGCCAGGCGCTGGACGCGTGCGGCGAGGGGCGCGGCCTCGTCGTAGCGGCGCTCGTGAGCGAGGCGGATGAGCTCGACCTGCTCGCGCGTCATGACCGCGCCGAAGCCGATCAGCGCCCCGTCCGCGCCGAGGAGGAACGACTCGTAGATGAAGTTGTCGTTCCCCGTCAGCATGGCGATGTCGCGCCCGGCGTCGTTCACCATCGCGACGGTGTCCATGTAGCGCCGAGCATCGAAGGACGCCTCCTTCAGGGCGGCGACGCCCTCGATGGCCAGGAGGCGTTCGAGCGTGGCGCGGTCGTAGTTCACGCCGCCGAGCGCCGGCTGCAGCTGGAACAGGATGAGTGGCACGCCGACCTCGGCGATGGCCTGGTGGTAGCGCACCGGGATCTCCGGATCGAGCGGCGCGGACAGGTAGGCGGGGATCGGGAACACCAGCAGCGCGTCGGCGCCGGCGGCCCGGTAGTCCTTCGCCTGCTGTACTGCGAGCTCCGTGTACGGTCCTCCCAGGCCGGCGACCATCATCACCTCTGCCGGGAGCTCCTCGCGCACGACCTCCAGCACGCGCACCTTCTCGGGGTGCGAGAGGTGCGCCGATTCGCCCGTGTCGGCGTTGATCGCGACGCCCACCACGCCCTGCTCCGCGACCCAGCGGATGTACCCGCGCAGCGCGACTTCGTCGACCCGCGCATCGGAGTCCATCGGCAGGACGGTGGCGGCGATGAGGCCGCGGAAGTTCAGGGTCATCGGGGCGCACTCCAGCAGTGATGTTGCGCGACAGGATACTCTGCCACGGGTGCGATGGAAATCCTTTTCACGACTGTTTCGCACGAATCCTTGACGGTGGCTCCGCGCACGACCTAGCCTACTGCAAACCTTTTCCAACCACGGGGTGTCCATGGGCTCGATCGTCGACGTCGCTCGGCTCGCCGGTGTCTCGCCCGCCACGGCATCGCGGGTCCTGTCCGGATCCAGCCATGCCGTCAGCCAGGCGACGCGGAGCCGGGTCGAGGCTGCGGCGGAGGAGCTCGACTTCGTCCCCAACGCGCTCGCTCGCGGCCTCCTGAAGAGCCGCGCGCCGATCGTCGGCGTCATCGTCCACGACATCACCGACCCGTACTTCTCGGAGATCGTTCGCGGCATCGAGGACCAGGCGGAGGCGAGCGGGTACCTGGTGATCACGTCCTCCTCCGATCGCATCCCGGCCCGGGAGGAGTCGTACGTGCGGCTGCTGCGCGGCATGCGGGCGGCCGCCGTCCTCTTCGCCGGCAGCGGCATCCGCGACGAGGCGTTCGAGGAGCGGGTCGCCAGGCATCTCACCGCCATGGAGCGCTACGGCGCTGCGGTCGTTCACCTCTCTCCGAGCGCTCGCGGCCCCGCGCTCGTCGGCGTCGACAACGTGGCCGCCATGGCGGAGGTGGTTCGGGCCCTGGCGGCCCTCGGGCACCGGCGCATCGGCTACGTCGGCGGCCCCGAGTGGCTGTACGTCGCTGCCGATCGTGAGCGCGGCTACCGGAACGCCCTGGCCGAGGCGGGCATCGAGATGGAGCCGCAGCTGCTGGTCAGGGCCTCGTTCGACCAGGCGGGCGGGGCCGATGCCGCCGAGCGCCTGCTGCGAGCCGATCCGCGGCTGACGGCCATCGCCTGCGCCAACGACCTGCAGGCCCTCGGCGTCCTCGACCGTCTCGCCCAGCTCGGCGTGTCGGTCCCCGACGAGCTGTCCGTCACCGGCTTCGACGACATCCCCGGGGCATCCCGCACGACCCCGAGCCTCTCGACCGTCCACCTGCCGCTGCGGGACCTGGGCCGCTCGGGGTTCCAGCAGGCCGAGAAGATCCTGGCCGGCCGGCGACCGCACCGCCGCCTCCTGGCGCACGAGCTCGTGCTGCGACGCTCGACGTCGAAGCCGCGCCGAGCCGCCCGGGTCGCGGCCGAGATGCCGACCGAGCTGGTGGCGCCATGACCGTCTCGGTTCGCTCCGACCCGGCCCAGCACCAGATCGAGATCCGCAACCTGTCCAAGCGCTACCGGACGGTGCGATCGACGCAGGAGGCGCTGCAGGACGTCTCGCTCGACATCGCGGCGGGCCAGTTCGTGTCGCTGCTCGGGCCGTCCGGCTGCGGCAAGACGACGCTGCTCAAGATCATCGGTGGCCTCGTCACCCGGAGCAGCGGCGACGTCCGGATCGATGGCGGCAGCGTCGACGAGGCACTGCGCGCCCGGAAGTTCGGCGTCGTCTTCCAGGACGCCACCCTGCTGCCGTGGCGCACCGTGCTCGGCAACGCGCGACTGCTGCTGGACATCACGGGGGAGCGAGAGCAGGCAGCGCCGGTCGACGACCTGCTCCGCATGGTCGGGCTCGGCGGCTTCGAGGACTTCTACCCGTCGCAGCTGTCGGGTGGCATGCGCCAGCGCGTCGCCCTGGCGCGCGCACTGGCGCTCAGCCCCGAGATCCTGCTCATGGACGAGCCGTTCGCCGCGCTCGATGCCATCACCCGCGACCGGATGGGCGAGGAGCTGCTGCGCATCTGGGACGGGAGCCGGACGGTCGTGTTCGTGACGCATTCGATCCCCGAGGCCGTCCTGCTCAGTGACCGCGTGGTCGTGCTGTCGGCCCGGCCGGGCCGCATCCGCGCCGACGTCACGATCGATCTGCCGCGGCCCCGAACCGGCGACGTCCGTGCCAGCCCGGCGTTCAGCCAGTACGAGACCGAGCTCCGCCACTACATCGAGGAGACGTCGAGTGACTCAGGCGACTGACGAGCCTCGCGTGGGCGGGAGCACCCTGCTGGACGCGGACGACGCCGAGCTGCTGCCCGGGGCCGGCCGCCCCTGGCAGCGCATGCTGCTGCCCGCCCTGCTGCTCGTGGCCATCGTCGTGGTCTGGGAGCTCGCGTCGCGCTTCACCGATGTTCCGGCGTACATCCTTCCGGCGCCGACGGCGATCATGGAGCGGCTCATCCGATCGTTCGCGTTGCTGTGGGAGCACAGCGTCGTGACGCTGACGGAGATCGGCATCGGCTTCGGGTTGGGGGTCGTGCTCGGCCTGGGGCTCGCCATCCCGATCGCCTACTCGTCGGTGGTGCGCAACACGCTGTACCCGCTGATCGTGGCCTCCCAGGCGGTGCCGAAGATCGCCATCGCGCCGCTGCTGGTGCTGTGGCTGGGCTTCGACCTCTGGCCCAAGATCGTGGTCACCGCGCTCATGGTCTTCTTCCCCGTCACCGTGACGGCGGCGGAGGGCTTCTCGTCGGTCGACCGCAACCTGCTGGACCTGCTGCGCTCCGTCCACGCGAACCAGGCGCAGATCTTCTTCAAGGTGCGCTTCCCGCACGCGCTGCCGCAGATCTTCGCCGGGCTCAAGATCGGCATCACGCTCGCGGTGGTGGGTGCCGTCGTCGGAGAGTGGGTCGGCGCCGATGCCGGGCTCGGCTACCTCCTGGTCTACGCCAACACCCTGCTCGACTCGACCCTGCTGTTCGCGTCGCTGATCCTGCTGATCGTGATCGGCGTGGTGCTGTTCCTCATCGTCGGTGTCATCGAACGGCTGCTGCTGCCGTGGCACCGCGACGAGTCGACCTATCTCGGAACCTGAGCGACGGCAGCGACCCCGCATCGGTGGTGGAGCACTGGAGGTGAGGAAAAGGATTTCTGAGACCCGATACCGAAGGATGTTGAACGAAGGAGGACACGGGAGATGAAGGGGATGCCCCGCTACCTGGTGGCGCTGTTCGGCCTGGCGCTCGTGCTCGCCGCCTGCGGCCAGGGCGACGCGTCGTCCGCCGCGGCCACCGCCGCGCCATCGTCGAGCTCCGCACCGGCCAGCGACGCGCCGTCCGATGAGGCCTCGGCCGAACCGACCGAGGTCGCCATGACGAGCGTCGACTTCCGGCTCAACTGGGTGCTCGCCGGGAACCACGCGCCGTTCTTCCTGGCCAAGCAGGAGGGCTTCTGGGAGGAGTGCGGGCTGGACGTCTCGATGGCCCCCGGACAGGGCTCGGGTGACACGGCTCAGCAGGTCGCCAACGGCTCGCAGGAGTTCGGCCTGACCGACGCCGTCTCCATCGTTGCCGGTCGCACGCGCGGCCTGGAGATCACGGCCCTCGGCGTGCTGTACCAGACGAACCCGTCGGCCATCGTGTCGAAGAAGTCCGCCGGCATCGAGACGCTCGAGGATGTCCAGGGCAAGACCTGGGGCGCCGTCCCCGGTGGGTCGCCGTACCTCCTGCTCAACGCCCTGTTCGAGGAGAACGACATCACCGACGTGCGCGAGGTCAGCGTCCCGGCGCCGGGCATCGCGCAGCTCCTGGCCGATCAGGTGGACTTCATCACCTTCTTCGGCAACGAGGTGGCGAACATCGATCCCAACCCGGAGGAGAACCTGAACGTCGTCCCGTTCTCGGAGTACGGCCAGGACATCTACGGGCTGGCGATCGCCTCGCACCCGGACTACATCGCCGAGCATCCCGACCAGGTCGCCTGCTTCGTCGATGGCGTGCGACGTGGGTTCGAGGCGGCGAAGGAGGATCCGGAGGCCGCGCTCGATGCGCTCGAGGCCGCCAACCCCGAGACGGCGGAGCGACGTGAGGTTCACGCCGCCCTTCTCGAGGGCGCCTTCGAGTACGCGGGCGACGATCTGCTGGCGCAGACCGAGGAGAAGTGGGCCGAGACCCAGGACGTCCTCTCGAGCGCGGGGATCATCGAGAGCACGGTGGAGCCGACCGACTTCTTCACGAACGACTACCAGTAGTCGAACCGATGGGCCGGGCGACGCCGCGGGCGTCGCTCGGTCCGATCCTTCATCGAGGCATCAGGGCATGACACTTCTCCAGGATCGGGTCGTCCTCGTGACGGGCAGCAGCCGCGGCATCGGTGCCGAGGTGGCCGTCCGCGCAGCCGCGCAGGGGGCCCGCGTCGCCATTCACTGCCACACCTTCCCCGAGGGTGCCGAGCGCACCTTGCAGCGCGTGCGCGAAGCGGGCGGCGAGGGGGCCGTCTTCAGTGCCGACCTCGCCGTCGGCGGAGAGGCCGAGGAGCTCGTCGCGGGCGTCATCGGCCACTTCGGTCGCATCGACGGGTTGGTGAACAACGCCGGTCGAACGCAGGTGGGGTCGTTCCTGGAGCTGGACCCCGACGAGTGGGACGCGGTCATCAGCACCGACCTGAGCGCCGCGTTCCATACCTGCCGCGCCGCGTTGCCCAGCATGGTCGAGCGGGGGAGTGGGGCGATCGTGAACGTCGCCTCGCGGCTGGGGCAGATGGGCATCACCCAGACCGCCGCCTACAGTGCGGCGAAGGCCGGGCTGATCGGCCTGACCCGATCGCTGGCGCGGGAATTCGCGCCCCGCGGCGTCCGGATCAACGCCGTCGCCCCCGGGTTCACCGTGACCGAGATGACGGCCGACCTGTCGCAGACCGAGACGGGCCAGCAGCGGCTGCGCGACATCCCGCTCGGACGGTTCGGCGAAGCCGGCGAGGTCGCCGATGCGGTCGTCTTCCTGCTGTCCGACGCGGCGGCGCTGTTCGTCGGGCAGACCCTCAATCCGAACGGCGGGAGCTACATGCCGTGACCAAGGTCATCTCCGTCCGCGAGGCGGTCGAGAAGGTCCAGGACGGGACCACCCTCCTCATCGGCGGTTCCGGGGCCGGACACGCCGTCCCGCAGCGCTTCATCGACGAGCTGGCGACGGTCTACCAGGAGCGCGGCCGGCCACGCGACCTGACCACGGTACGGATCGTCGGCATCGGCGACTTCGCGGACCGCGGCTTCAGCCAGCTGGGGCTGCCCGGCCTGATGCGCCGGACCATCGGCAGCAACATCGGCAACGAACCGCGGCTCGGCGCGCTGGTGGAGGCGAACGAGCTCGAGGCGTACTCGTTCCCGCAGGGCGTCCTCAGCCAGCTGACGCGGGAGATCGCGGCCGGCCGGCCGGGCCTCGTCACGCAGGTCGGGCTCGGGACCTATGTCGACCCGCGCCACACCGGCGGCAAGCAGAACGCGGTGACCACCGAGGATCTCGTCGAGGTCGTCACCCTGCGAGGGCGGGAGTGGCTGTTCTTCCACGCCTTCCCGATCGACGTCGCCGTGATCCGGGGCACGACCGCCGACGAGGACGGCAACGTCAGCATGGAGGGCGAGGCGGTCCAGGGCGAGATGCTGGCCATGGCCATGGCGGCGCGGAACTCGGGCGGGATCGTCATCGCCCAGGTGAAGCGCCTGGCGCGGCGCGGCAGCCTCCCGCTGCGTGACGTGAAGGTGCCCGGGGCGCTCGTCGACCACGTCTACGTCGACGACGAGCAGTGGCAGACCTACGTGACCCAGGACTCGCCCTACTACGCGGGAGCGCTCCGCAAGCCCGTCACGCCCGAGCCGCCGCTCCCGCTCGACGTGCGCAAGATCATCGCGCGCCGCTCCCTGCTGGAGTTCCCGCCGGGCGCCATCTGCAACCTGGGCTTCGGGATCAGCCAGCTCATCGGCCGCGTCGCCTGGGAGGAGGGGATCACCGACCAGCTGACGCTGACGGTCGAGCAGGGCATCTTCGGCGGCGTGCCGGTGGCCGGCAACGAGGGCGGCGCCGGCTTCAACTACCAGGCCATGATCGACCAGCCCTACATGTTCGACTTCTACGATGGCGGCGGGCTCGACATCGCCTCGCTCTCGTTCGCGGAGGTCGACGCCGAGGGCAACGTCAACGTCCATGCCTTCGAGGGCCGGGTCCGCGGCCCCGGCGGCTTCCCCAACATCAGCGCCCGCACCCCGCGCATCAACTTCGTGGGCACGCTGACGGCGCAGGGACTTGAGCTCGAGATCGACGACGGCGTGCGCATCGTGTCGGAGGGGAAGCTCGCCAAGTTCGTGCCGCAGGTCCGCGAGATCTCGTTCAACGGACAGCTCGCCCGCGAGCGCGGACAGCAGGTGCGGTACATCACCGACCGCGCGGTCTTCGCCCTGACCGATGATGGCCTGGAGCTCATCGAGGTCGCGCCCGGCGTCGACGTCGAACGCGACGTGCTGGCCCACATGGGCTTCCGCCCCAAGGTGGCGGGCCAGGTGCGCACCATGGACCGGCGCCTGTACGCGAAGGGCCCGATGGGCCTGGCGGCCGACTTCGGAGTGAGCCGATGACCGACCTGGTGCACCTGGAGCTGGCGACGGTCGCCCGGCTGACCCTGGACAACCCGCCGCTCAACCTGGTCACGCGCGAGCTGCTCGAGGCGCTCGACGCCGCGCTGGCCACGCTCGAGGACGCCGATGCCGGAGCGGTGCGCGCGGTCGTGGTCACCGGTGCCGGCGAGCGCGCCTTCTCGGCTGGGTCGCACGTCGGGGACTTCGAGAACCAGCGCGGGGCGGCGGGGCGGGAGCGCCACGCCCTGGAGTCCGGCGTCGCCGCGCGCCTGGCCGCGCTGCCCATGCCCACGATCGCCGCGATCGAGGGCAACGCGCTCGGCGGCGGCCTCGAGCTCGCGCTGTGCTGCGACCTTCGCGTCGCATCGGAGCGCGCCAAGCTTGGCCTGCCGGAGGTGCGCCTGGCGGTGACGCCCGGCGCTGGCGGGACGCAGCGGCTGCCACGCGTCGTCGGGCAGGCGCGCGCGCGCGAGCTGATCCTCACCGGGCGCATCGTCGACGCCCAGGAGGCCGAGCGCATCGGCCTGGTCAACCGCGTCGTTCCGGCCGGACAGGCCGTGAGCGCCGCGCACGAGATCGGCGTGGAGATCGCCGCGCGCGGCCCCGTGGCCGTGCGTGAGGCGAAGCGTCTCGTCGCGCTGGCGACGGACGTCGACATCGCGGCCGGACTGGCCGCGGAGCTGGATGCATCGGATCGGGTCTTCGCCAGCGACGACATGCTGGAGGGCGCCCGGTCCTTCTTCGAGAAGCGAGAGCCGAAGTATCGCGGCCGCTGAGGCCGCCACAAGCTGGAGGTAGCACATGGCTGACGTCGGGCGGTTCGGGGTGTTCCTGCCGTCGTACATCTGGGAGGGCGATGGTCCGGAGCGGGCCCGCGGTATCAAGACGTTCGCCCGACAGGTCGAGGACCTTGGCTTCGACAGCCTGTTCATCACGGACCACCTGCTCGCGGCCAAGCGGTTCTACTCCGTCAACTGGCTGGAGCCGCTGACCACGCTGGCGGTGGCCGCCGGCGCCACCGAGCGCGTGCGGCTGGGAACCTCGATCCTGATCATGCCGCTGCGCCACCCGGTCATCCTGGCGAAGGAGCTCGCGACGCTGCAGTTCCTCTCCGACAACCGCGTCATCCTGGGCGCCGGGGTCGGCTGGAACGAGGCGGAGTACGAGGCCGTCGGCGTGAAGAAGAGCGAGCGCGGCAAGAGGACCGACGAGATGCTCGACATCATGATGCCGATGCTCGAGGGCGAGACGGTCACCTACCACGGCACGTACTACTCGGTCGACGAGATGTACATCGAGCCGCGGACCGAGCAGCGGCCGCTGCTCTGGATCGGTGGCGGGTCGCAGCTCGCCGACCCGAAGTCGCCCGACGTGCCGCGTTTCGTCGAGTCCGTGAAGCAGCGCACGGTGAAGGCCGATGGGTGGATCCCGCGGCCCACCTGTCCGCCCCAGGACATCGCCCGCGACTGGCAGGAGCTGCAGGAGGCGGTCACGGAGGCGGGGCGCGACCCGAAGGACATGCTCGTGGCCCACGAGAACTTCATGCACCTGGTCCTGACCAACGATCCGGCCAAGGCTCGCGAGGAGCAGCATCGCGCCTTCCTGAAGGTGATGAGCAACGAGCGCGGGCCGCAGTACCTGGAGTCGGTCTACCTGTTCGGCACGCCCGACGAGATCGTCGCCTCGCTGCAGGCGCGGGTCGACGCCGGCGTGGAGTACTTCTTCCTCCACACCATGACGCCCGACCCGGCGCAGCTCCAGCACTGGGTGGACGAGATCATCCCGAACGTCACCTTCCCCGACAGCGCGGGGCCGGTCCGCCGTCCGCCGCGCCGCTGGTCCCGGTGACGCGGCGCGTCGCGCTCCTGGGCAAGCCGCTCCGGCGGCGTCACTCGGTCGTGATGCACAACGCGGCCTTCGACGCCGCCGGGATCGACGCGCGCTACGAGCTGCTCGAGATCGAGCCGGGTGAGGTGGCGGGCGCCGTGGCGGCCGCCCGCGGCGACGGGTGGCTGGGCCTGGGCGTGACGGCGCCGTACAAGCGCGTCGTGGCGGAGCTGGTGGACGAGGTGGAGGACGCCGCCGCGAGCATCGGGGCGGTGAACAACGTGGTGCGCACGGCCGACGGCCGGCTCATGGGCATCAACACCGACGCGCCCGGCTTCCGTGCCGGCGTGGAGCTGGCCATGGGTCGCCCGCTGGAGGGCGCCCGCGTGGTGGTGGCCGGTGCGGGCGGTGCGGCGCACGCGGTGGTGTTCGCCTGCCTCACCGCCGGGGCGCGGGCGGTGACGATCGGCAACCGGACGGCGCCCGCGGCCACGGCCCTGGCGGAGCGGTTCGCGGCGACCGGCGCGGCGCCGCCGATGGCCCTCGCGCTGGACGACCCGGCCTTCCGCGCCGCGCTGGCCGAGGCCGACGTGGCGGTGAACGCCACGACGGTGGGGATGATCGATCCGGGCGCCACGATCGACGTCGCGGCGCTGCCACCGGGCGCCACGGTCTTCGACCTGGTCTACGTTCCGCCGGAGACGCCGCTCGTGGCGGCGGCCCGCGCGCGGGGGCTGCGGGCCGCGAACGGCGGCGAGATGCTGATCCAGCAGGCGGCCATCGCCTTCGAGCGCTGGACCGGCGTCGCGGGCATGGACGGCGTCATGCGGCGCGCCGTGGAGCCGCTCCTGCTCGATCCGTCCTCGGCCGCCTGACGGCGGAGATGGACGCAGCCCCCCAGCCGCCGCCGGCCGCCCGCCGCGCCGGTGGCCACGGCCTGCGAACGCCGCAGGCGCTCGCCGCCCTGTTCGTGGCGGCCCTTGCGCTGCGTCCGCAGCTCGTCGGTCTCGGGCCGCTGCTGCCGGCCATGCAGACCGACCTCGACATCCCGCACGGGCTCGCCGGCCTGCTGACCGCCGTGCCGGTGCTGTGCATGGCCGTCTTCGCCCTCCCGGCGGTGCGCATCGCGCACCGCATCGGGTTGCGGACCGCGATGGCCGTGGCACTGGGCGCGGTCGTGATCTTCGGCGCGCTGCGGCCGGTCATCCCGTCCTATCCGATCGTGCTGCTGACGACGATCGGGGTCGGGGTGGGGATCGGGATGGGCGGAGCGCTCCTGCCGCGCGCGACCAGCCTGCTGGTTCCCTCGCGGGTGGCCATCGGGACCGGCCTGTTCAGCGGCGGCATCCAGACCGGCGCGACGCTTGCCGCGGCGACCGCCGCGCCGATCGCGGTCCTCGGCGACTGGCGCCTCTCGCTCTGGGTCTTCACCGCGGCGGGGGCGGTCCTGCTGCTCGCCTGGCTCGCGACGACCGGTCCGGTCTCGAAGCTCACCACCGACGACGTCTGGCCCCGATTCCCGTGGACGTCGCCCGTGGCGTGGCGGATGGTCGGCATCTTCGCGCTGAACTCGCTGGTGTTCTACGGCCTGGTCACCTGGCTGCCCAGCGCGTACGTCGACCGCGGCTGGAGCGAGGTCGAGGCCGGGCGGCTGGTGGGCCTCATGAACCTGGCCGGGATCCCCGTCGCCCTCGTCATGCCGTGGCTCTCCGACCGCTCCTTCGCGCGCCACCGGTCCGTGCTCGCCGCGGGCCTGGTGACGGTCCTCGCGGTCGGCGGCATCCTGGCGGCGCCGGACCTGGCCCTGGTGTGGGTGGTGCTGGCTGGCGCCGCGCTCGGCGCGCTCTTCCCCCTGTCGATGCTGCTGCCGATGGACATCGGGCGTCACGACATCGCGGGGCACGCGGCCATGATGCTGACCGGCGGGTACGCGGTCGCGGCGATCGCGCCGGCCCTGCTGGGCGTCGCGCGGGACGCCACCGGCGGCTTCGCGGTGCCGTTCTGGATCCTCCTGCTCGGTGGCGTCGTCCTCTGCGGCCTCAGCGTCCGGGAGCTGCGCCCTCACCGCTGAGCGGCGTGGCGCTTCCCCCGGCCGCCACCGCGGGCCGCTCCCCGGGGGCGTCGGGCGCCAGGTCGTGCGGAGGCGCGGTGGAGTCGCGCAGCACGACCTCGGTCGGCAGCCGGATCGGCGCGGTCGCCTCACCGGCAAGCTGCGAGACAGCCACGGCGAAGGCGCGGCGGCCCAGCTCGCGCAGCGGGATGCGGACGGTGCTGAGGCCCGGCGACGTCATGGCGGCGAGGGACACGTCATCGACGCCGGTGACCGACATCCGCCGGGGCACGTCGATGCCGAGCTCGGCCAGGCGGCCCAGCGCTCCGATGGCCAGCAGGTCGTTCGCGCAGCACACGGCGGTGACGTCCGGCGCCGCCCTGAGCAGGACCTCCACCGCGGCCGCGCCACCCTCGCGATCGAACGGACTCTCGGCCACGAGGTGGCGGTCGAACGGGATGCGGGCGGTGCGAAGCGCGCGGCGGTACCCGTCGAGTCGCTCGCGAGCGACGTACAGCGTGGCCGGACCGGCGAGGAAGCCGATGCGTCGGTGCCCGAGCTGCACGAGCGCGCGCACCATGGCCGCCATGCCACTCGCGTTGTCCACGCCGACCTCCGGCGCGCCGAAAGCGTGCGGCGAGAGGTGGACGACGGCCGAACCGTTGTCGCGGATGCCGGCCAGGTGCCGGCCGAGCTCCTCGTTGCGGGCGGCATCGTCGATGCCGCTGCCGGCGAAGATGACCGCGGCCGCCCGCATGGAGCGGAGCAGCCTGACGTACGAGTTCTCCTGTGCCGGATCACGGTCCGAGCTGCAGGTGATGACGAGGTAGCCGGCCGGTGAGGCGGCGTCCTCGACGCCTCGGACGACCTCGCTGAAGTAGGGATCGGTGATGTCGTGCACGATCACGCCGACCACCGGCACCTGGCGCTTCAGGAGCCCGCGCGCGAGGGCATTGGGGACGTAGTCGAGCGCCGAGGCCGCGTCGAGCACGCGCTGGCGGGTCGGTGCGCTGACGGGGTAGTCCGTGGCGGTCAGGACGCGCGACGCCGTCGCGATCGAGACCCCCGCGCGCCGCGCAACCTCGGCGATCGACGTCACGATCGGCGGTCAGTACGGATGGGGGAACGACTTCGGCTCGTCACGGATGGTGATCCACTGCCACTCCGTGAACGTCTCGTAGTTCGCCTCCCCGCCGAACCGGCCACCATTGCCCGACAGCCCCATCCCGCCGAACGGGATGATCGCCTCGTCGTTGATCGTCTGGTCGTTCACGTGGACCATGCCGGCCCGAATCCGGTTCGCGATGGCCAGCCCGCGCGAGATCGAGCGCGAGTAGACGGCGCCCGCCAGCCCGTACTGGCTCGAGTTCGCGAGCGCGATCGCCTCCGCATCGGTCTCGAAGGTCACGACCGGTGCCACCGGCCCGAAGATCTCGTCGGTCCAGGCGGGCAGGTCGGTCGTCACGTCGGCGAGGACCGTGGGACGGTAGAAGAGGCCGTCGTGCGTCCCGCCCTCGGCGACGCGTGCACCGCCCTCCACCGAGCGCCGAACGATGCCGTCCACCCTGGCCAGCTGCTGCTCGTTGACGATCGGCCCGAGGTCGACGTCCTCGCGGTACGGGTCGCCGGTCCGCAGCCGACGGGCGCGCTCCGACAGCAGCGCCACGTAGTCGTCCGCGACGGAGCGGTGGACGATGTGGCGTCCGACCGCGAAGCAGACCTGGCCCTGGAACTGGAAGGACGAGTAGGCCCCCGCCGAGGCGGCGGCTTCGAGGTCCGCGTCGTCGCAGATGATGAAGGCGTTGTTGCCGCCCAGCTCGAGCGACACCTTCTTGAGCAGCCCGCCGGCGAGCGAGCCGACATGGCGGCCGACCTCCGTCGAGCCGGTGAACGAGACCAGGTTGACGTCGGGATCGGTGACCAGGGCCTCGCCCACCTCCGCGTCGCCGATGACGACCTGGAGCAGGCCCTCCGGCAGTCCGGCCTCGGCCAGCACGGCCGCGAAGACCGCCGCCC
Organism: Candidatus Limnocylindria bacterium; assembly: GCA_035700865.1. Lineage (GTDB taxonomy): Bacteria > Chloroflexota > Limnocylindria > QHBO01 > QHBO01 > JACDBZ01. Next base: position 1,889 of record DASSOH010000085.1, on the reverse strand, counting down.
CGCAGACCGGCGTCTGGGGATCCGGCTTCAGGATGACGGCATTGCCGAGGGCGAGCGCCGGCGCCACGACGCGCATGCCGAGCACGCTGGGCGAGTTCCAGGGCGTGATGGCGCCGATGACGCCGACGGGGACGCGCCGCGTCATCGACAGCCGGCCCGGCACCGCCGACGGCAGCAACGATCCGTACGGCTGGGACGGGATGGTCGACGCGTTGAGCAGCTCCTGCGCCGTGAAGTTCTGCTCATGGTGCATCTTGTTGTGATGGGCGCCCGTCTCGCGCTGCGTCCAGGTCCCGAACTCGGCTCGGTGCGCCTCGTAGATGTCGGCCGCACGGCGCAGGATGGCCGCCCGCTCCTGGTAGTTCGTCTCCGCCCAGGCCTGCTGCGCCTTCGTCGCGGTGGCCGCCGCGCGGCGCACGTCCTCGACCGTCGAGCGATTGAGGGTGAGCAACGACCGGCCCGTCGCCGGCTCGCGCACCTCGTACGGCTCGCCCGATCCCGGCTGCCAGCCGGCCAGGAATCGGTCGAGCCACCCCTCGGTGCTGGGTGCCGCGGCTTCAGGAGCCATGGTTGCCATCGGTTCCTCCTTCCGGCCGGCTCTCGTCCGGCCAGTAGCGCTCTGCGTACGTCTGCGATCTCTGGTCGGTCTCGGCGCGCCGGCCCGTCGTGGGGTCGCGCCACACCGGGCCGCGGGCCAGGACGGCGTCGATGAGGCCTTCCTCCAGGTACGGCGGGATCTCCCACGACCGAATCTCGATGGCCGCCTGCCCCGGATAGCCGATGAGCTCCCGGACCCGCTTGTCGGTGTAGTACCCACCGACGAGGACCAGCTGCAGGGCGGCGAGGTTCGCCGGCTCGTCGCGCTCCAGCGCGTCCAGGCGCGCCCGCACGTCGTCACCGAGCTCGGGACGCAGGGCGGCGAGGAACGGCGCGGCCAGGTCCGGTCGCGAACGGAACACGAAGCGCAGTCGTTGGTCGCCGACCACCGACGCCGCGGACGGCATCCCGTGAGCCTCCGGGATCAGCGTCTGCGCGATGGCCGCGAAGGTCTGCCTCCGCCCGTCGTCGAGGTCGGCCAGGATGTCGGCCGGCACCCCGGTCTCCTGCTCGCTCACGCGGGCACCTGCTGCTCGAAGCGGGTCTCGACCATGTGCTCAGCCGCGCGCAGGGCCAGCGCCACGATGGTCGAGGTGGGGTTGACGCCACTCGAGGTCACGAAGCAGCTGCCGTCCACGACGTAGAGGTTCGGCACGTCGTGGGCGCGATTCCAGCGGTCGAGCACCGACGTCTCGGGGTCGTCGCCCATCCGCGCCGTCCCGAGCAGGTGCCAGCCGGAGTAGCGCATGAGCCGGTCGACTTCGATCTTGTACGCGCCGGCCGCGTCCATCGATTCCTTCGCGCGCTCGATGTGGAAGTCGAGCATGCGGCGGGCGTTGTCGGCCATCGTGTAGTGGACTTCGGGTGCGGGGACGCCGTCGGAGTCGGTCACGGTCGACGACAGCGTGATGTGGTTCGCCTCGTCCGGGAGATCCTCGGCGAACAGACCCCAGTTCGCGCCGTGTCCCAGGTGCGTCCGGACATGCTCATGGTGGTCGGAACCCCAGATCTGCTCGCCCGCCCGGCTTGGCAAGGCTGTGTTGATCGGTCCGCCGGTCGGGGCGAGGCCCCAGCGCGCGCCGCGGACGAAGCCGCGCTTCTCGTCGGTCTCGTAGAACTCGAGGCTCTCGATGAGGTCGCCGAACTGGCCGGCCCAGCTCATCAGCGGCTCCTCGAACAGGCCGGCGACGTTCGCGAACGGATGCATCATGAGCCGCTTCCCGACGAGTCCGGAAGAGTTACCGAGGCCGTCCGGATGTTGCGGGCTCGCGGAAAGCAGCAGGAGTCGCGGA
>DASSOH010000084.1:0-3286 GCA_035700865.1 Candidatus Limnocylindria bacterium | reverse complement strand
CAGGTCGCGCGATCCGGCCCCGAGGCCCGCGGCCAGCGCCAGGACGACGAGCGCCGCGCGCAGGGCGGCCACCGGCGCCCCGCCCCGCCTGCGGCCCAGGAACCAGGCGCCCAGGAGCGCGGCTGGCACGAGCAGCCAGGCGAGCGGCCCCGGTGGCAGGACCGGCCAGAGCACGGCGAGCGGTGCCGGGACGCCGACTCCGGTGTCGTCCGGAGGCGCCTGCTCCGTCGGGCCCGGGCTGCTGACCGGCAGCGCGAAGCCGATGGATTCGTCCAGCGCGCCATGCCGTCGCACCACGACCTCCAGCCGCCACTCGCCGTCGAGCGGGGTGTAGGCCCCCCGTGCCGTGTACAGGCCCGGCACCGTGCTCGACGGCGCCATCTCGACGCGTTCACCGGGCAGCCCCGTCCCTGCCGGTGGCGTGAAGTCGAGGAACACCTTCTGGACGTCCAGGCGCGGGGCGCCGGACGTCGCGTCCTCGATGGCGACCTCGTACTGCTGGTTTCCGGGTGCCGGGAGGTTGACGGCGGCGTGCACCGTGGAGGGTCCGACCGTGCCGTAGAGGTGCGCCGCGTTGACCGGCGCCGACACGAGCCGCGGAGCGCGGGTCGCCGCCGGTTGGATGGTGACCATGGTCGCGGCGGCGGCGACGGCGAGCGCGGCCACCACCAGCTCCACGCCGACCAGCGTGGCGGTCGTCGCCCGACCGCGCCCGCGCAGCGCCAGGTGGTTCACGGCGCCGAGGCCGAGCGCGACGCTGACCAGCACGGCCTTGGCGACGAGCAGGTTCCCGTAGTCGGAGCCGACGAGGTCGCGCGGCGCTCCGAGCACGAGGGGTGAGTTGGCGACCCCGGTCAGGATCACCATCGGCCCGGCGACGATGGCCACCGCGCCGTGCCGCCGGAGGATCCGCGCCAGCGCCGGCCGGAACGGCCGCGCCCGTGAGGCCAGGATGAACGCGGCCGGCAACCCGCCCAGCCAGGCGGCGACTCCCACGAGGTGCAGCCAGTCGAGCGCACCGAAGAGCGGGCCGCCGGCGGCCGCCGCATGGGCCGCCTGGCTGGTTGCGGCCAGCGCGACCAGGAGCAGCGACGTCGCGGCGATGGCCGGGCCCCGCCCGCCGCCACGCACCGCCGCGAGGACGGCCAGGCCTGCGGTGATCAGCACGGCGACCAGCGCGACGCGCATGGCGATGGCGAACGGGGTCCAGCCGAAGGGGCCGGCGACGTCCAGCGGGATGCCGGACGAGGGTGGCTGCACGCCCGAGCGCTCGGCGGCCTCGAGGATGGGGCGCGCCGCGAGCCAGAGGTAGAGGGCGGTGCCCGCCCCGGCGGCCGAGGCGGCGGTGGCGACGGCGATCCACGGCGGTCGGCGGTCCGCCACGCCGACATCGCTCAGCCCGGGGCGCCCCGCCGTCCACCACAGCAGCAGGCTGCCGAGCGCGAGGAGGGACCCGAGCAGCCCCAACCAGCGCGCCGCGATGGTCGTCGGGTCGACCGATGGCGATGTCGAGGACGGGCCTTCCGTCGGTGCGACCTCCGTGCCGGTCGGATCCACCAGGAAGGCGAAGATGCCGGCGGTGGCGTGGCCGTCGACGGTGGACACGACCTGGTAGTTGACCGTGTAGACGCCGGGATCGAGCTCGGGGAGCTCCACGCGGACGGTCACGCCGCCGGTGACGGTGGCGTCACCGACGTCAGGCACGACCGCCTGGTTCTCGTCCAGCAGCTCGACCGAGACGGTTGCCGGGTCGACCGCCTCCGTGAAGGTGAGGACCAGTGCGTCGGGCGACTGGGTGAGGGTCGCGTTGGCCGCCGGCACTGACGAGACGAGCTCGGCGTGGGCCCGGGTCTCGCTCGGACCCGCGACGGTGGCCACGAGCACCAGCAGCGCGGCCGCGAGGAGCGGGCGGGCGTGCAGCGTGGAGCGGGGAGCGAAGGTCGGCAACGCGGACTCCGGAGGGCACCGCGGTGCGGCGCGGCGGCGACGGGGCAGCGCCGAGTATACGTCGGGCGTTGCGACCGTCTCTGGGTGGCCGAGGCTGGCCCACCGCTTGCATCGGACCTGGGGCATCACCCCACTACTGAACAGGAGGAGTTCGATGGCTTCCGTTGTCGAAAGCATCGACGTCAAGGTTCCCGTCCACACGGCCTACGACCAGTGGACCCAGTTCGAGGAATTCCCGCACTTCATGGAGGGCGTCAAGTCCGTCACGCAGAAGGACGACACGAACCTCCACTGGGTCGCCGAGGTCGCCGGCAAGGAGAAGGAATGGGACGCGAAGATCACCGAGCAGAAGCCCGATGAGCGCGTCGCGTGGACGAACACGTCCGGGGCGGACAACGCCGGGGTCGTCACCTTCCATCGCATCGATGACGACACCACCAAGGTGACCCTTCAGATGGACGTCGATCCGGAGGGGATGATCGAGAACATCGGCACCGCGCTCGGCTTCCTGGAGCGCCGGGTCAAGGGCGACCTCGAGCGCTTCAAGGAGTACATCGAGAGCCGCGGTGTCGAGAGCGGCTCGTGGCGCGGCGAGGTCGAGGCCGGCGCGCAGCGGTGAGCGGCCGCGAATCCGGTGGCGGCGGGTTGACCGGCGCCACCGGGAACCTCACCCCTGACGACACCGACGCGGCCTTCGAGCCGGGGGAGCGTCGCGAGTTCGGTGATCCCGCCGTGCAGGCGGAGATGACGACGGCCCAGGGCGCCCGCGCCGATGCGCAGCGCGGCCACATCGGCCATCCCGAGGATGAGCCGGTCGGCGGGCCGACGAACCTGGCCGACCGGGACATGGGCTACGGCTCGCAGCACGGGCTCGACCCGGACGACCCCGCGTACCGGATGGAGTCCCATCCCGGCGCCGCCGGCGCCGACGTCGCCGGCGAGCCCTCCGGGCGCCAGGCGGAAGGCCAGACGCGCATCGGCGGGGACGAGCTGCGGGACGACGAGCCGCACTTCTGAGCGAGCGACCCCGCGGGGTCAGGCGGCGGAACGTCGAGCGGCGCGCTTCCGGGCGGGCCGCTTCCTCGTGACCTTCCGGCCGGACGCCTTCTTGCCGTCGCGCGCTCCCCTGGCCTCGGCCACGCTCGCGCGCAACGCATCCATCAGGTCGATGACCTTCGGTTCCGGCTTGCGGCGCTTCGCGTTGCGCGCCTCGCCCCGCAGCTTCTGCTGGATGAGCTCCTCGAGCGCGCCGCGGTAGTCGTCGGTGTACTCCTCCGGCTTGAACCGATCGGCCAGGCTCTCCACCAGGCTGCGGGCCATCTCGAGCTCCTTGGCGCGG
>DASSOH010000083.1:0-4298 GCA_035700865.1 Candidatus Limnocylindria bacterium | reverse complement strand
CATGGCCGTCGACTGTGACGGCGACGCCATCCTGTACCGGGTCACCGCCACCGGCCCGACCTGCCACACCGGCACCCGCTCCTGCTTCGACACCGATGCGGGCGCCCTGCCGGCGCCCGACCTCGCGGTGCTGACCGCGCTGGAGCGCACGATCGGCTCCCGTCGCGCCGCCGACCCGTCCAGCTCTTACACGGCCCGCCTCCTGGCGACCGGGACGCGACGGCCGGCCGAGAAGGTCACCGAGGAGGCGGGGGAGGTGGCGCTGGCCGGTGCGCTGGGGACCGACGAGGAGCTGGCGAACGAGTCGGCGGACCTGCTGTACCACCTGCTGGTGCTGCTCGCCGCCCGGGACGTCCCGCTGCAGCGCGTGCTCGACGTGCTCCGGGAGCGTGCCCGATGAGCGCCGCGGAGGAGCTGCGGCGCATCGCGGCGACGGCGCACGCGCTGCTCGACGAGACCGATGAGCTGGCGCTCGAGCAGTTCCGCATCGGCGCGCCCGCGCGCCGCAAGCCGAACCGCACCTGGGTGACCGATGCCGACCTGGCGGTCGAGCGCCGCCTCCGCGAGCGCATCGGTGACCTCTTCCCCTCCCACGTCGTCGAGGGCGAGGAGTTCGGGGGCGCGGGCTCCGGGGCTGCCGTCCGCTGGGTGGTGGACCCGATCGACGCGACGCACAACTTCATGCGGGGGATCGACGTGTGGGCCACGCTGCTGGCGCTCGTGCGTGACGACGAACCCGTCCTGGGCCTGGCGTCGGCACCCGCCCTCGGCTGCCGCTGGTGGGCGATTCCCGGCGATGGCGCGTGGCTGCGCCGTGGCGGCGAGGAGTCGACCCTCGGCGTCTCGGCCGTCGACAGCCTGGACGAGACGCAGCTGCTGCACGCGGGCGTCAACGCCCTCGACGGCCGCGTCGCGCGCGCGGCCCGATCGGTCTGGCGCAGCCGCGGCTTCGGGGACTTCTGGGGCCACATGCTGGTGGCCGCCGGATCGGCCGAGGCGATGGTGGAGGACGGCGTCGCGCCCTGGGACATGGCCGCGCCGTACGCGATCGTGACGGCGGCCGGTGGCCGCATGACCGACCTCGACAACCGCCCGAGCTGGACGGATCCGCGCATCCTGTCGAGCAACGGTCGCGTGCACGAGGCCCTGCTCCGGCTCCTCGGCACCGATCTCGCAGACGGAGGCACCGCATGAAGTTGGGCGTCATCGTTCCCCAGGGGTGGACCGGCGAGTACGACGGCTGGGAGCCGGAGCGCGCCTGGGCGCGCACCGTCGCGGTGGCCAAACAGGCGGAGCGCATCGGTGCCGAGTCGGTCTGGCTGTTCGACCACTTCCACACCGTCCCGAAGCCGACCGACGAGCTCACCTTCGAGTCGTTCACCTCGCTCTCCGCGCTCGCGGCCCTCACCGAGCGGGTGCGGCTCGGCCAGGTCGTCATCTGCAACGGCTTCCGCAACCCGGCCCTCACCGCCAAGATGGCCGCCACCCTCGACACGATCTCCGGGGGCCGCTACGAGCTTGGCATCGGTGCGGGCTGGAAGCGCGACGAATGGCTGGCCTACGGGTACGGCTTCCCGGAGACGCGGGAGCGGCTGGCGAGCCTGCACGACGCGCTGGAGGTGATCAGCCGCATGCTCGAGCCGGGGAGGCACATCCACGCCACCTACGAGGGCGAGCACCACGCCGTGCACGATGCCATCAACCTCCCCAAGCCGATCCAGCCGACCGGCATGCCGATCATGGTCGGCGGCAACGGGCCGAAGGTCACCTGGCGCCTCGCCGCCCGCTACGCCGACGAGCTGAATCTCGACGGGATGTCCCCGGACGAGGTTGCGGAGGCGCTCCCGACCATCCGCGCTCGCTGCGAGGAGATCGACCGCGACCCCGACTCCCTCGCGGTCAGCGTCCACGCTTGGTGGGGCACGCCGGAATGGCGCGAGCCAGGCCCCGCGCGCCAGGAGCACCTGGCGCGGTACGCGGAGCTGGGGCTGAGCCGGGTCATCGGTCTGCTGCGGTCGACCGCGGACTCCGACGAGGCGCTCGACGCGCTCGCGGAGGACGCCCGGGCGGCCGGCATGGGGCTCGCCGATGGAGCCGGAACGTGACCATCGGCCCATTCGGGGCCGTTGACCGGCGCGGCTAGACTGGCCGTCCGTTGACCGCGCGCACAGCAGCGCGCCCAGGAGCGTGATGCCGACACCGTTCAGCCAGACCGTCATCGCCGTGGTCTGGGACTTCGACAAGACCCTCATCCCGGGCAACATGCAGTCGCCGCTGTTCGCGACGTACGGCGTCGACGAGCGGACCTTCTGGGCCGAGGTGGACGCGCTCCACGAGTTCTACCTCGCCCACGGCGCGCGCCGCGTCGCCGACGACACGCTGTACCTGAACCACATCCTCGAGTACGTGCGCGCCGGCGTCTTCGCCGGGTTGTCGAACGCCACCCTGCAGGAACTCGGGGCGGAGCTGACCTTCCACCCGGGGATGCCGGAGTTCCTGGACCAGCTGCGGCGGTCCGTCGAGGAGGATCCGACCTTCGAGCGCGCCGACATCACGCTCGAGCACTACGTCGTCAGCACCGGCCTGCGCCCGATGATCGAGGGCAGCGCGGTCCGCCCGTACCTCACCGATGTGTGGGCCTGCGAGTTCGTGGAGGCGCACCATCCACCCGGCTACGCCCGCCCCACGCAGTCCCAGCTCTTCCCGAGCCGCGAGATCACGGCGCTGGGCTACCAGATCGACAACACGTCCAAGACCCGCGCGCTGTTCGAGATCAACAAGGGCACGAACAAGCACCCCGAGATCCACGTCAACTCGCACCTGCCCGCCGAGCTTCGCCGCGTCCCGTTCGAGCACATGATCTACGTCGCCGACGGCCCCTCCGACGTCCCCGCCTGGTCGGTCGTCCGCGCCAACGGCGGCCTCGCCTTCGGCGTCTACCAGCGCGGCTCGCAGGCGCAGTTCGAGCAGATCAACGCGCTGCTGCGCGACGGACGGATCCACGCCTTCGCGGAGGCCGACTACACGCCGGACTCGACCGCCTACCTGTGGCTCACCACCGAGGTCCGTCGCATCGCGGAGCGGATCGTGGAGGACCGCGCCAGCGCGCTGCGGCGAGCGGTCCGCTCGGCTCCGCGCCATGTCGACGACGCTCCTCAGGCTGCACCGACGGATGCGCCGATGGAGCAGCCGGACGAAGGCCCGCGCCAGACCGATGCGCCGGCCGAGCCGGCGGAGCCTCGAGCCTCCCTTGCCGATGCGCCGCGGCCTCCCCTGGTGGAAGAGCTGCGGGAACGGCTGCGGCACGCCCGCATCGACGACGACGAGGCGGCGCCTTTGGACACTCCCTCCTCGTCCTCCGCGCGGTCGCGATAGCGGGAATCGCGCCTCGCCGGGCCACCCCGGTTACCGGACTGCACCGAGATTCACGCGAGCGTCCTGCCATGCGGCAGGTCGGGTACTCGAGTGATCACGCGCATCCCGGAGGTACGCACTCCCGGGCGCTTCGTGCGCCGGCGCACGCACCCAAGTGCACAAACGCAACGTGAGGGGCGTGCCAGGTGAAATACCGGGCATGGGGATGCATCACCTGGTCGTACTGCCCGGCGATCCGGCACGGGGCGTGCCTCGTACCGGACAGGTGAGCACCACGCCGCGCCGCGCCGTCGCCTGGTTCCGGCGCGACCTGCGCCTCGACGACAACCGGATGCTGGAGGCCGCCACCTCGAGCGCCGAGCGGGTATGGCCGGTGTTCGTCGCCGACGCCGACGTGCTCTTCGCTCATGCGGCGGCGCCGGGTCGAGTCGCATGGTTCGATGCGAACGTGCGGGCGCTGGATGCAGGGCTGCGTGCCGCGGGCTCCGGCCTGACGGTGCTGCGCGGCCGCCCTGAGATCGTGGTGCGCGACTTCGCCGCCGCGGTTGGGGCGGACGCGGTCTTCGCCGCGGCCGATGAGGAGCCGGTCGCCGTCGCGCGCGACAGGCGTGTGGCGGACGCCCTGGACCTTCGCCTCGTCGACGACCAGCGGATCCTGCCGCCTGATGAGCTGCGGACGGCGGGCGGTGAGCCATATCGCGTGTACTCCCCGTTCCGTCGCGCGCTCGACGCCCGCGTGGAGGAGGCGCCGGATTCGATCCTGGCGCGCGCCGATGCCCGCCTCGACCGGCTCGCGCCCCGAGCCGACGAGGCAGCGCGCCTGGACGGTGCGCCGGCACCCCACGACCTGCCGCCGGCCGGCGAGGAGGCGGCGACCGAGCGACTCCGCGCGTTCCTGCGCCACGACATGGACGGGTACCGCG
>DASSOH010000082.1:0-35479 GCA_035700865.1 Candidatus Limnocylindria bacterium | reverse complement strand
CCGAGCTGAGGATCGACCCCCGCGCGTGATCGATCGCTACGCGCTCCCGGAGCTGCGAGAGATCTTCAGCGAGCGACACAAGCTCGACCTGTGGCTGCGCATCGAGCTGCTCGCGGTCGAGGCGTGGCGCGATGCCGGCCTGGTGCCGGACGCCGATTGGGAGCGGATCCGGTCCGCCGCCGGCGACGTGGATCCGGCCCGCGCGCGCGAAATCGAGCAGGAGTCGCAGCACGACGTCATCGCCTTCCTGCGCTCGGTCACCGAGCGGCTCGGCCCCGAGGGCCGGTGGCTGCATTACGGCCTGACCAGCTCCGACGTGCTGGACACGGCCACGGCGGTCGTGCTGCGCGAGGCGGCCACCGTGGTCGAGCGGGAGCTGCATCGGCTGGTGGAGGTCGTGCGACGGCTCGCCCTCCAGTACCGCGAGACGCCGATGGTCGGTCGCAGCCACGGCATCCACGCGGAGCCGATCACCTTCGGCTTCAAGGCCGCCGGCTGGTTCGCCGAGCTGCAGCGGGACGCCGAGCGGCTGGAGCGCGCCCGCGAGGCGGTCGGCACCGGGTCCATCTCGGGGGCCGTCGGCACCCACGCCAACGTGACGGCCGAGGTCGAGCGCCACGTGCTCGACGGGCTGGGCCTGGCCGTGGATCCGGCGCCAACGCAGGTCGTCAGCCGTGACCGGCACGCCGAGCTGCTGACCGCCCTCGCCATCCTGGGCGGGACGCTGGAGCGGATCGCGGTCGAGATCAGGCACCTCCAGCGCACCGAGGTCGGCGAGGCGTTCGAGCCCTTCGGCTCGGGCCAGCAGGGATCCAGCGCCATGCCGCACAAGCGCAACCCGATCCTGGCCGAGCGCGTCACCGGCATGGCCCGCCTCCTTCGGGCCGATGCGCTGGTGGCGCTCGAGAACATGGCGCTCTGGCACGAGCGCGACATCAGCCACAGCTCCGCGGAGCGCTTCATCTTCGAGCGGGCCCTCGGCGTCGCCGCCTACGCCACGCGGACGCTGGCGGACCTGCTGGACGGCCTCGAGGTCGACGCCGATCGGATGCGGGCGAACCTGGAGCAGACCGGCGGGATGGTGTACTCCGAGGCGCTGCTGCTGGCCATGGTCGCCAGGGGCGCGGACCGCCAGGCGGCCTACCGGCTGGTCCAGGCGGCGGCCAGGCAGGCGTGGGCCGGCGACGCGACCTTCGCCGCGGCCCTGCGCGCCGACCCGGCCGTCGCCGAGTGGCTGACGCCGGACGACATCGATCGCGCCATGGACCTCGACCACCACCTGGCCGGCATCGACGCCACCTACCGCGCGCTCGGCCTCGGCGGCGACGGCGTCGAGTAGCACCGGCACCGCATGACCGGCTGGCTCGCGGCGGCGTCGGGGGGCATCGACGACGTGGCCGAGCGGCCGGGACTCTGGCTTCCCGCCGCCCTGGGCTGGATCGGGACGGTCGGCTGGATCCCGCTGGTCGCCGGCGTCGCGCGCCCACCGACCACCTCGGAGCTGACGTACGCCGGCCAGGCGATCTTCAGCTCGGGCTCCTGGCCGTGGAACGCGGTGGCGCTGGGGGTCGCCGCCGTCGGCGTGCTGCTCGTCGCCCTCGCCCTGGCCGCGTACGGCGACGCGTCGCTGATCCGGCGCCTGGCCCTGCAGCCGCGCCCGTCCCTCGAGCAGGTCGAGGGCGCCGCATCGGTGCAGCTCGTCGCCGTCGCGCCGGCGATCGCGGTGCTGATCGCCGCCTCGACGACGCTCGTCGTGATCGGTCCGCAGGAGTTCAACGCACCGAGCGGCGCGCTCCCGCCGGTCGTGCGCGTCGCGCTCCGGCTGTGGCCCTACCTGGCCGCGGCCGTGATCCTGGTCCTCGCCGGCAGTGCGTGGGGCGCCGCCGCCGTGCGGCTGGGCCTCGCGACCGACCGATTCGGCAGGTCCGCGCTGGCGGCTCCGCAGCGGCTGCTGGAGACGGCACCGGCGTCGGTGGTGCAGACGATCGTCGGGCCGGTCGTCGGCGGGCTCTACCTCGTCGTCGCGACCGCGCTGCTGCGCGTCCTGTGGGCGCCGATCGAGGTCCAGCTCGGGTCGGGGATCGACGCGGCGCCGCTGCTGCTGCTGGTAGGCTTCGTGGCGATCTGGCTGTGCCTGGTCCTCGGGGGCGGGGCGCTTCGCGCGTGGAGCTGCGCGACGTGGAGCCGTCTGCTCGCCGCCGAGCCGTCGACCGATCAGCAGCCGGCCACACGGGAGCGACCGATCGACCGATGACTCCGGAGCTGTCTCTCGAGGTCCAGCTCGACCTCACCCTGCGCCTGACGGTCGGGCTGATCCTGGGGGCCGTCATCGGCTTCGAGCGTGAGCTCCATCGACAGCCGGCCGGATTCCGAACCCACAGCCTGGTCTCGCTCGGCGCGGCGCTGTTCACCATCGTCAGCGCCTACGGCTTCACCGGGGACCAGGTGGACCCGACGCGCATCGCCGCGCAGATCGTGTCGGGCATCGGCTTCATCGGTGCCGGGACCATCCTCCAGCACCGCGGCCACATCCGCGGCCTCACCACGGCGGCCAGCCTGTGGTCGGTGGCCGCGATCGGCACCGCCGCCGGGGCGCGGCTCTACGTCGTCGCCATCGTCGGTACCCTGCTGATCCTCATCATCCTCTCGATCCTCGATCGGGTGGAGACCATGGCGCGGCACCGCCTGCAGCTGCCACCGGAAGGCTTCATCCTCCCGGACGAGCGACAACCCGACGACGGCAAGAGCGAGGACCTCCCATGACCATCACCACGACCCGGCTCGAGGGGCTGCCGCTGGTGCACCGCGGGAAGGTGCGCGAGACGTACGAGATCGACCCGCAGCACCTGCTGCTGGTGGCGACCGACCGGCTGTCGGCCTTCGACGTGGTCTTCGACCAGCCGATCCCGGACAAGGGCGCCGTGCTCACCCGCCTCTCGGCATGGTGGTTCGCGGAGCTGGCCGATCTCGGCCCGACCCACTTCGTCTCCGCCGACGTCGCGGACCTCCCGGAGGCCGCCCGGACGCCGGAGATGGCGTCGCGCTCCATGGTCGTGCGGCGCGCGCAGCGCGTGGACGTCGAGTGCGTGGTGCGCGGCTACCTGGCCGGGTCGGGTTGGGCGGAGTACCGGAAGCAGGGGACGGTCTGCAGCCAGCGCCTGCCCGACGGCCTGCAGGAGGCGGACCGCCTCCCCGAGCCGATCTTCACGCCCTCGACCAAGGCCGAGGTGGGGCACGACGAGAACATCAGCCGCGAGACGCTGGCCGAGATGGTCGGCGCGGAGCTGGCGCGCGAGCTCGAGGAGCGCTCGATCGCGCTGTACGAGGCCGGTGCGCGGCGAGCCGAGGAGGTCGGGCTGATCCTGGCCGACACGAAGTTCGAGTTCGGCCACATCGACGGCCGGCTGGCGCTGATCGACGAGGTGCTGACGCCGGACTCCAGCCGCTTCTGGGACGCCGATCGCTACGAGCCGGGCATGAGCCCGCCGAGCTTCGACAAGCAGTTCGTGCGCGACTTCGTCGCCGACTCCGGATGGAACAAGGAGCCCCCCGCGCCGGAGCTGCCGGCCGACGTCATCGCCGGCACCCGCGACCGCTACGTGGCCGCCTACGAGCGCCTGACCGGGCGCGCCTGGGAGGCCTGAGCGCGAACCCGATGCGCTGGCTCGCCGAGGTGCACGTCGCGTTGAAGGGCGGCATCGCCGATCCCGAGGGCCAGACGATCGCCAGCGCCCTGCGCTCGCTGGGCTACGCCAGCGTGGGGGACGTGCGGTCGGGCAAGCTCCTGAGGATCGCCTTCGAGGCGGTCGATCCCGCCGCGGCCGAGGCGACCGTGGCCGAGATGTGCCGCCGCCTGCTGGCCAACCCGGTGACCGAGACGGCCACCTGGCAGCTCCGCGCCGACGAGCAGCAGGACGCGGAGCCGGCGATGCCGGCATGACGGCGCTGGTTGCCGCCGCGCCGCGCGTGGCGGTGGTCGTCTTCCCGGGAACGTGGAGCGAGCGCGACTTCCTCCACGTGGCGCAGTCGGTGCTGGGCTGGCAGGCGTGGACGGTGTGGCACGCGGAGACCGATCTCGGCTCGCCCGACGCCGTGGTGCTGCCCGGCGGATTCGCCCACGGCGATCACCTGCGGACCGGCGCCATCGCGCGCTTCTCGCCGGTGATGGCGTCGGTGGAGGCCTTCGCGGCGGCGGGCGGCCCCGTCATCGGCTCCTGCAACGGCTTCCAGGTCCTCGCCGAGGCCGGGATGCTGCCCGGGGCGCTGATGCGCAACGACCACCTGGAGTTCCGCTGCGACTGGCAGTGGCTGCGCGTCGAGCTTCCCGCGTCGGCTCCGGCCTGGCTCGGCGACCTGGACGAGGGTGAGGTCATCCGCCTGCCGATCTCGCACGGTGAGGGCCGTTACGTCGCGGATGCCGCCACGCTCGACGGGCTGGAGTCGTCCGGGCGAGTCGTGCTGCGCTACGCCGATGCGACCGGCGGGGTGACGGCGGCCGCGAACCCGAACGGATCCGAGCGCGGGATCGCGGGGATCGTCAACCCGCGCGGCAACGTGCTGGGCCTGATGCCGCATCCCGAACGCGCGGCGGAGGCCGAGGTGGGCGGCACGGACGGGCTGCGCCTCTTCCGCTCGCTGGAACGCTGGCTGCAGCATCAGCCGGCGGCCGCCGAGCGTCGGCTATGATCGGCCGGAACCTCTGAGCCGGCCCCCAGGGAGGCGATGACTCGCATGGACAACGACGACCGGGACCGCCGCGACTGGCCGAGCGAGGACGAGGCCACCCGGCCCGCCGCGGAGCCCGACGGGACGGCCGACACCACCACCGACCTCGGCACCGATGCCGATGCCACGTCCACGGCCGACGCGGCCGAGGTGAGCGAGCCCGAGGCCGCTCCGCCGCCGCCGTCCGCGTGGGACGAGCCCGCCCCCGCTGACGCGGAGGACGCCACCGCGGCCCAGCCCGCGGCCGCCGACATCGAGAGCTGGCCCAGCCAGGACTCCGCGCCCACGCCGGCCGAGCCATCCTGGTCGACGGAGCCGCCGACGCGCGACGCCGCCGCCGTGGAGAGCTGGCCGACCGAACCGCCGGTGGCCGGCAGCGGCACCTCCGACACCTGGCCCACCGAGGCCCCGGCGCGCGACCAGTGGACCGAGCCGCCGAGCGAGCCGACGCCGAGCGAGGTCGAGGCGTACCCGGCCGCCGCTCCGGCGGCCGCATCGGCCGTGACGCAGCCCCCCACGGAGCCGGCCCAGGTGGTGCCGCCAGCCGAGAGCGTCACCGGAGAGAGCACGCAGTGCCCGCGCTGCGGGACCGAGAACCGGCCGGGCCTCGCCTTCTGCCGCAACTGCGGCCAGCGCCTGGTGGCGGCCGGCGTCTCGACCACCGTGGAGCGCCCGGGGACGCCGGAGGGAACCCAGGCCTGCCCGCGCTGCGGGACGCACAACCGCGCCGGGGTGGCCTTCTGCCAGAACTGCGGCGCGAACCTCCGTGGAACGGCCCCCGGGTACGTGCCGCCGGCCGTGGCGACCCCCGAGGAGGCGGCGCCGGTCGCCGAGCGGCGTGGCGCGATCCTCGGGCCGGTGGTGCTGCTCATCGGGCTGGTGGGGATCATCACCGCGTACCTGCTGCCCTTCGCCTACGGCAGCGGCTCGCTGCTCGACCGCGCGATGGGCGGCGACGGCTACGGCATCGCGTTCTGGAACGGCTACCCCGACGTCGCCGGGACCCTGGCGGACCAGGCGTACTTCGGCTTCGCGGCCGCCTCGCCGATCCTCGCGCTGCTCCTCCTCGGCCTCGCCATCGCCGGCTTCATGCGGGCGCGGCCGGGCCTGCTCCAGGCCGTGGGCCTTGCCATCGCCCTGCTGTGGGCCGTCGGCCTGGTGGTGCTGTTCCTGGTCGTCGAGGTGTTCGGGAACCTGGGCGGCGACCTGGTGAGCATGCTGCGCGTGCTCACGCCGGCGGGGATCATCTTCTTCCTGGCCGGGCTCATCGTGCTGATCGGCTCGCTCACCCGGTTCGCGAGGAGCTAGCGACCGATGCTGCGCTACTGCCCGAACTGCGGCACCGAGGTCGACGAGACGGCGCTGTTCTGTCCGACCTGCGGCAGCCCCATCGACGAGGAGGCGGAGACCCAGCTGCCGCCGGCACCGGCATGGCCCGAGCCCGACGAGGCCAGTTGGGGGGCCACCCGCGAAGCGCCGCCGCGCGAGGAGCCGCCGAGCCGGCCCGTCGAGCCGGCCGTGGAGCCCATCGCCGAGCCCCCCGCCGAACCTGCCCGCCCGCGCGAGAGCGCGCCCGACCGGCCGATGGCGGCCGCCGACGACGAGCCGTGGGTCGAGGAGCCGACGCGGGCCGAGCCGCGCCCGGCAGCCGCCGCCGCGCCGCCGCCCGTGCAACCGCCACCGGCGTCGGCGACCGTCCCGCGACCGCGCGGTGGGACGCAGGACCGTCCGACGGTGGATCTCCCGTTCAGCATGCCGGTGATGCTGTCCGGGTGGCTCATCGGGGGCGGGGCGCTGCTCGCCGCGCTGGGGCTGATCATCGGCATGTTCACCCACGCGCTGATCGCCATCGACCTGGTCCTGCTGGTCGCGCTCCTGGGCGTGGCGGCGACGGTGTTCCTCGCCGCGTCGATGCCCGAGGTGCCGCACCTGCGCCTCGTCATCCTGGCCGTCCTGCTCGTCGGGTTCGGGATGGGCCTCGACCGGCTGCTGATCCGGCCCGCGGGCGTGGACGTGCTGCTGCTGTTCCTGGGCACGGCCGCGGCCGCCATCGGCGCCATCCTGGTCGAGGTCGGCAAGGACGCACCGGTGGGGTCGCCGCGCATCTGATCGCATGACCCTCGCCCCGGCGCGCCACGGCCTCACCGACGCGGAGGTCGACCTCATCGTCGAGGCGCTCGGCCGTGAGCCGAACGAGGTCGAGCTGGGCATGTTCGGCGCGATGTGGTCGGAGCACTGCGCCTACAAGCATTCGCGCCCCCTCCTCGGCCGCCTGCCGTCCACCGGGCCGCGGGTGCTGGTCGGACCGGGGGAGAACGCGGGGGCGGTCGACATCGGCGACGGCCTGGCCGTGGTCTTCAAGGTGGAGTCCCACAACCACCCCTCGGCCGTCGAGCCGTACCAGGGCGCGGCCACCGGCGTGGGCGGCATCATCCGTGACATCTTCACCATGGGCGCGCGACCGATCGCGCTGCTCAACTCGCTGCGCTTCGGCCCGCCCGATGCCGACGGGGAGACCGATGAGGCGACGGCCGACCGCAACCGCTACCTGCTTGGCGGTGTGGTCGCCGGGATCGCCGGCTACGGCAATTGCATCGGCATCCCGGACGTGGGGGGCGAGGTGATCTTCGACCCCTCGTACTCCGGCAACCCGCTCGTGAACGCCATGTGCGTCGGGATCGCGCGCCACGACGAGATCACGCTGGCGCGCGCGGCCGGCCCCGGGAACGTGCTGCTGCTGGTCGGCTCGGCCACCGGCCGCGATGGCATCCAGGGGGCGTCGTTCGCATCCGCCACGCTCGGCCACGACCGCGAGGAGCGCCGCCCGGCCGTCCAGGTCGGCAACCCGTTCCTGGAGAAGCTGCTGATGGAGGCGTGCCTGGAGCTGGCGCGCGGCGACGCGGTGGTCGCCATGCAGGACCTCGGCGCCGCCGGACTCACCTGCGCGCTGGCGGAGCTCACGGCGCGTGGCGGCGTGGGAGCCCAGGTCGAGCTCGAAGCGGTGCCGCAGCGCGAGGAGGGGATGACGGCCTACGAGCTGCTCCTCTCCGAGTCGCAGGAGCGGATGCTGCTGGTCGTCCCGCCCGACCGAGTCACAGAGGTCCAGGCGGTGTTCGCCAGGTACGACCTGGCGGCGGCGCGGATCGGGCAGGTGATCGATGAGCCGGTCGTGCGCGCGGCGTTCCGCGGAACGGTCGTGTGCGAGGTTCCCGGCCGCGCCCTGGCGGACGACGCGCCGCGCTACCCGATCAGCGGTGCCGCCGCACCCGTGCCCGACGCGGAGCTGGGGCCGCTTGCCGCGGAGGCGCCGCAGGTCGACACGCTCCTCGAGCTGCTCGGGTCGCCGAACGCGCGCGACCGCAAGCCGATCTGGCGCCGCTACGACCACATGAACGGCACGAACACCGTCGTGGGCCCCGGTGCCGATGCCGCCGTCCTGCGCATCAAGGGCACGGACCGCGCGATCGCGCTGGCCATCGACGGCCCGGGGCCGGCCCGGCTCGGGGCACTGGACCCGTACCTGGCTGGTGGCTCCGCGGTGCTGGAGGGCGCCGTGAACGTCGCCTGCATGGGGGCGACACCGATCGCGGTCACCGACTGCCTCAACTTCGGCTCCCCGGAGACCGACCTCGGAGCCTGGCAGCTGGAGCGGGCGATCGATGGCATCGCCGATGCCTGCCGTGCCCTCGAGCTCCCGGTCGTGTCCGGCAACGTCAGCCTCTACAACGAGACGCCGGCCGGACCGATCCTGCCGACCCCGGTCGTCGGCACGGTCGGCCTCCTGCAGGATCGGGCTCGCGTGCTGCGGCCCGCGTGGCAGGCGGGGGACGAGGTGTGGCTGCTGGGCGAGCCGGGTGATGAGCCGGCGGCCCTCGCGGGCTCGGAGCTCGCCTGGCGTCGAGGGCAGCGTGGCGGGGTGCCGGCGCTCGACCTGCCGGCCGCGGTGACGACGGTGCGTGGGCTGCTCGAGCTCGCCGACGCGGGCGCCATCCGCGCGGCCCATGACGCATCGGTCGGCGGCCTCGGGGTGGCCATGGCCCGCATGGCGATCGCCGCCGGCATCGGCGCCGAGTTGGCGATCTCCTCCACGTATCCCACCGCCGCGCTGTTCGGCGAGCGGGTCGGTCGGGTGCTGGTCACCATCGCCTCGACCGAGGCGTGGCGAATGGCGGCGAGTGGGATGACTGCGCGTCGCCTCGGGACGGTGGGCGGCGAGCGCCTGCGCATTCGCGTCGGGGACCGGCTCCTGGACGTGGCGGTCGACCGTCTGACGGACGCCTGGCGCGCCGCTTAGCGGGGTCGGTCCTTCCTCGCGGTTCGGCGGACCCGTCGCTGGGCGGCGCTGTCGCCGTCCGGCAGCCCCATGGCGGCGACGATCGGATCCTCGTCCAGGCGCATGCGCGCACGACGCAGCGCCCGCCGCTCGACCACCGCGGCGGCCGCGCTGGTCGCGGCTGCGCTGTCGCCGTCCGGGGCGGTGGTCGCCCGACGCCGGCGAGCGGCGAGCACGAGCAGGCCGCTGCCGCCGACGGCGACGATGGCGAGGCCGGCGAGGCCCAGGACGAGCGCGGCTCCTCCGAGGTCGTCGGCGCCGCTGCCTGGCCGGGACACCGAAGCGGGCGACGCGGCAGCGGAGCCGGCCGGGACCGCCGGAGCGGCCTGCGGCCCGCCGCTCGGATCGGCGCCACCCGGGCTCGACGCCGACGGTCCGCCGGGCACGGCGGCCGCGGATCCGGCACCGGGAGCGGGGATCGCCGGCGCGCCCGCCCTGCCGCCGGCGCCGGAGGATGGTGCGGCGACCTGCGCCGGAGCCGAGGCCACGGGCCCGGTCGCCGGCGTGGCCGGCGCGGCCACGCTGGACGCGACGGGCGCAACCGCGGGTGGCGACGACGCCACCGCGCCTCCGCCCGGCGTGCCCGCGTCGATGGTCGAGCCGCCGGTGCTCGATGGCGCCGACCAGGTGGATGGCGCTGCGGTCGCCGGGGTCGGTGCCAGGACCGTCAACGTCGGGCCGGCGAGCGAGGGGGCGCTGCCCTGGAGCACGGACGCCGTGAAGGTGACCGGCCACGTGCCGGCCGGGAGCCGGCTCGAGCCGCGCCACGTGCCGTCGAGCTCGGTGCCGGCAACGCGCACCAGGGCCACGACGACCGGGCCGGCGTTCGCCACCACGGCGGTCGGGGCGAAGCGGCCGTCGTAGCGGACGGTGAAGGTGAAGGTCGTCGCCGTGGTGCCCGACGTCGGCGACACCTGCGCCCCGACGAGGTCGTTGCTTGCCGCGAACACGCGAGACGGCGCCCCCACGAGCGCCGCTCCGATCGCCAGGACGAGCAGGAGGCGCCGCATCAGCCGGACGCCTCGCCGGTCCGGACGCGCCCACGCCGGGAGGAGCGCCTGGCCGGCGCGCGCTTCGGCGCGCTGGTGTCGGTGGCGGCCTCCGCGACGTCGGTCAGCGCCGCCGGCGCGGGATCCAGGTGGACCAGCCCGCCGCGGGCGCGCTCGTGCAGGCGGTACACCTCCTCCAGGCCATCGGGTGGCACCGCCTGGGAGAACACGCCGGTGAAGACGCGGACCACCTCGGGATCGAACTGCGTCCCGGCGTTGCGGCGCAGCTCCTCGAGCGCCTCCTCGTGCGTCAGCGCGCTCGAGTAGGGTCGGTCGTGGACCATGGCGTGGTAGGCGTCGGCCACCGCCACGATGCGCGCGCCGAGCGGAATCTCGTTGCCGCGCAGGCCGTGCGGGTAGCCGCCGCCGTTGAACCGCTCGTGGTGGTGCAGGACGACCGGGATGGCCTCGCGCAGGCTCGATGCCTGCTCGAGGATCACCTGGCCGATGCGCGGGTGCTCGCCGATGGCCTGCCACTCGGCGTCGGACAGGGTCGACGGCTTGTCGAGGATCTCGTCCGGGATGGCGATCTTGCCCAGGTCGTGGAGGAGGGCCGCGATCCGGATCCGCTCGATCTCCTCCCCCGGCAGGCCCATCTCCAGCCCGATGCCGGTGGCCAGCGAGGCGATCATGTCGGAGGGCCGGCCGCGATGATGGGGCTGCGGCGCCAGGACCGAGGCGAGCGCCTGCGTCGCGGTGTCGCTGGCCCAGCGGCCGATGGCGTCCGCCTGCGCCCGGCGCTCGGCGGAGATCGGCGCGCGCCGGACGGGCGCCTCCTCGTCGACGTCGCGGAACTGGTAGGTGCGGTTGCGGCCCAGGGACTTGGCCGCGTACATGGCCGCATCGGCCCGGTCGACGAGCATGTCGAGCTGCAGCTCGGAGCCGCGTCCACCGGCGATGCCGACGCTGATGGTGACCTGGATGGTCTGGCCGTCGGCGACCCGCAGGGGCTCCTGCATGACCAGCGCCCGCAGCTCCTCGGCCAGGCCGACCGCGTCATCGGGCGTCGTCTCGGGCAGGATGAGCATGAACTCCTCGCCGCCGTACCGGCCGAAGGTGTCGCTGATGCGGATGGCGTCGGCGATGATGGTCGCCACCTGGCGCAGGACCGCGTCGCCCGACTTGTGGCCGTAGGTGTCGTTGATGGGCTTGAAGCGGTCGATGTCGATGAAGGCGACGCTCAGCGGCTTGTAGTGGCGCGCGGCGCGCTCGATCTCGACGTTGAGGGTCGCGAGCAGCGTCTCGCGGTTCGGAATGCCGGTCAGCCGATCGTGGGTGGCGCGGGCCTCGGTCTGGAAGAAGGCGCCGGCCGTCGCGTTGAACGCGCGGGCCAGGCGCCGCTCGGCCGGGATGCCCGACTCCCTGAGCTCGATGGGCTCGTCGTTCTCGAGCGTGCCCTCCAGCGCCCGAGCGATGCTATTGAGGCGCCAGCCGACGTAGCTCCACGCCAGCAGCGCCATGGTCGTCATCCCGGCGGCGGCCGCGGTGGCGAGCACCGCGACGAGCTTGAAGCGTTCGCCTGGCTCGGTCTGGGCCGCCACGCCGAGACCGATGGTCACGACGGCCGCGACGGCGAAGGGTGCCAGGAAGCCCAGGGCACGGACGAAGGTGAGCACGACGACGAGTCTGGCCCGCGGGGTCATCCTCCACCATGGCCCGATGGTCCCGGAGTGCGTCCCCGCACCGGCGCCGCGAAGCCCCTCCGGGCCGCTGGTGCGGACTGGTGCAGTACTCGCGGAGTACGCTCGGCCGGAAGCGCTCGATCCGTCGTCACGAGCGTCCCGAGGGCCCCGACCTCGGATATCATGCGGTCGTGCCGTCCCCGCACCGCGTCCCCTGATCACGCCGTGCATTCGTCGATCGCGCTGCCGCTGACTTCGATCGACCCGCTTCCACCCACCTACCGTCCCCACGGTCCGCGCGAGGAGTGCGGCGTCGTCGGCGTCTGGTCGCCCGGCGCTCCCGTGGCGCGCCTGGCGTTCCTGGGTCTGCACGCGCTCCAGCATCGGGGGCAGGAGTCCGCCGGCATCGCGGTCAGCGACGGTGAGCGCCTCTCGCTGCACAAGCGCCTGGGCCTGGTGGCTGGCGTCTTCGACGCCGAGACGCTGGTGCGGCTCGAGGAGGGCCGGGAGGCGCGGCCGCCGCTCGCGGCCATCGGCCACACGCGCTACAGCACCACCGGCTCGAACACGCTGCCGAACGTGCAGCCGGTCTACGCCACCTCGGACCGCGGGGAGCTGATGCTCGGCCACAACGGCAACCTCACCAACGCGCGCTGGCTGCGCGACGAGCTGTCGGAGCAGGGGATCGACTTCGCCTCCACGTCGGATACCGAGGTGCTGGCGCGCCTCATCGCCCACGCGCCGGGGCGCACGTGGGGGCAGCGCGTCGACCATGCCTTCCACCGCGCCACGGGGGCGTTCACGTTCACCATGCTCACGGCCGATGCGCTCGTCGCCGGGCGCGACCCGGTCGGCTTCCGGCCGCTGGCCCTGGGGCGGCTGCCGAACGGCGGCTGGGCCATCGCCTCCGAGAGCACCGCGCTCGACGCGATGGGGGCCCGGCTGGTGCGCGACATCGAGCCGGGAGAGGTCGTCACCATCGATGCCGGCGGCGTGCACTCCCACCACTCGTCGCTGGCAAGCCCGGAGCGCGAGCGGTTGTGCGTCTTCGAGTACGTGTACCTCGCCCGCCCCGACAGCCTCATCGGCGGGCGGCTGCTGTACGAGGCGCGGCTGGAGATGGGTCGCGTGCTGGCGCGCGAGCAGCCGACCCCGGATGCCGACCTGGTCATCGCCGTCCCCGACTCCGCCATCCCGGCGGCCATCGGCTACGCCGAGGAGAGCGGGCTGCCCTACCGCGAGGGGCTGATCAAGTCGCGCTACGTCGGACGCACCTTCATCCAGCCCATCCAGGACGGACGGGAGGAGGCGGTTCGGCTCAAGTTCAACCCGCTCCCGGAGCTCCTCTCCGGCAAGCGGGTCGTGGTCGTCGACGACTCGATCGTGCGCGGCACGACCACGGGGCCCATCGTCAACCTGCTGCGCCGCGCCGGCGCCGCCGAGGTGCACGTCCGGATCCACTCGCCGGAGATGCGGCATCCGTGCTACATGGGCGTCGACACCGGACGGCGGGGGGAGCTGATCGCCGCGACGCACGCCACCGAGGCCATCCGCCGCGTCATCGGTGCCGACTCGCTGGGCTTCCTGTCGCGCGAGGGCCTGCTGGCCGCCATCCGCGGCGCGAACGGCACGGGTGCGGGCGGGCACTGCACCGCCTGCTTCGACGGGCGCTATCCGACCGCCGTGCCGATGGAGCTCGACAAGCTCGCCATGGAGCGTCGCTGAGCGATGGTGCGAACCTACCGCCAGGCGGGCGTGGACGTGGCCGAGGCGGAGCGGGCCGTCGAGCGCATCGCGCGGGCCGCGGCCGCCACGGCGACCCCCGCGGTCCTGGGCGGGGTCGGTGGCTTCGCCGGCCTCTTCCGCTTCGACCCGTCGGTGCACCCCGATCCCGTGCTCGTCAGCAGCACCGACGGCGTGGGCACCAAGCTCAAGGTCGCGCTCGGGCTGGGCCGGCATGACACCATCGGCGTCGACCTGGTGCACTGCTGCCTCAACGACATCCTGGTGACCGGCGCCGAACCGCTGTTCTTCCTCGACTACCTGGCGCTCGGCGACCTTCGAGCCGATGTGGTGGCGGAGATCGTGGGTGGCGTCGCGGCCGGGTGTGTCGCGGCCGGGATCCCCCTGATCGGCGGTGAGACCGCCCAGATGCCGGACGTGTACGACGGTGACGACTACGACCTGGCCGGCTTCATCGTCGGGGTGGTGTCGCGGGCGGGACTCATCGACGGATCCCGCGTCCGCCCGGGTGACGCGCTCCTGGGCCTCCCCTCGTCCGGGCTGCATACCAACGGCTACACGCTCGCCCGGCGGGTGCTGCCGGAGACGGTGTGGCGTGAGCCGATGCCGCACGGGGGCGGGACCATCGGCGATGCCCTGCTCCAGCCGCATCGGTCCTACCTGGACGAGGTGCGGGCGCTGCGGCGCGTGGCGGACGTCCGTGCCATGGCCCACATCACCGGCGGGGGATGGGAGGGCAACGTGCCGCGCACCCTGCCGGACGGCCTCGGCGTGGAGGTCCACACCGGATCGTGGCCGGTGCCGCCCATCTTCAACCTCATCCAGTCGCGGGGCGACATCGAGGACACCGAGATGGTCCGCACCTTCAACGTCGGGGTTGGGCTGACGGTGGTGGTCGCGGCGGACCAGGCCGACGCCGCGCTCGACGCCGTGCCGGAGGCGCGGCGCATCGGTCTGGTGGTGGAGGCGGACGGCTCCGCGCCCCGCGTCCGCTTCACGTGAGGCTCGGCGTCCTGGTCTCCGGGCGCGGCTCGAACCTGGAGGCGGTCCTGGACGCGCGCGTCCCGGGGCTGGAGCCGGTGCTGGTCATCAGCAACCGGCCCGCTGTCCGCGCCCTCGAGGTGGCGGCGGCACACGGCGTCCCCGCCATGGTCCTGCGACGCGGCGACTTCCCCGATGCGGCGGCTCGCGACGCCGCGGTCGGTCGCGCCCTGACCGATGCCGGCGCCGAGCTGGGGCTGCTGGCCGGCTACGACCAGCTGCTGCGACCCTCGTACTTCGCCGCCTTTGCCGGTCGGACCATCAACATCCATCCCAGCCTGCTACCGGCGCACGGGGGGGCCGGGATGATGGGGATGGCGGTCCATCGGTCGGTGCTGGCCTGCGGCGACGCCGAGACCGGGGTGACCATCCACGAGGTGACGCCCGAGCTGGACGGCGGGCCGATCATCGCCTCCGCCCGGGTGGCCGTCCGGCCGGGGGACGACGCCGAGACGCTGGCCGCCCGCGTGCTTGCCGAGGAGCATCGGCTGCTGGTGGCGACGCTGACGACCCTGGCCGCCCGTGGCGCGACGCCGGTGGGCGGCGGCGCGGCTCGGTGAATGGCGGCGGGATCGGCCATGGCGTCGGAGGCTCCACGGCACGTGGCGTGCTAGCATTCCCTCTCGCGCCGTACGGCGCGCTCCCCCCGCAGACGAGGCTCCCGCGAAGGTAGATGGACGCGATTCTCGAACCGATCGGCGAGTTCTGGAACGGCTTCCTGAGCAATCCGATCGTGCAGCTGGCGAGCCAGCTGATCGTGATCTACGTCGTGCTCCTGTGGCTCGGCACCGCGTACTGGGCCTTCCGCGACATGCAGGCGCGCACCGAGAACCCGATCCTGCCGTACTTCGCCGCGGCGCTGATCATCTTCTTCACGCCGCTGCTCTTCGTCTTCGCCGTGGTGCTGTACCTGATCGTCCGGCCGCGCGAGACCCTGGCCGAGGTGTACGAGCGCTCGCTGGCCGAGGAGAGCCTGCTGGCCGAGGTCGAGAAGAACGAGCTGTGCCCGGTGTGTCGCGACCGCGTCGACGCCGATTGGCTGGTCTGCCCCAACTGCCGCACGCGCCTGCACCGGGTCTGCCCGTCCTGCAACCGCCTGGCCGATCCGACCTGGCCGCTGTGCGCGTACTGCGGGCGGGAGTTCGAGCGCCCGGCGCGCGCCCCGCGACGGGCCGCCGCGGCCAGCCGCCCGGCCGAGGAGCCGGTGACCCTGGCCACCGAGGAGGCCACGGCCGAGCACACGCAGCTCCGGCGCGCGACGAACACGACCAACACCTGAGCGGCTGAGCGAGCCGCCGTTCGTGGGGCCGGATCGAGCCGCTGACGGCGGCACGCTGCCCACCGGGCCGCACCCGGTTCTCGGTCCCGACACGGTTCGAATGCCGCGCTGGCCCGGCCCGTTGCTGGGAATCGGTGGCGGGATCCTGGCGGTCGCGGCCACGAGCGCCCGCGCCATGGCGGCCTCGGGACAGCTGGACGCCGACGAGCGGCTGCTCGGCTGGCTCGCCCTGGCGGGGGCCCTCGCCTTCGTGGCCGGCCTGGTCTACGCCGCGACCCGGCAGATCCGGGTTCGTCACTACCTGCCGCCCGAGCGCTACCGCGGCCCGTCCGTGCTGCTCCTGCTCGCCCTCGTGGTGGTGGTGGCGACGATCTTCCAGATCCCGTTCGGCAACGACGCGCTGGCCCTCGCCGGAGAGGGGGGCGAGCTGACGCCCCTGGGCGCGGCCGTCGTGCTGCTCTCGACCCCGGTCGCGCTGCTGCTGGTGAGCTGGGGGTTCGTCCTCCGTCCACGGGCCCTGGCCGGCCTGCCGGCGTGGACGGGCCGGAGCGCCCTGCACGCGATCGTGGTCGGCGTGCTGGCCGGCATCGGCATGTGGATCGTGGGCAACCTGGTCGGCGCCGCCGTGATCGCGCTCCTCCAGGCGCTCGGGGTGGAGGTGGACACGCAGCTGGCCGAGCGCGCGGTCGAGACGGTCGATCCGTGGCTGGTGGTGCTGGTGGTCATCATCCTGGCCCCGGTGGCCGAGGAGCTGTTCTTCCGGGGCATCGTCTTCAACGCCTGGCTGCGTGAGGGCGGCGTGCGCTGGGCGTTCATCGGCTCCACCCTGCTGTTCGCGCTCATCCACCTGTCCATCGCCGCCTTCGTGCCGATCCTGCTGCTCGGCTTCGCCCTCGCCTGGGTCTACCGCCGCACGCAGAGCCTGCTGGCGCCGATCGCGCTGCACGCGACGTTCAACGCGATCTCGGTCGTGCTGGTGCTGCTGGCCCGCTTCGACGTCCTGAAGCCACCGGTGTAGCGATAAGCCGGCGGTAAGCGGCCGGTCATCGGCGATCCGTATCGTCGGGGCCGATGGACACCGATCCGATCCCCCTGCGACCCGCGCGCGCACGCTCCGCCGGCTCGGCGCTGGAGCGGCTGGGCCCCGAGCACTGCGAGAGCGAGGAGCTCGTGGCCGCGGTGCTCGGTGACGGTGCCGGGGCGCGGCGGACGGCGCGCCGCCTGCTCGACCGGTTCGGCTCCGTGCGCGCGCTCACCCGAGCGACCCAGGTCGAGCTGCGCGTGGCGGGGCTGTCCGAGGTCGCGGCCGCGCGCGTGGTGGCGGCGGCCGAGATCGGTCGGCGCGGGATCCGCGAATGGCCGGCCGGGCATTGGGTGGTGCGCATGCCGGCCGACGCCGCGGAGCCGCTGCTCGAGCCGATGGGCTCGCTGGAGCGCGAGGAGCTGCGCGTCCTGCTGCTCGACACCAAGAACGTCGTGGTCGGTGAACGGACGGTCTACCGCGGCAACCTGGCGGGCTCGTCGGTGCGAGTCGGCGAGGTGTTTCGCGACGCGGTCCGCAGCTGCGCCGCGGCCATCGTGGTCGTGCACAACCACCCGTCGGGCGATCCCGCGCCCTCGGGCGAGGACATCCGCATCACCGCCGAGCTGGCCGAGGCCGGGCGCCTCCTCGACATCGAGCTGCTGGACCACCTGGTCATCGGGCACGGCCGCTGGGCGAGCCTGCGCGCACTGGGCGCCGTCGGTCAGCCGGCGACGACGCGGTAGAGCGTTCCGCCGATGTCGGTCAGGTAGAGCTCGCCGTCCGATGCCTCGCCGAAGCTCGTCACCGACCCGCCGGTCTCCAGCAGCGCGCGCGGCTCGAGGCCGCTCCCCGCCGCGTCGGACGGCACGCCGAACAGCGTCCCGCTGCAGTAGTCGCTGAACAGGTACCACCCGGCGAGGCCCGCGATGCCGGAGCCCCGGTAGACGTGGCCGCCGGTGACCGAGCAGCCGAGGTCGTGGGCGTACTCGACGAGCGGCAGCACCAGGCCGTCCGATGAGCAGTCCTCGGACGCGAAGCAGTGCGTCGCCTCCATGACGTTCCAGCCGAGGTTGGCGCCCGCGGCGGAGGCGAGGTCGACGCGATTGACCTCCTCGAACGCGTTCTGCCCCACGTCGGCGATCCACAGCTGCTCGGTGTCCCGGTCGAAGCTGAAGCGCCACGGGTTGCGGAGGCCGATGAGGAACACCTCCGGCGCCCCGCCGCCCTGGGCGAACGGGTTGTCCTCGGGAATGCCGTAGGCGGGGCCGTCGCCGCCCTGCGGCGGTCGGTCGACGTCGATCCGCAGGATCTTGCCCAGCAGCGTCGCCGGATTCTGGCCGTTGCCGTGCGGGTCGCCGCCGGAGCCTCCATCCCCGAGGCCGAGGTAGAGCATGCCGTCCGGCCCGAACGCCAGCTGCCCGCCGTTGTGGTTGGCGTACGGCTGCTGGACCGCCAGGAGCGGGTCCTCGGAGGCGGGGTCGAGCGTCGGTGCGCCATCGGCGTCGACGGCCGCGCTGAAGGTCGAGACGACGGTGTTGCCGGCGCGGTCGGTGTAGTGCACGAAGGCGCGGGGATCGTCCGGGAACCGCGGATGCAGCGCGATCCCGAGGAGCCCCCGCTCGCCCTCGCCCAGCACCCGATCGGTCAGGTCGGCGGCGAGGCGAGGCTCCCCGCCATCGGGCGGGACGGCCACGAGGCGGCCGGCTCGCTCCTGGACCAGCAGCCAGCCGTCCGGGGCCGTGGCGATCCCGATCGGCTCGGCCAGGCCGGTGGCGACCGGCTCGAGGGCGAGCGCGGGTGGATCGGCGGCGACCGGCGGGGTGGTGACGTCGGGGGTGGCGTCGGCGGTGCCGGACGGCGAGGCCGGCGCTGGCACGGTGCCGGTCGGCGAGGGCTCGACGGACGTGCCGGCGGGCGTCGGGCTGGGGGATGGCCTGCCACATGCAGCCAGGGCGACGGCCATGAGCACGGAGAGCATCAGCACGGAGCGCATGGATGGCGCGGGCAGCCGAACGCGGTTCATCGGCGCCATTGTGGGGCGATCGGGTAGGGTTGCGCTTCAGCCATGACCACGACGAAGCAGGGACTGCGCCGCGCCGTCGCCGCGGCGCTCGAGCAGGCGGAGCCGGGGCGCGACGCGGTGGGCACACGGCGGACGGTCGTCATCGAGCGCATCGCACCCGAGCTGGACGGGGGCCGCTACCCGGTGAAGCGCGTCGTGGGCGACCAGCTGCTCGTGAGCGCCGACATCTTCGCGGACGGTCACGACCTGCTCGACGCGGCGCTCCTGCTGCGCGCCGACGACCAGGATGACGGCGACTGGCGCGAGGCCCCCATGCGGCCGATCGACAACGACCGCTGGGCCGGGCACATCGACCTCACCCGCAACGCGTGGCACCGCTACGCGATCGAAGCCTGGCGCGACGCCTTCGGCACCTGGCGGCACGGGCTGGACCGCAAGGTGGAGGCCGGGGTCGCGGTGCCGAGCGAGCTGGAGGAGGGACGCCTGCTGCTGGAGGCCGCGATCGCGCGGGCCGAGCGCGCCGAGGCGGCGGACGACCTGCGGCTGCTGCGCGCGGCGCTCGCTGCGTTCCGCCGCGCCCGATCCGAGGGGACGCGGGTCGCTGCGCTCGCCGCGAACGACGTGCTGGCCGCCATGCGCCGCCATCCGGACCGCCGGACGGCCACGCGCTCGCCGGAGCTGCGGCTGGTGGTGGACCGCGAGCGCGCCCGCTTCGGGGCGTGGTACGAGCTCTTCCCGCGCTCGCAGGGTCGCGACCCGAAGCGCCCGACGCCGACGACCCTGGCCGAGGCGACCTGGCGCCTGCCCGACATCGCGGCCATGGGCTTCGACGTCGTGTACGTCCCGCCGGTCCACCCCATCGGCCGCACCAACCGCAAGGGGAAGAACAACACGCTCGACGCCACGGACGCCGACGTCGGCTCGCCGTACGCCATCGGCTCGGCGGCGGGAGGGCACGACGCCGTCGCGCCCGAGCTGGGCGGCACCGACGCCTTCGAGACCTTCCGGCGCGAGGTGGAGCGCCACGGCATGGAGCTGGCCATCGACCTCGCCATCCAGGCGTCGCCCGACCATCCGTACGTCACCGAGCACCCCGAGTGGTTCCGCCACTCGCCGGACGGGTCGATCAAGTACGCCGAGAACCCGCCGAAGAAGTACCAGGACATCTACCCGGTCTTCTTCGAGGGCGACGATCCCGCCGCCCGCGAGGCGCTGTGGCACGAGTGGAGGCGGATCTTCACGGTCTGGATCGAGCGCGGGGTGCGCATCTTCCGGGTCGACAACCCGCACACCAAGCCGATCCCGTTCTGGGCATGGCTGATCCGCGAGATCCAGGCCGAGCATCCCGACGTGATCTTCCTGTCGGAGGCCTTCACCAAGCCGAAGATGATGCGCCAGCTGGCGAAGATCGGCTTCACGCAGAGCTACACCTACTTCACCTGGCGCGAGACGGCCGGGGAGCTGCGGGAGTACCTCACCGAGCTGACGCAGAGTGAGATGCGCGAGTACTACCGCGGCAACCTGTTCACGAACACGCCCGACATCAACCCGCACCATCTCGACCACGGGCGGCCGGCATTCGTGGCGCGCACCGTGCTCGCGGCGACGCTCAGCTCCAGCTACGGGATCTACTCCGGCTGGGAGCTGTGCGAGGCGGCACGACTGGGTGAGCGCGAGGAGTACCTGGACAGCGAGAAGTACGAGGTTCGGGCGCGCGACTGGAACGCGGCGGGCAACATCAAGCTGCTGATCGGCGAGCTGAACCGGCTGCGCCACGAGCACCTGGCGCTCCAGCTGTACGACAACCTGCGCTTCGAGCCGGTCACCGGGGAGCGGACGCTCTTCTACCGCAAGGCGCTGCCGCACGGGAAGCCGGACCCCCTGACGGGCCAGCCGCAGCGCTGGCGCGAGCCGGTCTACGTGGCGGTGAACTGCGATCCCCGGAGCGGGGAACGTGCGATCCTGCACCCCGACCTGCCCGCCATCGGGATCGGCTGGGACGAGCCCTACCGGTTGACCGACCTGATGACCGGTCGGACGACGCGGGAGCGCGGCGCCGATCTGCCGGTCGACCTCGATCCGGCCATCGAGTCGTTCCGGATCTTCACCATTGCGCCGCTCGAGCGCTGAGCTCGAAGCCCGCGGCACCGCTGCCATGGAGGTGGGAGCCCACGTGACCAGAGCACCGTCGCCGGAGTCGGAGGGCCTCGTCGTCGACCGGGCGGACGCCCCCGCCCCGCAGCTGCTGCGCGACGACCCGCACTGGTACAAGGACGCGATCATCTACCAGGTCCACGTGAAGTCGTTCTTCGACTCCACCGGCGACGGCATGGGGGACTTCGCCGGCCTGACCCAGAAGCTCGACTACATCGCGGACCTGGGCGTCACCGCCGTCTGGCTGCTGCCGTTCTACCCGTCGCCACTGAAGGACGACGGCTACGACATCGCGGAGTACACCCGCGTCCACCCCGACTACGGCAGCCTGCGCGACTTCCGCAGCTTCGTCCGGGAGGCGCATCGGCGTGGGCTGCGCGTCATCACCGAGCTGGTGGTGAACCACACCAGTGACCAGCACCCCTGGTTCGTGGAGTCGCGCTCCAGCCGCCGCAATCCCAAGCGCGACTGGTACGTGTGGAGCGACACGGACCAGAAGTACGCCGATGCGCGGATCATCTTCACCGACACCGAGACCAGCAACTGGACGTGGGACCGCGAGTCGCAGCAGTACTACTGGCATCGGTTCTTCAGCCACCAGCCGGACCTGAACTACGACAACCCGCAGGTCGTCCGGGCCGTGCTGCGGGTGCTGCGCTTCTGGCTGGACCTCGGCGTGGACGGGCTCCGCCTGGACGCGGTGCCGTACCTCGTCGAGCGCGAGGGCACGAACTGCGAGAACCTGCCCGAGACGCACGCCATCCTGCAGCGGCTGCGCGCCGAGGTGGACGCCCGCTACACCGGGCGCATGCTGCTGGCCGAGGCGAACCAGTGGCCGCCGGACGTGCTGCCCTACTTCGGCACGCCGGAGCGCCCCGAGTGCCACATGGCGTTCCACTTCCCGCTGATGCCGCGCATCTGGATCGCGCTTCGCCGCGAGGACCGCTACCCGATCGTGGAGATCATGACCCAGACCCCGGACATTCCCGACGAGAACCAGTGGGCGCTCTTCCTGCGCAACCACGACGAGCTGACGCTCGAGATGGTGACCGACGAGGAGCGCGACTTCATGTACAGCGAGTACGCGCGCGACGCGCGGATGCGCATCAACGTCGGGATCCGGCGTCGCCTGGCGCCGCTGGTCGACAACTCGCGCCGCCGCCTGGAGCTGCTCAACTCGCTGCTGCTGAGCATGAAGGGCACGCCGATCGTGTACTACGGCGACGAGATCGGGATGGGCGACAACGTGTACCTGGGCGACCGGAACGGCGTTCGCACCCCGATGCAGTGGACCGGCGACCGCAACGCCGGCTTCAGCACCGCCGACGTCCACGCGCTCTACGCGCCGCTGGTGGCCGATCCGGTCTACGGCTACCAGGCGGTCAACGTCGAGGCGCAGCAGCGCATCCCCGGCTCACTCCTGAACTGGATGAAGCGGATCATCCGGGTCCGCAAGCAGTACCCGGTCTTCGGCCGCGGCACGCTCGAGTTCCTGCATCCGGAGAACCGCCACGTGCTGGCCTACCTGCGCGAGCACGAGGGCGTGACCATCCTGTGCGTGGCCAACCTCTCGCGGTTCGCCCAGTACGTGGAGCTGGACCTGCGCCGCTACGACGGGCGGCAGCCGGTCGAGCTGATCGGGCGCGTCGCCTTCCCGCGCATCGGCGAGCTGCCGTACCTGCTGACGCTCGGCCCGCACGACTTCCTCTGGTTCGAGCTGACCGATGCCGACGCCTGACGCGCCGACCGCGGTTCGCCCGGCGACGGCAGCCGATGCCGATGCGCTGGGGGACATCAGCGCCCGCGCCTGGGAGGCCACGTACCGCGGCATGATCCCGGACGCCGCGCTGGACGAGTGGATCGCGACGGCGCACGAGGCGTGGCGCGAGGCGTTCGCCACCCGGCCCGCCGAGGCTCCCACGCGATCGTGGGTCGCCGAGCGCGACGGTGCGGTGGTGGGCTTCGCCACGACGGCACCGGCGGGCGATCGCTGGCTCCCGCCGCCCGACGGCGCCGGCGAGCTCACCAACCTGTACCTGGATCCCGGGGTCATCGGAAGCGGCGTCGGCCGCGCGCTGTACGACCGGGCCGTCTCGGACCTCGCCGACCGCGGCTTCCAGCCGCTGGTCGTGTGGGCCTTCCGGGACAACGCCCGTGCCCGCCGCTTCTACGAGGGCCGCGGCCTGGTGATCGACGTGCCCGACCACGCGTGGGTGCTCGCCGATGTCCGATGTCCGATCATCCGCTTCCGCGGCGACCTCGCGCCGGGCGGGACGTCTCGCGCCGACCGCCCGTGACGGATGCCATCGCGCCCGAGTGGCTCGCCCGCCAGCGGTGGTTCCGCGCCAAGCAGCGCCCGATCGCCACGATCATCGAGGTCGACCGCGTGCCGGTCCCCGGTGACGCCGCCCTGGCGGTGGCCGAGGTCGCCTACGCCGATGGCGGCGCCCCCGACCACTACCTGCTGGTGCAGGGCGCGGGCCATGAGCCGGCCGACGGCGACGGTGCGTGGCGAGCCCTGGTCCGGGCGATGGCCGACGGCGCGCGGCTGGCCGGCAGCGTTGGCTCCGTGGTCTGCTCGTCCACCGAAGCGCTCGAGGCCCTCCTGCCGGATGCCTCGTCGGCCGCGGCCTCGCTCACCGAGCGGCGGCTGCGGGTGGAGCAGTCGAACACCTCCGTGGTGCTCGGCGATCGGCTCATCCTCAAGCTCTTCCGCCTCCTCGAGCCGGGCGAGAGCCCGGACGTGGAGATCAGCGCCTTCCTGACGGACGTGGGCTTCGCCGACACGCCGGCGTTGGCCGGTTCCATCACCTGGCATCCCGACGGCGGCGCACCCGCCACCGCCGCCATGCTGCAGGCCTACGTCCCCTCCCACGGCGACGCGTGGGCGGCGATGCTCGATGCCCTGGCCGACGATCCGTCCCGCGGGATCGCCATGGCCGCGGAGCTCGGCGGCCTCACGGCGCGCATGCACGCCGCCCTCGCCTCGCGGCCGGGAGACGCCGCCTTCCCGGCGCGGCCGGCGACGGTCGAGGAGACGGCCGGCTGGCGCGCATCGGCCGAGCGGCAGCTGGCGCAGGCCGTCACGGCGGTCAGCGGGGAGGAGCACGAGCGCCTGGTCCGCATCGCGCCGGCCATCCGGGAACGCTTCGCCGACACCTTCGGCGCCGCCACCGGGGAGGCGACCGTCAGTCGCATCCACGGCGACTACCACCTCGGACAGCTCCTGGCCCGGCATGACGGCGGCTTCAGCGTGATCGACTTCGAGGGCGAGCCTGCGCGGCCGCTCGAGGAGCGGCGCCTGCCATCCTCGCCCCTGCGCGACGTGGCAGGCCTGCTCCGCAGCCTCGACTACGCGGCGCGCACCGCGGAAGCCGGACGCCGGGCACCCGGGTTCGACCCCGAGCCGTGGCTGCGCGACGCCCGCGCGGCATTCCTCGCCTCGTACGGGCAGCCGGCCAGCCACGACGCGTCGCTGCTGGACGCCTTCGAGCTCGAGAAGGCGTGCTACGAGGTGCGCTACGAGGCGAACAACCGGCCCGATTGGCTGTGGCTGCCGCTGGCCGCCGTCGAGCGGCTGGCGCGGCCCGTCTCGCGCGGCCCCTAAGCCACCGGGCCGCTCGACGCGGCCGCGGCCGGCTCCGACGAACGGGCCAGCAGCCAGGCCAGCGTGCCCAGCGCCACCAGGCTGAGGACTCCGGCACCCAGGAACATCGCGCGCAGGCCCAGCGAGCCGGCCGCCAGCCCGCCGATGCCGGGGCCAAGCACCTGGGCCAGCCCGAACACGGTGGCCGTCAGCACGCCCTGCGCCGTGGTCGCCGCACCGGCCGGCGCGTGGCGACCGACGTACGTCACCGCCCCGACCAGGAAGAGGGCGAGCGCGCCGCCGTGGAGCAGCATGCTGACGGCGATCACCAGTGGCTCGTCGGTCACGACCACCGCGGCCGCGCGGAGGACGAACAGCGCCGCCCCGGCCAGGAGCAGCCGATCCAGGCCGACGCGCCGCAGCAGGCGACCGAAGCCGAGCATCAGCGGGATCTCGACGGCCGCGCCGATCGCCCACGAGACGCCGACGAGCCAGGACGGCGCGCCGACGTCGACGAGGTGGATGGAGAAGAACGCGTTGATGGTGGTCGAGGCCGTCCACGTCAGCAGCACCACGGCCAGGAACGGCACCAGGCGTCGGTCGCGCAGGACGGCGCCCAGGACCTGCCGCCGCGACACCGCGGGCGAGGGCGGCCGCGACCGGATGCCGAGGCCGATGATCGCCGTCACGACGAGGGTCGGCGCCAGGACCACGAACATCGCCTCGGGCCCGAGCTGTGCGGCCACCCAGCCGGTGAGCAGGACGCCGCCGATGTAGGCGCCCGAGCCCCAGACCCGCATGGACGCGTAGTCCGAGCGACGGGCCGCCGAGATCTCGAGGGCCCGCGCGTCGAGGATCGGCATGACGCCGGACATCGTGACGGCGAGCGCGAGCGCGGCGATCGCGATCGGCAGGACCCCGTCCACCACGCCGAGCGCCACGCTGGCCACCGCCGCCGCGCCGGCGGCGATCGCCATGACCGGGTGGGACTCGCCCAGGCGATCGGCCGCCGCTCCCCACGCCGGCGCGCCGACCATCGCGGCGCCCGCGTACAGCGCCGCCAGGAGGCCGATCGTGTCGAGCCCGAGGCCCAGCGACTCGTAGTAGACCGGCAGGTACGGTGACAGCGCACCGATGGCCGCGTAGAGGGTGACGAATCCGGCGACCGCTCGGCGCGCGTCGGTCGCGCCGACGGCCGGCAGCGCGGATCGGGGATCGGGGGGCGTGGGCATGCCATCCAGTGTGACGGAATCGGTTCACCGGCTCAGCCGGGGCATGGGGCGCCGAGACCGGTATGATCGGGGCTCCCGATGAGAGATCCATGGCGCTGAGAGTCTGGCGCGGCAACCCGTACCCGCTGGGCGCCACGTGGGACGGCGCCGGCGTGAACTTCGCGATCTTCAGCGAGCACGCCGAATCCGTCGAGCTGTGCCTCTTCGACCATGACGGCGGCAACGAGCAGCGCGTCCGGATGCTCGAGCAGACGGACCTGGTGTGGCACTGCTACCTCCCCGACGTGCGGCCCGGCCAGCGCTACGGCTACCGCGTGCACGGGCCCTACGACCCCGGCGCGGGGCATCGGTTCAACCCGAACAAGCTGCTGGTGGACCCGTACGCCAAGCGCATCGACGGGGCCGTGAAGTGGGACGACGCGCTGTTCGGCTATCGCATCGGCGAGGACGACCTGGTGCCCGACGAGCGCGACAGCTCGCCCTTCGTGCCGAAGAGCGTCGTCGTCAACGAGGCGTTCGTCTGGGGCGGCGACCGCCCACTGAAGCGGCAGCTGGACGAGACGATCATCTACGAGGTCCACGTCAAGGGCTTCACGCAGCGCCACCCCGACGTCGCCGACGAGCTGCGCGGCACGTACGCCGGCATGGGCAGCGCGGCCGCCATCGACTACCTGACGACGCTGGGCGTCACCGCCGTGGAGCTGCTGCCCGTTCACCAGCACGTCAACGACCGGCACCTGGTGGAGCGCGGCCTCTCGAACTACTGGGGCTACAACACCATCGGCTTCTTCGCGCCCGACGTGCGCTACTCGGCCACCGGCGAGCCCGTCAGCGAGTTCAAGACCATGGTCAAGCGCCTGCACGACGCGGGCATCGAGGTGATCCTCGACGTGGTCTACAACCACACCGGCGAGGGCAACCACCTGGGGCCGACCATCAGCTTCCGTGGCGTCGACAACGCGTCGTACTACCGGCTCAGCCCGGAGGACCTGCGCTACTACGTCGACTACACCGGGACCGGCAACACCCTGGACGCCACCTCGCCGCGGGTGCTGCAGCTGATCATGGACTCGCTGCGCTACTGGGTCACCGAGATGCACGTCGACGGGTTCCGATTCGACCTGGCATCCGCGCTGGCCCGCGAGATGTACGACGTCGACAAGCTGGGCAGCTTCTTCGACATCATCCACCAGGACCCGATCATCAGCCAGGTCAAGCTCATCGCCGAGCCGTGGGACGTGGGCCCGGGGGGCTACCAGGTGGGCAACTTCCCGGTCGGCTGGGCGGAGTGGAACGGCAAGTACCGCGACACCGTGCGGCGCTTCTGGAAGGGCATCGGCGGGCAGACGGCGGAGCTGGCGTATCGGCTCAGCGGATCGTCCGACCTGTATGCCGGCTCGGGGCGGCAGCCGCACGCGAGCATCAACTTCGTCACCGCCCACGACGGCTTCACCCTCAACGACCTGGTGAGCTTCGAGCAGAAGCACAACGAGGCGAACGGCGAGGACAACCGGGACGGGGACAACAACAACGAGAGCATGAACTTCGGCGTCGAGGGGCCGACCGACGAAGAGGCGGTCATGGAGATCCGCGAGCGCCAGAAGCGCAACTTCCTGGCGACCCTGCTCCTGAGCCAGGGCGTGCCGATGCTCCTCGGCGGCGACGAGATCGGCCGCAGCCAGGGCGGCAACAACAACGCCTACGCCCAGGACAACGAGATCAGCTGGTACGACTGGGACGTCGACCGCCGGGATCGGCAGCTGCTGGCGTTCACGCGGTCGCTGATCCGGCTCTTCAAGCACCACCCGGTCCTGCGCCGGCGGCGCTTCTTCCAGGGCCGCCAGATCCGTGGCTCGCGGGTCAAGGACCTGACCTGGTTCGCCCCCGACGGCTCGGAGATGAACGACGAGCAGTGGCAGGCCCCGGGGGTCAAGACGCTCGGCGTGCAGTACGCCGGTGACGCGATCGACGAGCGTGGCCCGCGCAACGAGCGGATCGTCGACGACACGCTGCTCGTGATCCTCAACGCCGACGAGCGCCCGGTGGCGTTCCAGCTGCCGAACCACGACGTCGCCAAGCGCTGGGAGGTGGTCTTCGACACCGTCCACCCGACCTTCGCGGCGGCCCACGGCGAGCACGACGGCGGCTCCGTGTATCGCGTGGCCGAGCGATCCGTCGTCTGCCTGCGCCGGCAACCCCGGGTCCGGCGGCGCGCCGGGAGCTGACCCGGCCGGGGGCCGCGAGCGCCGTCGCGGGCGAGGTCGCCAGCGCGGTGGCGCGCGACGTGCAAGCCTTTGCGGCGCCGACCGATGCCGCCCACCCTCGGAGTTCCATGCCCGACCGACCGCCCAACGTTCCCGTCGCCACCTACCGATTGCAGCTCCATCCCGGGTTCACGCTCGACCACGCACGCGAGGTCGTGCCGTACCTGGCCGCCCTTGGGATCAGCCACCTCTACCTCTCGCCGGTGCTCCAGGCCGCCCCCGGGTCCACGCACGGGTACGACGTCGTCGACCACTCCCGGGTCAATCGAGAGCTGGGCGGAGACGCGGCCTTCGACCGCCTGACCGATGCGCTCCGCGCGCACGGCATGGGGCTCGTCCTCGACGTGGTGCCGAATCACATGGCCATCGGCGAGGAGAACCGGTGGTGGTGGGACGTGCTGCGCCACGGCCCGTCCAGCGCCTACGCCCACTTCTTCGACGTCGACTGGGACCCGCCGGAGAGCCGCCTGCGCAACGTCGTCCTGCTGCCGATCCTCGCGGACCACTACGGTCGCGTGCTGGAGGCGGGCCAGATCCGCGTGGTCCGTCGCGATGGTGCGCTGCTGGTGGAGGCCTCGGAGCGATCGTTGCCGGTCGATCCCCAGACGCTGGGCCCGCTGCTGGGCCGGGCGGCCGATGCCGCCGAATCGGACGAGCTGGCGTTCATCGCCTCCGCCCTCTCGGACCTGCCGTCGTCGACCGATCCGGACCCCGACCAGGCGGCTCGCCGCCAGCGCGACGCCGACGTGCTCGAGGGGCGCCTGGCCGAGCTGGTCGCCGATGCCGCCGTCGCCACGGCTCTCGACCGGGCGGTGGACCGGCTGAACGGCGACGTCGAGGCGCTCGACGCGTTCCTGGAGCAGCAGAACTACCGGCTGGCGCTGTGGCGTGCCGCGTCGCGCGACCTGGGGTACCGGCGCTTCTTCGACATCGACGAGCTCATCGGCCTGCGGCAGGAGGACGAGCGCGTCTTCGCCGCGACCCACGAGCGGATCCTCGGCTGGGTGCGCGAGGGACGGGTCCACGGGCTGCGGATCGACCACCCCGACGGCCTGCGCGACCCGGCCGGCTACTTCGCCCGGCTGCGCGCGGCGGCTCCCGACGCGTGGATCGTGGCCGAGAAGATCCTCGAGCCGGGGGAGTCGCTGCCCGCGGAGTGGCCGATCGACGGCACCACCGGCTACCGCTTCGCGAACCTCGCCACCGGCGTGCTGGTCGACCCGGCCGGCGAGCCGGCGCTGACGGCGCGCTGGGCCGAGGTGGCCGATACCGGTCCGGGGTGGGAGGAGATCGTCGACGCGTCCCGGATGGAGGTGCTCTCGGCGGTGCTCGGCAGCGACGTGAACCGGCTGACCGAGCTCCTCCTGGCGGTGTGCGAGGCCAACCGGCGCTACCGCGACTTCACCCGCCACGAGGTGCACGAGGCGCTGCGCCAGGTGGCCGCGGCCATGCCGGTGTACCGGACCTACGTTCGGGCGCGGGACCGTCACGTCTCGCCGGTGGACGCGCGCCTGATCGCCACGGCCGTCGAGACCGCGGTCTCCCGGCGCCCGGACCTCGATCCCGAGCTCTTCGCGTTCCTCGGACGGGTGCTGCGACTGGAGGAGCCGGGTCCGCTGGCCGCGGAGCTGGCGATGCGGTTCCAGCAGCTGACGCCCGCGGCCATGGCCAAGGGCGTGGAGGACACCGCCTTCTACCGTCACCACCGGCTGGTCGCCCTCAACGAGGTCGGCGGCGACCCCGGGCACTTCGGCACCTCGCTCGAGGAGCTCCACCGGGCGCTGGCGGACATCGGGGCCGACTGGCCGTCGGCCATGCTGGCCCTCTCGACCCACGACACGAAGCGCAGCGCCGACGTCCGTGCCCGCCTCGCCCTGCTGTCGCAGGACCCGGCCTGGTGGACCGATGCGGCCGCTCGCCTGCGACGTGCGGCCGAGCCTCACCGCACCGATCGGATGCCATCGGAGGCCGATGCGTACCTCTTCCTGCAGACGGTCATCGGCGCCTGGCCGATCGACGCCGACCGCGCGGCCGGCTACCTGGCCAAGGCGGCGAAGGAGGCGAAGCTGCGGACGACCTGGACCGACCCGGATCCCGCCTACGACGCGGCGCTCGAGGCGTTCGTGCGCGGCACGTTGGCCGACGAGGGGTTCGTGGCGGCGGTCGAGGAGGCGGTCGATCACCTGCGCCGCGCCGCATGGCGCGCGTCGCTGGTGCAGCTGGCCCTGCAGCTGACCGCGCCGGGCGTGCCCGACGTCTACCAGGGCGGCGAGCTGTGGGACCTCTCACTGGTCGATCCCGACAACCGGCGCCCGGTCGACTTCGTCCGGCGCCGACGCCTGCTCGACGAGGTGGCGGGCTTCCCGGCCGCCCAGGCGTGGCAGCGCGCCGAGGAGGGCGTGCCCAAGCTGTGGCTGCTGTACCGGCTGCTGCGGCTGCGCGCCGAGCGCCCCGCGTCGTTCGCGGCGGACGCCGGGTACGAGCCGATCGCGGTGGACGGCGATGGCGTCGCGTTCCGGCGAGGTGACGTCCTGGCGGTCGTGCCCAGGCTCGTGCTCCGCGCGCCGGATGGCGCCCTGCAGCTGCCCGACGGTGACTGGCGCGGCCTCGACGGCCGCCCGCACGGCGGCCGCGTCACGATGGAGGAGCTGCTCGCGGAGTTCCCGGTCGCCGTGCTGGAGCGCACCTCGTGAGCGGCACGCGACCCGGGGTCTGGGCGCCGTTCGCCGGCCGCGTGGAGCTCGTGGTCGGCGACGAGCGGCACGCCATGCGTCGCGACGCGGCGGACTGGTGGCACGCCGAGGTGGAGCTGCCACCGGGGACCGATTACGCCTTCGCGCTGGACGGCGGCGACGCGCTGCCCGACCCGCGCTCGCCGTGGCAGCCCGCCGGCGTCCACGGGCCGTCGCGAACGGTCGACCACGCGGCCTTTGCGTGGACCGACGACGGGTGGCGGGCGCCCCCGCTGGCCGACGGCATCATCTACGAGGCGCACGTCGGCACGTTCACCGAGCGGGGGACCTTCGAGTCGGCCATCGAGCGGCTGCCGGAGCTCGTCGACCTGGGCGTCACCCACCTGGAGCTGCTGCCGGTGGTCGAGTTCAGCGGTGACCGCGGCTGGGGCTACGACGGGGTCGACCTGTTCGCGCCGCACCACGCCTACGGCGGTCCCGAGGGGCTCAAGCGCCTGATCGACGCGGCCCACGCCCACGGCCTCGCCGTCCTGATCGACGTCGTCTACAACCACCTCGGTCCGGAGGGCAACTACCTGTCCCGCTTCGGCCCGTACTTCAGCGACAAGTACGGGACGCCGTGGGGCGACGCCGTCAACCTCGACGAGCGCGGCAGCCACGAGGTCCGTCGATTCGTCGTCGACAACGCGCTCCTCTGGCTGCGCGACTACCACGCCGATGGGCTGCGCCTCGACGCCATGCAGGCGATCTTCGACATGAGCGCCGTCCACATCGGCGAGGAGATCGCGACCGCCGTGCATCGGCTCGGCGAGGAGCTCGGGCGTCGCCTGGTGGTGACCGCGGAGTCGGATCTGAACGACCCGCGGCTGGTCCGGCCGCCGGAGCTCGGTGGCTACGGCATCGACGCGGCCTGGGCCGACGACGTGCACCACGCCCTCCACGCCGCGCTGACCGGCGAGTCCAACGGCTACTACGCCGACTTCACCGATGCGCGCGCCCTCCCCCGCGCCCTCCACGACCCGTACCTGTACGCCGCCGACTACTCGGGCCATCGCGACCGTCGCCACGGCCGGTCATCCGGCAACCTGCCCGGCGATCGCTTCATCGCCTGCCTCCAGAACCACGACCAGGTCGGCAACCGGGCCGGCGGAGACCGCCTGGCGCAGCTGGTCTCGCCCGGACGCGTGCGCATCGGTGCGGCGCTGCTGCTGACCGCGCCGTACGTGCCGCTGCTCTTCGCCGGGGAGGAGTGGGGCGCCTCCACGCCGTTCCTCTACTTCAGCGGCCACGCCTCGGAGGAGCTGGGCATCGCCGTCCGCGACGGCCGGCGACGGGAGTTCGCGCACTTCGGGTGGGACCCGGCCGCCGTGCCGGACCCGCAGGACCTCGACAGCTTCCGGCGCTCGAAGCTTCGCTGGGACGAGCGCGACCAGCCCGGGCACGCCGAGGTGCTGGACTGGTACCGCTCGCTGATCGGCCTGCGTCGGGAGCTGCCGGAGCTGCGGGACGGTGACCGCACCGCCGTGCGCGTGGACGGGACCGCCCGGTCGCTGCTCACCCTGGGCCGCGGCCGCGTCACGGTGGTCGCCAACCTCGGCCCCGAGCCGGCCACCACGTCCGCAGCCGGCGACGTCCGCCTCTGCTGGCCGCCGGAGGTGCGCCGCGCGTCGGATGGCACGACGCTGACGCTGCCGCCGGACGGTGTCGCGGTGCTCGTCGAGCGGCCATGATGCGACGGTGAGCTCCGAGCTGGTCCTGCCGACGTACCGCGACGCCTTCGAGCGGACGCGAACCGTCGGCCCGGAGGCGCGTGCGGCCGTCCTGCGCGCGATGGGCCTCGACGCCGAGCCGCCTGCCGAGGACGACGCCTCGGTCGCGATCGTGCGCCCCGGCGATCGGCTGCCGCGTCCCGGTGAGGTGGTCCTGGAGGACGGCACCGCGCTCGGCGAGCTCGACCGTCTGCCGCGCGACGCACCCTTCGGCTACCACGCCGTTCACCACGACGCCGGCGCGACCACGCTTCTCTGCGGTCCGGGCCGATGCCACCTGCCGCCGGACCTCCGCGCCTGGGGCTGGGCCATTCAGCTCGCGACGCTGCGCTCGGAGGGGAGCTGGGGGATCGGTGACCTCGACGACCTGCGGCGCTTCGGCGAGCGGGCCGCGTCGCGTGGCGCGGGGTTCGTCGCCGTCAGCCCACTCGGGGCCGCGAATCCCGGGCCCCATCCTGAGCCGAGCCCGTACTACCCGAGCACCCGGCGCTTCCTCAATCCGCTGCACCTGGCGATCGACGCGATTCCCGGGGCCGGTGAGCTCGCCGCCGTGCACGAGCTCGGCTCCCGCGCTCGGGCGCTCGACGCCGATCGGATCGTCGACCGCTCCCGCGTCCTGGCGCTCAAGTCCGCGGCCCTCGAGGCCCTGTGGACGGCGCGCGTGGGCCGCGACGGCTTCGAGGCCTGGCGCGGCCAGCAGGACGCGGCACTCGAACGCTGGGCCATCTTCGTGACCCTGACCGAGCGGTTCGGCCCCGGCTGGCGCTCGTGGCCGGACGCGTACCGGCGCCCGGACGGCGCGGCCGTGCGTCGCGTGGCCAGCGAGGCGGCCGATCGCGTCGGCTTCCACGCCTGGACGCAGTGGCACCTCCAGCGACAGCTCGCCGATGCCTCCTCGGCCGTCCGTCGCATCGCGGACATGCCGGTCGGCGTGGATCCCGGTGGGTTCGACGCGTGGGACTGGCAGGAGCAGCTGGCGATCGACGCCACCGTCGGTGCGCCGCCGGATCGGTTCAGCCGTGACGGCCAGGACTGGGGCCTCCCGCCGTTCGTCCCGCATCGGCTGCGGCAGGCCGGCTACCGACCCTTCATCGACACCATCCGCGCGCAGCTGCGGCATGCCGGCGGGCTGCGGATCGACCACGTGCTGGGCCTCTTCCGGCTGTGGTGGGTGCCGGCCGGCGCATCGCCGGGCGGTGGGGCGTACGTCCGCTCGCGCACCGATGAGCTGATGGAGGTCGTCGCGCTGGAGAGCCACCGTGCCGGGGCCGTGGTGATCGGGGAAGACCTGGGGACCGTGCCGCCCGGCGTTCGCACGGAACTGCGCCGCCGCCGGCTGCTCTCGACCCGCCTCGCCCTCTTCGAGAGTGGACCGCCGGCCCGCTACCCGCGCCAGTCGTTCGCCGCCGTCACGACCCACGATCTGCCGACCATCGCCGGCCTGTGGAGCGGCAGCGATCTGGCCGACCAGCGC
The DNA here is from genome assembly GCA_035700865.1 of Candidatus Limnocylindria bacterium. GTDB lineage: Bacteria > Chloroflexota > Limnocylindria > QHBO01 > QHBO01 > JACDBZ01. The sequence goes on along the minus strand of DASSOH010000082.1, from coordinate 1,468 downwards.
GCCGTCGGCCAGGATCCGGACCCCGATGCCGCGGAGGGGCTTCGTCGCCGGCTGGTCCGCGCCGCGGGCCTCCGTGGCGAGCCCAGCGTCCCGGAGCTGACCCTCGCCCTCCACCGGCGCCTGGCCGCGGCCCCGCCGATGCTCGTCGCCGCCACGCTCGAGGACGCGCTGGGCGTGGAGGAGCGGCCGAACCTCCCGGGCACGACCGGCGAGGCGCGACCCAACTGGTCGGTGGCCCTGCCCGCCACGCTCGAGGAGCTCGCGCGGGATCCGCGCGTCGCGGCACTGGAGGAGGCGCTCCGGCGCTGAGTCCCCGGTGGCCTCCAGTGGGGGTTGCCGCCCGGCGCTGATGCCCGGGATTGATCACAGTGCGCGGGAAGCCCGGTTGGCGTGCCGGGTGATCACCCCCATGCATCGGCCGGCGCGGGAAGGGCCCGTCGCGTGCGCTGTGATCAACGCCATTGATCGCTCGCCCTCAAGCCCCGGGGCCGCGCTGCGCGTCGCCCGGCACCGATGCCCGGGATTGATCACAGTGCGCGGGAAGCCCGGTTGGCGTGCCGGGTGATCACGCCCATGCATCGGCCGGCGCGGGAAGGGCCTGTCGCGTGCGCTGTGATCAACCGCAGTGATCGCTCGCCCTCAAGCCCCGGGGCCGCGCCGCGCGTCGCCCGGCGCTGATGCCCGGGGTTGATCACACTGCACCTGGACCCCTGGTGCGGTGCCGGGTGATCACGCCCATGCAGCGGCCGGCGCGGGAAGGCCCTGTCCCGTGCGCTGTGATCAACCGCAGTGATCGCCGCGCGGGAGGGGGTGGGACCGAGACCGACGCCGGAGCCTACTCCCGGACCAGGATCAGCCCGGACAGCGGCGGCAACGACAGCGAGACCGAGGCTGGCTGCCCGTGGAACGGCTCAGCGACCGCCTCCACGCCGCCCAGGTTCCCGAGGTTCGAGCCGCCGTAGTGCTCCGAATCGGAGTTCAGCGCCTCCACCCAGCGGCCGGTGGACGGCATTCCCAGCCGGTATCCATGGCGCGGCACCGGCGTCAGGTTGAGCACGACCACGGCCTCCGACGCACGGCCCTCGCCGCCCCGACGGATCCAGGCGTAGACGGACTCCTCGACGTTCGAGGCATCGATCCAGGCGAATCCATCGGGCGCATGGTCCTCCGCCCACAGCGCCGGCGTCGCCGCGTAGACCCGTCCCAGGTCCTCGACGAAGCGCGCCATGCCGCCGTGCATCGGCTCATCCAGCAGTGACCACGGCAGCTCGCGGTCGTGCGACCACTCCTCCCACATCCCGAGCTCGGCGCCCATGAACAGCAGCTTCTTGCCCGGCTGCGCCCACATGTCGACCAGCAGGGCGCGGAGGTTCGCGAAGCGCTGCCACTCGTCGCCGGGCATCTTGCGCTGCAGCGAGCCCTTGCCGTGCACCACCTCGTCGTGGGAGAGCGGCAGGACGAAGTGCTC
>DASSOH010000081.1:0-5943 GCA_035700865.1 Candidatus Limnocylindria bacterium | reverse complement strand
GCCGCCGAGACGACGGACGCGACCGCCGTCACGGACTGAGCGGTCGGGGCCGGATCAGGCCAGTCGCCGCGCCGCCGCGCGCAGCACGGCGAGCGCATCCGTCCGTTCGTGGCCTCCGATCAGCAGCTCCGGCTGCGGGCGGAAGCCGGCGACGCAGCGCCGCAGCTCGCGCAGCTGGGCGGGCGGCGCATCCTCGACCCGAACCGCGTCGGGGAGGATCGAGAGGGCGGCGAGCGTCTTCATGGCGATCGCGACGCGTCCGAGCGGGAGGGCGACCTCGATCCCGCCGGCGGTGGATTCGGCAGAGATCGTCGTGCCGAGCTCCCCCAGCCGGTCGTACGCTCGGCGGGCGCGCAGCGACACGTCCTCGACCGGGTGGGGTCCGTCGATCCGCCAGATGAACGCGGCGCGCTGGCGGATCAGCGCCATGCTGCCCACCGGTCGCCACTGGTCGGGATGCAATCCCCACGCGGACAGGAAGAGGTGCTCGTAGTCGCTGTCGGCTCCCCCCAGGGTCTCGGCGGGGCGCGTGCCTCGTCGTCGCATCTGTCCGCACGGTACGCGACCGAGCGGCGCCGCGGACCATCACGTCCGTACCGGTGCGCGCGGTACCTCGGTTCGGCCGCGTGCCACGCTCAGGCCGGGAGGCGCACCTCGAAGCGAGCGCCGCGCGCGCCCGTCCGATTGCCGGCGCGGACGCGTCCGCCGTGGCGCTCGACGATCCAGGCGACGATCGCCAGGCCCAGCCCGGTGCCGCCCGCCGGCGCGCCCGACGCACGCCAGAAGCGATCGAAGACGTGCGGCAGGTCCTCGTCACGGATGCCCGGCCCCTCGTCCTCGACCACCAGGTGGGCGCCCCCACCGCCCCGCACGGTGACCGTCACGGTCCCACCGGCCGGGCTGTGGCGGACGGCGTTGTCGGCGAGGTTGGCGACCACCTGGCGGAGCCGATCCGGGTCGCCCAGCACCGGTGCCGGTGCCGCGTCGAACCGGAGGCGAACGCCGGCGTGATCGGCCGCCGGGCGGACGGAGCCGAGCGCCTCGCCGGCGAGGTCGGCGAGATCGACCGGGGCGCGCTGCAGCTCGATGGCCCCGGAGTCGCTGCGGGCGAGCAACAGGAGGTCGTCGACCAGGCCGGTGAGCTGTCGCACCTCCGCCTCCACGTCGTCGAGCGCATCGGCCATGGTGCTCACCGGGCGATTCGCGTGGCGGCGCAGGCGCTCCACGCTGCCGCGGATGACGGCCAGCGGGTTTCGGAACTCGTGGCTGGCGTCGGCGGCGAACTCTCGCTGCCGCCGCAGCGATTCGCGGATCGGCACCAGCGCACGGCCGGCGTACAGGAAGCCGAAGCCGGCCGCGGCGAGGAGGGCCCCCAGGCCGCCGATCGCCAGCACCGCGAGGACGACCGCCAGGGTCTGTGCCTCGGTCGATCGGTCCTGCAGCACCTGCAGCACGTACGTGGCCCCACCGACCTCGATCGACTCGCTGAGGACGCGCACCGGGGTGGCGTGCTCCTCGGCGGCGCCGATGGAGATGGTCGCGGTTCGCAGGTCACGCTCACCGCCGAGCGCGGCCGCGAACCCCGCCTGGACCGGCAGGTCCGGCGAGATCGTGGTCCCCTCGGGGAGGACCTGCCGTCCACTGGCGTCGAAGAGGAGGAGCGCCGTGCCGGACGCCGGCCCGCCGAACAGGAACTGGCCGAACTGCTCGTCGTCCTCGTCCGGCTGCGGCCGCGGCTGGCCCAGCAGGATGCGCCGCGCGTCGCTGACCCGCGCCTCGAGCTGCGAGGTCGCCGACGCCGCCAGCGACGCCTGCGTGCTGAGGTAGAGCGCGGTCCCCAGCACGAGCAGCAGCACCAGCGTGGAGGTCGCACTGAAGACGACGAGCCGCCACCGCACGCCGGACAGGAGCCTCGCGTCCCCGGCGTGCACCGCGGGGCCGCGGTTGCCGCTCACGCGGCCGCCATCCGGTAACCGATGCCGCGAACGGTCCCGATCCGCCTGCCGCCGTCGGCGCCCAGCTTGCTGCGCAGGTAGTGGATGTAGGTGTCGACGGTGTTGTGGGTCAGGAACTCGCCGTATGGCCAGGCGGCATCCAGCAGCTGGTCGCGGGTCATGACCTGGCCGGGATGACGGAGCAGGCACTCCAGCAGCGCGAACTCGCGCCGGCTGAGCTCGACCGGCCGTCCGGCGACGGTCACCAGCCGCCGCCCCTCGTCGAGCTCGATCGGCCCGTTGCGCAGCACCGGTTCGTCGGCGGCACGCTCGACCGATCCACGCCGCGCCAGCGCCCGCAGCCTCGCGGCCAGCTCCTGGTAGGCGAAGGGCTTGACCAGGTAGTCGTCCGCGCCGGCGTCCAGGCCACGGACGCGGTCCTCGACCGCGTCGCGCGCGGTCAGGATCAGGATCGGCGTCTGCACGCCGCCCCGGCGGACGCGCTGGGCGACCTCGATGCCCGAGATGTCGGGGAGCCCCAGGTCCAGGATCACCGCATCGAGACCGCGGTTGGCGTCGATCGTCTCCACGGCGGTCTCCCCCGAATCGGTCAGCTCGACCAGGTGCAGGTCATCCTCCAGGAGCCGCTTCAGCAGGCGACCCAGCCGTGGATCGTCCTCGACGATCAGCAGATGCATCGGTCCGTCGGTTCCTCGAGCGCGTGGACGGTGAGGTGGGCCGCCGCCGGGAGGAGCGGCGGCCACACGGTACAACCGTGACGACCGTTTCTGGGAGTGCCATGGGAATCGAATGGGAGCCGGGCGCTCAGCGCTCGATGGCCTCCGGCCGGGCGCCCAGGAAGTAGCCGCCGAGCGCCAGCAGGCACAGCATCACCGGGTACACGATCATCCGCTCCGATCCGCCATGGCCGATGGCGCCGAAGACGGACGGGTTGCCGCCGTCGCCGATGACCATCAGCACCACGTACGCCAGCCCGACGACCCCCGCGACCGCCGGCAGGACGCGCGCTGGACCCCGCAGCAGGGTCGCCACGGCGATCACCTGCACGTTGAAGAAGACGAAGGCCAGCAGGGCGAAGACGGCGTGCGGGGTGCCCGTCGTGAGCGGGAGGACGCCGGCGCCGACCGCGCCGATGCCGGCCACCGCGAACATCCCGAAGATCCACGCGCGGCGGTGCCATCGCCAGAGCAGGTAGCCCGCGGCGAGGTCGAGGAGCCCGATGGTCACGAGCGTGGCGTTGAACAGCATCGAGGTCTCGGGGAGCGTGCCGAGGTCGCTGATCGCGCCGCCCCGAACGTCGTAGCCGGGGGCCATCGATGCCGCCAGCATGATGACCGTCAGGAAGGCCGTGGCGAGGGCCACCAGCAGCAGGCCGGCGACCTGCGTCGCGGCCGATGTCGTTCGATCCATGGTCGCAACGGTGTCCGGGCCACGGGCCGCTGGGTAGGGTCTTCCGGCATGCGGCGCGAGGTCGAGCGGCAGGGTGCCGGCGGGCCGCCGCCGGCGATCGATCGCCGGCCGGACGGCGCCCGACCACCGAGACGCTACGCGTTCTCGGCGGCCAGCTCGACGAAGTCCATGGCCGACAGGACGCCGACCGGTCGTCCCGCGTCGTCGACCGCGACGAGGCGGTGCACCCGGTGATCCATCATCAGGCGGGCCGCGTCCCGGAGGCCGACCTCGCGGTCGACCGTGATCGCCGGGCGCGTCATGACGTCACCCACCGAGTAGCGCCGCAGGGCGTCGGGGTTGACGTCCTTCAGGCGCAGCGCATCGGTCAGGCTGTAGACGCCGACGATGGCGCCGTGACGGTTGATGACCGGCACGCCGCTGATCCCGTAGTCGCGGAGGACGGCGTCGACGCTGGCGATGGGCTCCGACTCGTCCACCACGATCGGCTCCAGCGACATCAGGTCGGCGACGACCAGCGGCGGTACGGGACGCATTGAGCTCACCCGCGGCATCGTGGTCACCCGTGAAGGATCGCGATCGAATCCCCGGACTGAGAGGGCCATGACGCCTGCCAGCCGGGACATTCGGGCCGGGCTCAGCGCGTCCGTGCCGCCGCCCGGCGCGTGGAGTTGTCGAACCAGGCCGAGGCGAACCCGACGCAGACCGGGCGCCCGACGAGACCGATCGAGGCGCGTTCGCCGCACCCGATGCACGGATAGCGCGTGTCGAGCGTGTGGAGCGACGCGCCGTGGCCGCATCGGTCGCAGGTCGGCTCATGGTCGATGCGGAAGGTCCGTCGACGGTGGTCGATCTGAGTGGACGAGAGGCTCATGCGTCGACGAGGCCGCACGCTGCGTGCCCCGCCGGATGGGACGCGCCGGGTACCTTCGGGCCGCCAGGTCGCGCGGGTGGTCCTAGCGTGGCACGGGCGCGGCCGTGGCCGGGTGCGCGGTGGCCTCCTCGGGGCGGGTTCCATCCGGACCGGCAATCAGGTACGCGATCATCGCCAGCACACCCAGGTTCCAGATCCCGAGCAGCAGCAGGATGATGAACCAGGTCTTGTCGGTCAGCTGGGCGGTGTTCAGCAGGGCGCCGACCCACGACACCATGCCGCCCACGAACCCGGCCATGACGATCAGGCCGGCGACCACGGTCAACGCGACCATGCTCCAGGCGAAGGTCGTGCCGCGAATGCCGACGACGTCGGGACCGTCCATCACGAAGGCGCCGTTGGCGTAGGCCAGCCACAGCGCGGCGATGACCAGGATGACGCCGGCGATCACGGCGATCGCGCTGCCGATGAAGATCCGGGTGACGGTTGCCTTGGACATCTCATTCCTCCTCTGGCCGCACTCTCGACCGCCGACGGGCGTGGCAACAGGGCCGATCGGACCGACTCGCGGGATGCGTTCGTCAGCCGGGTCATGAGCCGTGAGGTGCATCCGCCCTCGTCGCCGTGGAGTGGCCGCCGTCGTCGCTGGGGCTGGGTCCGTCGGGGCCGGCTCCGGGGCTTGAAGCCGGATTCGTCGGGGTCACAATCCGGGGGTGAACGATGAGGTGACCCCGGTCTCGCGAGCCGTGCGCGTCACGTTCGGCGAGCATCGGTTCCGCGCCTGCATGCCGCCCCGGCCTTACGGAACATCGGACACGTAGTCGATGGACAGGACGAACGAGCCGCGATCGCCATTCTGAAGCGCGACGCGCGGCTTCTCCGGTGCGTCAGGAAAGACGCAGTCCTTGCCGTAGCAGGAACGGTCCGCCAGCGCTCGCCGGCTCCACTCGACGATCTCTCGCTCACTCACGCCCGGGATTGCCTTCGCGGCGTGGGTCGCGATGGCCGCGATCTGCGCATCGTTCGAGACGGTGCCCGTCACCCCCAGCACCACCAGTCCGATGGTACGAAGCCCTCCGTCGCTCCCTGCCGTCGCGGTGAGAGTAACCTCAGCATCAAGTGCCTGACCGTCGCACGACAGGACGTGCCCGGGCACGATGTCAGCGGCATCGGTGACCTCATGCTCCGAGCACGCCATGCCTTGCGCCTCCCAGAGGTCGCGAAGCGCGGACAGGGACAGTTCGACCCCAGCAGTGGGCGCGGTCGTCGCAGCCGGCGACTGTGTCTCCGCTGCGTCCGGTGACGACACCGGACGTTCGCCCCATCCGATCTCGTCGCCGTTGTCCAGCATCACCCGCGCGTGACCATCGACGTTCAGGAACTGGATCGACCGAACGGTCCGGCCACGATTGTCCCGCTGGACGACGGACACGACCTGGGCTGCCTCTTCCTCACAGGTGCCGCGGTCGAGCGGCCCGCAGTCGACGGAGGGGGCCAGCAAGCACGAGGTCGCCAGCAGCGCCGTGGTGACCCCTCCAGCCATGCGTCGCACCCCGACCCCTCCTGACCTCAAATAGCCGGCGCCCCAGGCGGCGCACGAGTGACCGTCGCCATCGTCGTCCGCGATGGCCGCGTGTCAATCCCGGACGCGACGCAGCTTCTCCATCTCCAAGGGTGCTCGTCCGGCACGGCGATAACGGCCGG
>DASSOH010000080.1:0-3998 GCA_035700865.1 Candidatus Limnocylindria bacterium | reverse complement strand
CGACGAGGCCGTCCGCCGTGCCTGCGCGGACGTGCTGCGCGGCCACGCCTCGACCCGGGAACGCGAGCCCGACCTCGGCGTTTTCTGGCCCGGCGTGTGGGCGATCACCGGGACGCCGCGCCGCCTGATCGACCTGGGTTGCGGGCTCGGGCCGCTCGCCCTTCCGTGGATGAGGCTCGCTCGCGAGGCGGCCTACGTGGCGGTTGACGTGGACGGCCGACCGCTGTCCGTCGTGGCCGCGTTCCTGGACCTGGTCGGGCAGCCGCACGAGGTGCGCGAGCTCGACCTCGTCGGCACGGCGCCGGAGATGCCGGCCGACGTCGCGCTGCTCCTCAAGCTGGTTCCGACGCTCGACCAGCAGGAGCCGACCGCCGCGGCCCGACTGCTCGGCACGCTCGACGCGCGGCACGCCGTCGTCTCGTTTCCGCGGCGCTCTCTCGGCGGTCGAGGGAAGGGCATGGAGGCGACCTACCGGGAGCGGCTCGCGCGGCTCGAGCAGGAGTGCGGCCGGATCACCGGCGTCGCGGAGGCATCGGTGCCGAGCGAGCTCGTGTTCGTCCTGGTGCTGGACCCGCTGGAGAGATCAGGTGGCTGATCCGCTCGTCACGCGACGCGGCACGCTGCCGGTCCCGACCTTCCTGCCCGACGCGACACGCGCGGGCGTCCGTGGCGTGACGTCGGAGGACCTGCGGAGCGTGGGCATCGAGGGCGTCGTGGTCAATGCCTTCCACCTGCTGCGCCGTCCGGGGGCGCGCGTCGTCCAGGCCGCTGGCGGACTGCATCGGTTCATGGACTGGGACGGGCCGATCCTCAGCGACTCGGGCGGATTCCAGGTGTGGAGCCTCATCCGCCAGGACCCGAGCCGGGGCGTCATCCGCGACAACGAGGTGATCTTCCGCGAGCCCGAGACCGGGGAGAAGTGGAACCTGACGCCCGAGCGGGTGGTCAACCTCCAGTTCCAGCTCGGCTCCGACATCGTGGTCTGCCTGGACGACTGCACCGATGCGGACGCGCCCGAAGCCGAGCAGGAGCGCTCGGTCGAGCGCACGGTCCGCTGGGCCCGCCGCTGCCGCGAGGAGTTCGACCGGCAGGTGGCGCAGCGCCGGGGCGGTGAGCGACCGCGGATCTTCGCGGTGGTGCAGGGCGGCGGGGTGGAGGCACTGCGCCGGCAATGCGCTGTCGCGCTCGCGGAGATCGGCTTCGATGGCTACGGGTTCGGCGGCTGGCCGCTGACCGGGGAGGGGGCCCTCCTCATCGATCCGCTGCGCTGGGTCGCCGACTCGCTGCCACCCGACGCGCCGAAGCACGCCCTGGGGATCGGTCGGGCGGATCACGTGGTCGCCGCGTTCGCGCTGGGCTATTCGGTGTTCGACTGCGCCCTGCCGACCCGCGACGCGCGCCACGGACGGCTGTACGCCTTCCGTCCGGGCTGGTCGTCGCGGCGACCGTCACCCGGCGACGACTTCTTCCGTGCCGTGCGGATCCATGACCCGGACTACCGGGTCGCGCACGGGCCGATCGAGGACGGCTGCGACTGCCCCGTCTGCTCGCGGCTGTCCGCCGCCTACCTGCACCACCTGTTCAAGGTCGGTGACCTCTCTGCGGAGCGGCTCGCGACGCTCCACAACCTGCGCTTCTACGCGCGGCTGTTCGAGCTCCTTCGACACTAGGGACGGATCACCGCTCGCCGTTACGCCCGCGATCAGTGGGATTGATCACAGCGCGCGGCAGTTGGTGTCGCCGCGTCCGGTGATGCGTCCGGCGGATCACCGTGCACGCGACCAGGCGGTCGCGTGCACGGTGATCAACCCGAGCAATAGCCCCGGTGTGACCAGCTCAGCTGTGGGCCGATGCCTGCGCGGGGTCTTCGCGACCCAGGGTGTCGGGGTTCACTCCGCGGGCACGGGCCAGCCGCTCGGCGAGCAGCTGCATCGGGGTGACGGGCGCGAGAAGGGAGGCGGCCACCGACGGAACTCGGCCTCCGCGCGGCAGGACGACGCGGCCCGCCGGCGTGAGGTCGGCGCCCAGGGCGCGCGACGCCCGCTCACCGAGGATCGCGGCCGCGGGCATGCCGAGCAGCCGCGCGGCGCGCAGCAGCCGCTCCGCTCGCGCGCCGACCATGTCCGGCTCGCCGTCCTGGTCGGTCCGCACGAGGACGAGGCCGGTCCATCGGTTCGCGGCCGCGAGGTGGCCGTGCAGCAGCGTCTCGAGGTCGTGGGCCGCGGCCGGAAGCCGCGCACCTTCCGAGATCTTCAGGGCCAGCTCCCGGGCGGTCACCGCGTCCACGCCCCACCCGGCGACCACGATGCGGTCCGTGCCGGTGAACCCCGAGGCGATGCTCGCCGCGGCCCGGTGGTCGTCGGTCACGTCGAGCAGCGCGCGGACCGCGCGAACGTCCGGTCGACGCCCGGCGAGCCTGCCGGCCAGCACGACGCCGGCGACGACGGGCGACAGATAGCCCACGGTGTGGCACCAGCTCTGGTCCTGCTCGAGCGTCTCGACCACGAGGTCCGCGTGCTCCGCACCGGGTGAGCGGCCGCTGACGGTGATGAGGGCGGTGGTGGCGCCGGCCGCACGCGCAGCCGTCATCGCCTCGTTGGTGGCGGCCGTTCCCCCCTCGTGCGACACGCCGATGAGCACGCCCGCCGGCAACGGCCGGGCGAGGCTCTCGAGCGCCTGGACCGCCCGCACCTCTCGTCCGCCGGCCAGCCCCAGGGCGTCGGTCAGGAGGGCGGCGATCGCCATGGCGGCGTGCTCCGAGGTTCCGCAGCCGGTCGTCAGGATCGGCGCTCCGGCCGCGGTCGCCCGGCGAACGGCATCGGCCAGGGCGTCCAGCGCCGCATCCGAGCCGAGCCGCCGCGCCAGCCGTTCGGCCAGTGCCGGCTCCGCCGCGATCATCTCGGTCATCAGGTACGGCGGTCGTGACCGGAAGGCCGGCATCTCGGACGCGGCCCACGGGTCGGGCGCGGAGGGGAGTGGCCCGCCGGCGGGAGGTGGCATGGTCACATCATGCCCGGTCCAGCGCCGTGGGGCGGCCGCCGCGGGCGCATCGGTCCGGGCGGCCGGATCGGTCTGCCTGGAGGAAGGTCAGTCGTGCAGGAAGTCCGCGAGGAGCTCCTGGATGCGCCGATGCGTCAACGACCTCCGTTGCGCATGGGAACGCGCAGGCCGCGCTCGTCGGCGACCTCGAGGGCGCGCTCGTAGCCGGCGTCGGCGTGGCGCAGCACGCCCATGGCGGGATCGGTGGTCAGCACCCGCTCCAGGCGCGCGGCCGCCTCCGGGGTGCCATCGGCCACGACCACCATCCCGGCGTGCAGGCTGAACCCGATGCCGACGCCGCCGCCGTGGTGGAAGCTGACCCAGGTGGCGCCGGCGGCGGTGTTGACCAGGGCGTTGAGGATCGGCCAGTCGGCGATGGCGTCGGAGCCGTCGCGCATGGCCTCCGTCTCGCGGTTTGGGCTGGCCACGCTGCCCGCGTCCAGGTGGTCGCGGCCGATGACGATCGGGGCGCTGATCTCGCCCGACGCCACCAGCTGGTTGATGCGCAGCCCGGACTTCGCCCGGTCGCCGTAGCCCAGCCAGCAGATGCGCGCCGGCAGCCCCTGCACCGGGATCTTCTCGGCCGCCAGGCGCAGCCAGCGCTGCAGCCCGGCGTCGTCGGGGAACAGCTCGGCGAGGGCGCGGTCGATGGCCGCGATGTCCGCCGGATCGCCGGACAGGGCCGCCACCCGGAACGGCCCCTTGCCCTCGCAGAACAGCGGGCGGATGAACGCCGGCACGAAGCCGGGGAAGTCGAAGGCGTCGGTCACGCCGGCGTCGCGCGCCACCTGGCGGATGTTGTTGCCGTAGTCGAAGGTGATCGCGCCGGCGCGCTGGAAGTCGAGCATGGCGCGCACGTGCTCGGCCATCGCCGCCGTGGAGCGGCGCACGTAGTCGTCGGGGTCGGCCTCTCGCAGGGCGAGAGCATCGGCCAGGGGGAGGCCGTTGGGGACGTAGCC
>DASSOH010000079.1:0-8502 GCA_035700865.1 Candidatus Limnocylindria bacterium | reverse complement strand
GGCTGAGTGATCCGCCCTCGAGGTCCAGCCGGCTCGAGGCCGCGTTGGCGTCGATCTCGAGGTCGAGGTCCTGGTCGCCGGGAAGCGTCAGGTCCCACTCCTGGCGGGCGTTGGCGAAGCCGAAGCCCCCACTGGGGGCCCTGATCGTGAGCGAATTCGCATTGGCCTCGACCTTGGGCTCCTCGCCGGAGGCATGGCGCGCGTCGAGGCTCCAGGCGTTCCCGTCCTGGAGGCCCACCGCGAGCTCGCCGCAGTTGAAGTCGAGCTTGACCGATGCGTTCGCGTCGAGCTGCCCGTCGTCGGACATCTGCTGGTCCGGCTCTCCGCCGCAGCCCACGCTGATGCCGTCGGGCCAGCCCGCGGCGAACGATCCGGCCATGCCACCGACCACGAGCCCAGCCGCCACGGTGACGGCGGGCGCGAACGGAGTTCGGGCGGCGATGACGGCCAGGCCGATGACGATGAGGACGACCGGCCAGAAGCGCCAGGCTTCGCGCGCCGTCGCGTCGTCGATCGCGCCGGATTGGATGGCGAGCGCCACCGCGCCCGCCGTGATGAGGGCCACGCCCCAGAAGACGAGGCCGCGGTTCACGTGCACGGTTTGAGTACTCCTGCTCAGGTTTGCCCACGATAACGGCCGGGTCCAGCGCGGCGCGAGGGCCAATTGACCTAGGCCGAGGCTCGTCGACGGACGCGCCTTGACAGCGGGCAAGCGACCGCCGTAGACTCCGCCGGCACCACCGACCGCGGCCGACGCTGCGCGGGTGCCCGGCGACCATTCAACCACTCAAGCAGGAGCGAGACTGACGGCAATGAATCTCCTCATTCGCGCCGCAGCGCATCGCACCTCGCCGTTCGGCGGCGGGGTCGACGGGAGATCTGTGCCCCGGTCGAGGTAGACGCACCGGCGGGATGACCGCCAGCGAACACCACGAGCCGTGGGCCGGATCGGGTCCACGGTTTTTTGTTGCCTCGTGTGGCGACGACGAGAGCCGCGGACCTGGAGCCCAGGAACCGCGGCTCTTCGCATTGAAGGCGTGAGCGGGCCGCAAGCAACGGAACGCAACGACAACCACACGGGGCACGAGACGATGATCGAGGTCATGGACGAACCGAAGAGCGCGACGACGCCAGCCCGGACGAGCGCACCCGCGCGCCAGCCGGTCCGTCACGTCGGCCCACCGCCCGAGGGCGAGCTGCCGGCGCTGTGGATCGACCACGCCACGAAGAAGTTCGTGGTGGGCCGCAAGCAGAAGTCCGTGACCGCGGTCGACGACATGAGCATGTCCATCCGCCGCGGCGAGATCTACGGCGTCCTGGGCGCGAACGGCTCGGGCAAGAGCACGCTGATCCGGCTGGTGAGCACGCTGCTCACCATCGACACCGGTCGCGTCGAGGTCTTCGGGCACGACGTGGCTCGGGACGAGATGGCGGTGAAGCGCCTCATCAACCGGGTGAGCGTGGACGCGGCCTTCTTCAAGAAGCTGTCGCCGTTCGAGAACCTCTCGTACGCGGCGCGGCTGTACGGCCTGGACGCGCGGGAGGCCCGGCACGAGTCGATCCGCATCCTCGCCCGCCTCGGCATCGGCGAGAAGCGGCTCGGACGGCCGCTCGAGCAGATGAGCCGCGGGATGCAGCAGAAGGTCGCGATCGCGCGAGCGCTGCTGACCAGCCCCACGGTGCTGCTGCTCGACGAGCCGACGACGGGTCTCGACCCGCGATCGAAGCTCGACGTGCAGACCTTCATCGAGGAGGTGCGGGATACGCACGACGCCACGATCGTGCTGACCACGCACGACCTGGCCGAGGCCGAGCGGCTGTGCGACCGGATCGCGCTCATCAACGACGGAAAGATCGTCGCCGAGGGCACGCCGGCCGAGCTCAAGGAGCTCGTCGCGCGGGACTACGGCAAGGAGCCGACGCTCGAGAGCGTCTTCATGACGTTCACCGGGCGGAGCCTGGACGACGACATCGACGAAGAGAAGGAGGACGACGATGACTGACCGATGTCGAACGACGCGAGCCGACGTCGTCGTGACTACCGAGACCACGAAGCAAGGAGAAAGGAGGTGATCCCGTGCAGACCCTGCAGAACGTCCATGTCGTGCGCCTGATGGCGCGCGAGCGCGAGGCGTCGCTGCGCCGCACGAGCCTCCTGGTGAGGCGCGGCCGTAGCGGTCGCCCCGTCCGACGATGGCTCGGTCGCCAGCTGGTCCGAACCGGGACCTGGCTCGCGAACGAGCAGCCGATGCGACCGGCTCGGGCCCGCTAGGGCCCGGCCGGCATCGGCCCACGAACGAACCGACCAACGAGTACGAACCGATGACGATCGCAACGCGCGAGCTGCGGGCGAGCTTCGCCTTCGTCGAGCGCAACTTCAACCTGACCAAGCGGTACTGGGGCTGGGAGGTGGCCTGGCTGGTCTACTCCATCGCCAGCGCGCTGGCCGTCTCCTTCATCGGCGTCGACCAGAACAACGGCCTGCTGCTCCAGTTCCTGGTGATCGGCACCATCTTCTGGAACTTCCTCTCGATCGTCTTCGGCTTCATCGGTGAGACGGTCACCTGGGAGCGCTGGGAGGGGACGCTGGAGTACACGTTCATGGCGCCGGTGCGGCGCTGGACGCAGCTCATCGGCTCCACCATGTTCGCGCTCACCTACGCGGTCATCCAGATGCTGATCATCCTCGCCGTGATGATGCTGTTCTTCGACCTGCGCTTCGACGGAGGGAACTTCGTCACCGCCGGGGTCTTCGTCCTGCTGGGGTCGATCAGCTTCGTCGGCGTCGGGATGATGGCCGCCATCCTCCCCCTGCTCTACGTCGAGCGTGGGGACCAGATGGTGTTCGTGATCCAGTCGATCATCCTGCTGTTCAGCGGCGTCTACTACGAGACCACCGCCCTCCCCGACTGGATGCAGTTCATCTCGCAGTTCAGCCCGGGCACCTACGTGCTCGACGGCGTGCGGGCCGGGCTCATCTACGGCAAGCCGGTGACGGAGCTGTGGCACGACGTGTGGCCGCTGCTGTTGATGGGCCTCATCCTCATCCCGGTCGGCGTCCGGGTGTTCGGCATGGCCGAGCGCTACGCGAAGCGCACCGGGAAGCTCAAGCGCGTCGGATGACCGGCGTGCCACCGGAGACCACCGACATGCAGACCGATACGGCCGCTCGCGCGGCCGCCACCCTCCCCGGCCTCGTGGTCCGGCCGTACGCCGGCGAGGCCGACCTGCCCGAGATCGCCCGGATCCAGAACGCCGAGTGGGAGGCCGACGGCGTGCGCGGCCGCACCACCGCCGACGAGCTCCGGGCGTGGCTGGGGCATCCATCCGAGCAGTTCGACGCGCGCCGCGACGTCACCATGACCGAGGTCGACGGCCGCGTGGTGGCCGTCACCCAGGTCGACTGGCTCGATGCCACCGACGGCGTGCGGGAGTACCGCTCCCGCTGCTGGCTGGATCCGGCGTACCGGCGCCGGGGCATCGGCACCATGCTCCTGCTGCGCAGCGAGCAGCGCCGGCTGCAGATGGCCGCGTCGCACGACACCGATCGCCCGAAGGTGCTCGGGGTCGGGACGGCGGAGACGAACCTCGGCGGCAACGCGCTGTTCCGGCGCTTCGGTTACGAGCCGGTGCGCTGGTTCTTCGACATGGAGCGCCGCATCGACGGCGATCTGCCCGAGGTGCCGCCGCTGCCCGAGGGGATCGAGGTTCGGCCGACCGGCCCGGAGCACGCCCGGCAGGTGTGGGAGGCCGACCTGGACGCCTTCCGCGACCACTGGGGTGGATGGGATCCGTCCGACGCGAGCTTCCAGCGCTGGCTGGACTCGCCGGAGTTCGACCCGTCGCTGCAGGTCGTGGCGTGGGATGGCGACGAGATCGCGGGTGGCGTGCTGAACGCCATCTACCCCGAGGAGAACCAGGCGCTCGGCGTCCAGCGCGGCTGGCTGGACTCGGTCTTCACCCGTCGCGCGTGGCGACGGCGCGGGTTGGCCCGTGCCCTCATCGCCCGCTCCCTGCACCTGCTGCGGGAGCGCGGCATGGAGGCGGCGGTGCTGGGCGTCGACGCGGACAACCCGTCCGGCGCGCTCGGCCTGTACGAGTCGGTCGGCTTTGCCGCCACCGAGCGGTTCGTCGCCTACCGCCGGCCGCTGGAGGTGCACGCGCCATGAGCGTGGCGCTGCGCGCGGCCCCGCCCATCCCGGGGTTGCGCTTCCGGCCGTACGCCGGCCCGCAGGACCACGCCGAGATGCACCGCGTACACCAGGCGGTGGCGGCGGCCAACGGCATCGAGGAGGCCATCTCGCTGGCCCAGTTCGACCTGGCCTACGCCAACCACGTGAACTGCGACCACGAGCGCGACATCCTGCTGGCCGAGGTCAACGGGGCGCTCGTCGCGTACTCGCGCGTCTTCTGGTCGGAGCTGCTGGAGGGCGGCCGCTCCTACGAGAACTTCGGCTTCGTCCATCCGGATTGGCGGCGGCGGGGGATCGGCACCGCCATGCATCGGCACAACGAGGCGCGGCTGCGGGACATCGCCGCTGCGCACGCCGGGGTGGAACCGAAGTGGCTGTCCTCGGAGGCCGTCGACGGCGACCCGGGGGCGGCGGCGTTGCTGCGTGCCGACGGCTACGAGGCGGTCCGCTGGTTCTTCGAGATGGTGGCACCGTCGCTGGAGGGGGTGCCGGTGGTGGCCGTGCCCGAGGGGCTGGAGGTGCGCCCGGTGACGCGCGAGCAGTACCGGCGCATCTGGGACGCCGTCGACGAGGCGTTCCGCGACCACTGGGGCGCCAGCCCGGGCACCGAGGAGGAGTGGCGCACCTTCGAGGGCGACCCCGACAACGCGGATCCGCGCTACTGGCGCGTCGCGTGGGACGGCGACGAGGTGGCCGGCGTGGTGGTCACCGTTCCCCAGACCGTGGCGAACGAGCGGCACGGCCGGCGCCGGGTGTACGTGGCGTCGGTCTCGGTCCGCCGTCCGTGGCGGCGTCGCGGGCTGGCGCGGGCGCTGCTGGCCGGCTCGCTCATCGGCGCGCGGGCCGAGGGCTTCACCTCGGCCAGCCTGGGCGTCGACGCCGAGAACCCGACCGGCGCGCTGGCGCTGTACGAGTCGCTCGGCTTCGAGCGGCACCGTTCCGAGGCGGCGTACCGGAAGCCACTCGAGGGCTGACCGGGGGGAACGCCGGCTCGGGCGCGGCGCGTATCTGTCAGCAGGTGACGCCTATCGGCCGGGCGGGCATCGGTTCGCGCCGTGACGGCGCTTGTCTGTCGCTGGGTGGCAGGTAGCGCGCCGAAGGCCGGCTTTGTGGCGCGCCACGCTGGATAGGCGTCGCTGAGCGGCAGGTACGCCGCTCCCGGGCCGCCCGCCGCTACGCCGCTTCCGGCCCGACCGCCGCTGCTGCCTACTTCCGGCCGGCGAGGACGCGGTCGCGGACCTCGTGGTAGTAGTCCACGATCTGCTCGGTCACGCGGTCCCAGCTGAACTCGGGGGCGCGGGCGCGCCCCGCCTCGCCCATCTCGTGGCGCAGGTCGGGGTCACGGGCCAGGGCGTAGAGGCCGGCGGCCAGCGCCCGCGGGTTGCGCGGCTCGACCAGGAGCCCCTGGACGTTGCGCTGGACCACGTTCTTGAAGCCGTGGATGTCTGACGCGACGATCGGGATGCCGGCGGCCATGGCCTCCAGCAGGACGATGCCGAACGACTCCTGGCCGGTGTTCGGGGCGCAGAAGATGTCGGCGCTGGCGAAGTAGCGGACCTTGTCCTCGTCGCTGACGCGGCCCAGGAACTCGACGTCGCGGATGCCGCGCAGGCCGATGAAGCGCCGGTACTCCCGCTCCTTCGGACCCCCACCCACGACCAGCAGCCGCGCGTCGACCTTGCGCTTCCGCAGCCGGTGGTAGGCCTTCAGCAGGTGGATCAGGCCCTTGCGCTCCTCGAACCGGCCCACGAAGAGGATGTTCAGCGTCCCGTCCCGCAGCTCCTCGAACGGCTCGGCCTGCTCGAATCGCTCCAGGTCGACGCCGTTGGGGATGATCCGATAGTCGCCGGGGAAGTATCGGTTGATGAAGTGGCGGGCGGCGCCGGAGACCGCGATCCGGCCGTCCAGCTTGTCCGCCAGCCGGCTGGCGAAGCGCTTCCCGATCCAGTAGCTGGGGCTGAAGCCACCGAAGGCGTGGAAGGTCCCGATGTTCACCGTCTCCGACGCGTCGAGCACGGTCGGTGACAGGAACGGCACCAGCGGCTCGTGGAAGTGCAGGATGTCGAACCGATGCGCCTCCAGGATCTCGCGCGCCTGCTTCTTGAACCGCAGACCCAGGGTCACACGGCCGACGCTGCCGTTGGTCGGCCACGCCCACCCCGTCCCCAGGCGGATGACGTGGCCCTCGCTCTCTCGCTCGCGGCCGTACTTGCTGGTGATGATCCAGACGTCGTGGCCCATGCGGCGCATCGCCTCGTAGGTGAAGCGCACGTGCTCGTTGACGCCGCCGGGGTGGGGGTAGCCGTACGGGCTGACGATGCCGATGCGCAGGGGAGCGCGCGTCGGTCGGTCCATGGCGGCGACCGGGGGCGTGGCGAGCGAGGTCACGCGACCGAGTATGACCGATGCCGCTGGGCCAGTCGCCTGCGCGTCCGGCGCACCAGCAGCGGGATCCCGATCGAGCCGACGAGGCCGGCGCCCAGGTCGGAGATGGTGTCCCACCAGCCGTGGACGTTGTGGGTGCCGAACAGCGCGTCGCCGAGCGCCTCCTGGATCTCGAGCAGCAGGTGGCCGGCATTGACCAGCAGCGCGCCGGGAACCAGGTCCACGCCCACCACGCGCAGGGTGGCGACGCCCGCCGCCGGCCCATAGGTGTGCGGGATGAGGTCGAACCGCCAGCCGCGCTCGTACAGGTTGAGCGAGTTCCCGGCCATGTCGAGCGCCAGGATCGAGAGGAACAGCGCGTCGGCCCAGACCGGGTAGCGGTCCCAGGGGCGGCGCGACCGATGCAGGAGCGGAAACGCGAGGGTCAGCGCGCCGCCGCCGAAGACCAGGTTGCGGATGGGAATGCCCTTGCCGGCGAACCGGGGATCGTCGGCGCGCGCCGTCGCCGCCTCGATCACGAACCCGATGATCGCGGCGCGCATGGCGCCGTTCACCACCCAGCCGGCGACGCGCCGGCGGCCTTCAGACCCGGCCATGCGCGAAGCGTGGCGTCGACGGATGCACGGGGCGAGTGCCGAATGGGCCCTTCGTGGCGCTCGTCGGGCGGGGTCAGCGCCAGTCGTCGTGCCCGGGCTTGACCGTGTGCCACACGTGGCGGAGCTTCGCGTGCAGCTGCCGGCGGTAGACGTCGACGTTGTGCGCCGCGGTCCAGTGCTCGCCCCCGGGCTCGACGGTGCCGGCGCGGATGGCCTCGGCATAGTCCTCGGCGGTGTGGCCGGGGAAGAGCGTGAAGCCGGTCCCGATCCCCTCCAGCACGTGCCCGTCCGAGTTGCCGACGCCGGGCAGGCCGAGCTCGGCGGCGTTGAGCGCCAGCCGCGCGTCCTGGCGCATGCGCCCGGCGTGGCTCGGGTTGAACAACTCGAGGGCGTCGAAGTACACCCGCTCGTGCTCGTGGTCACGCACCCCGAGCAGGCTGCGGCGACCAACGCTCAGCGGCACCGGAGCCATCGGGTGGGCGGCGATGGCGATGCCGCCCTGCGCGTGGATGGCGTCCAGCGTCTCCTCCAGCGGCCGCAGCGCGGGGACGCGCTCGGTGATGAACAGCGCCACGACGTGGCCGCGCCTGGTGGTGATCTCCTCCCCGACGACGAGGTCGAAGGTGAAGTCGCCGGCCGCATGGAGCTCGGCGGCCCGCAGCGCCCCGTCGATCCGCTCGTGGTCGGTGACGGCCACGACGTCGAGATCGGTGTGGTGCTCGACGTGCTCGAGGATCTGCGCCACCGAGGCCGTGCCGTCGGAGTAGAGCGAGTGGACGTGCATGTCCGCGCGACCTCGATCGCCGCCGCCTCGGGGGCCGGCGTGGCGTCGTCCGTGGCTGACGGCGGCCCGGGCGGTCACGGTCGTCCACCGCCGGTCGCGCCGTCCGACGCATCGGCGAGGTCCGGCCAGAACGGCTGGAAGGCGCCCCACCACTGCTCGGGGGCGGCGGCGACATCGGCCTCGAAGCGGCGAGCGAGGCGCTCGGTCAGCTCGGCGACCACGGTCCGGCGGTCGCCCTCCATGCTGGCAGCGTCCATCATCTCGCCCTCCACGCGGTAGTGGCCCAGGTCCGTCCGGAGGCAGCGGCCGACCAGGAGGGCCGCGCGGTGCGTCGCCGCCAGCCACGCCGGACCGGTGGGCAGCGTCGTCGGATGGCCGAAGATGGTGACCGGCCGGCCGTCGTGGTCGAGGTCGCGGTCGCCGATGATCGCCACCAGGCCGCCGTCGCGCAGGCGCTGGGTCAGCGGGCGTCGCGAGCGGCGCACGGGGACCAGCTCCGGGTGGGCGGCGCCGCGCCGGGCGGCGAGGAACTCGAACAGCTCCC
>DASSOH010000078.1:0-28392 GCA_035700865.1 Candidatus Limnocylindria bacterium | reverse complement strand
CCGAGCGGAGCAGCACGTCGTGATCGTGTCGGCCCTGTGGGGCGCGCTGCGGCCCGCGGATCCCATCCCGCCGTACCGGCTGCACGTCTGTGCGCGACTGGTGGGCATGGACCGCCTGGAGCCGGCGTGGCGATCCATCCTGCCGCCGATCCTCGCCGAGGCTGCCGAGCAGGTTGGACCGGTGCTCGACCTGCGGTCGCGCGTCTACCAGGCCGTTGGCCGGCCGACGGGCCTGGACGACCAGACCGTGAGCCTGCGGATCCGGCCGTCCCCGGGCGGCCCGGCGCACATCGGGGACGTCATCGCCAAGCGGACGCGCGGAGCGGCGGCGAGCCACCTCCTGGAGTCCGACTCGGTGCCGGAGGACCCACTGGACATCGCCGACCTGCTTGCGGAGCGGTGGCCGATCGAGATCGATCGGCCCGGCGGTCGCGAGAGGACCTGGACCTTCACGCTGGAGGTGGCGTCGGACCAGCCCCGGTGGGCGTCGCGACGACGTTGATGAGCGTCCTGCCATAGGCCGGTTCCCGCGGCCCGGCATCGATCGCCGGGCCGCGACCCACGCGGTCAGTCCGCGGCGCCGACCTGCTGGCCGAGCTTCTTGAGCTCGGCCATCTTCGCGCCCAGCTCCTCGAGCTCCTCGTCGGAGAACACCTGGCGGGCGGTCTTGAACATGTCGCCCTCCTCCTCCTCGATGTGGTGCTCGATGTTCTCCTTCATGACCTTGAACTTCGGGGCCCACTGCTCGTCGCTGACGTCGGTGCTCTCCAGCTCGCCCATGATTTCGTCGACGACGTGGTGCTCCTCGAATCCCTCGAGCACCATGTCCTTGGCCTTGGGGTGGGCCTTGAGCGCGGGATAGAAGATCTCCTCCTCGATGCGCTCGTGGATGAGCATGTTCTCCTTGATCGTATCGAACAGCTCGGTGCGGGTCTTCTCGGCCCGCTCGGTCGTCTCCTCGCCCTCGGCGAGCAGCTTCTTGATCAGATCGTGGTCATCCTTGAGCAGCGTGAGCGCGTTCATGCAACCTCCTCGAATCGGGCTCGGATCGGCGACGCCTGTCGGTCGCCGATGCAGGAACGCAGAGGCACGTGGCGTGCCGTTCTCCCGGGGCGCTACCGCGAGGCGACCAGCTCGTCGATCGCGGCACGGCTCGGCAGGCCGCCCCGAGCCCCCGCCGCGCCGACCGACAGCGCCCCGGCCGCGTTGGCCGCCACGATGGCCTCCTCGAGCGAGGCCCCGAACGCCAGCCAGGTGGCCAGGACCCCGTTGAACGCATCGCCCGCGCCGGTGGTGTCGACGACCGATGGGGCCGCGAAGCCGTCGAACCGCACCCGATCCTCGCCCCGCGCCAGCAGCGCTCCGGCGGGCCCCTGGGTCACGACGATGGGGCCGGCGTGGCGGGCGGCGAGCTCCTCGAGGGCCGCCTCCGCCGTGTCACGGCCGATGGCCACCACCAGCTCGTGTTCGTTCGGCGTCAGGATCGGTCCGAGGCGCTGCACCTCGGCCGACAGCGCTCGCGCCGGCGCGGGGTTGAGGATGGCGACCCGGCCCGAACGGCGGGCCGCCTCCAGCGCGCTGCGCACCGCCGCGGCGGCGATCTCGTGGTTGGTCAGCAGGACGTCAGCCATGGCGATCACGTCGAGGTCCTCGTCGGTCAGCTCGACGGTCGCGTTGGCGCCCGGCGCGACGACGATCTGGTTCTCGCCGCGAGGACCGACCGCGATGAGGGCAACGCCGGTCGGCTCGGTCGCATGACGGCGGACGCGCGAGACGTCGACGCCCTCGGCGACCAGCGCATCGAGGGCGCGATCCCCGTTGGGGTCCGTCCCCACGGCACCGATGAAGGCCACCGACGCCCCGGCCCGCGCCGCGGCGACCGCCTGGTTGGCTCCCTTGCCGCCGTCATGCGTCTCGAACCGGCCTCCGAGCACCGTCTCGCCGGGTGCCGGGAGCCGATCCGCGACGACCACCAGGTCGACGTTGACCGATCCGACGACGCACACCGTTCCTGCCGTTGCTGTCATGGTCACCCGAGTATGCCTCAGCGCGCCGCAGGCCGGACGCTGCCATCATCTGCGCATGCGGTGGGGAGCCGGCGCGCTGGTCGTGGTGCTGACGGCGCTCGTCCTGGGCGGGTGCCTGCCCACGCGTGCCGCGGGAACGCTCGCCCCGACGCTCAGCATGCAGGACGTCGACGGCGGCACCATCGCGTTGCAGAACGGCGTGCCGGTCCCGTCCTTCGAGTGGCAGCCGCGACCCCGGATCGACCTGGACGGGCCGTGGCGCGTGCAGCGCGAGCCGATGGACCAGGCGCTGACCATGCGCGATCGGGAGACGTCGCTGCCCGACATCGAGGCCGAGGCCGACGGCCGGCAGGCGCCCGGCTACGACGACAGCGGCTGGCCGACGCTCGCCGTGCCGGGCACGACCAATCCGCCGCCGGATGGTGACGAGACCGGGGCCTGGTACCGTCGTGGGTTCCAGGTGCCGCCGGCATGGAACGGTCGCGCCGTGACGCTCCGCTTCGCATCGGCCAATTACGTGGCTGACGTGTGGGTCAACGGCACGTGGGTCGGCTACCACGAAGGTGGCTCCACGCCGTTCGCCTTCGAGGTCGGACACCTGCTGCGGGCCGGCGCCGAGAACCTGGTGGCGGTCCGGGTCCACACCGTCGGGCTCGGGACGCGGGCGGACATCGTGCCCTGGGGCCTCATCGACTGGTGGAACTACGGTGGCCTCACCGGCTCAGTGTGGCTCGAGGCGTCAGGCCCCGCGTCGACGGTCCGCGCCGACGTGGTCCCGCACCTGGACGCCGTCGAGGTCGACGTCGTGCTGCGGCACACGGCCGCGCTGGTCGGGACGAGGACGTCACCCGGCAACGTCCACACCCCGGGCGGCACGGCGACCGTGACCGCGACCATCCTGCCCGCCACGGTCCGGCCGTCCAACCTGCTCTCGCCCGACCCGCGCGACCTGCTGACCTCGGGGACCGCCGGCGGGCTCGAGACGAGCCAGGAGGTGGAGATCCCGTCGACGGGCGAGGCCAGCGTCGTGCCCCTCAGCCTCACCTTCGGCGATGCCGACCTGTGGAGCCCGCAGCGCCCGGCGCTCTACGTCCTGCGCGTCGAGCTGCGCTGGAACGACCGCCCGCTGGATGCTCGCGAGGCTCGGCAGGGCGACATCTTCTGGACCACGTTCGGGCTGCGTCATCTCGCCGTCGACGAGTCGCGGGTGCTGCTGAACGGCACGCCGATCTTCCTCCGCGGCGTCGGCGTGCACGACGAGTCGCTCGACTTCGATGCGGATGGCGCCCTGATCGGGGGCTCGCCATACGAGACGCCGCGACAGATCCGCGACACGCTCGACGACGCCTCGCGCATCGGGGCGAACTTCATCCGGGCGGGGCACCAGCCGGCGTCGCCGCTGCTGCTGACCCTGGCCGATCGGCTCGGGTTCGCGGTGTGGGAGGAGATCCCGCTCTACCACGCCACGCCGTACGTGTTCGAGCGGGTGATGGCGCGTGGCATCCCGCAGCAGATGCTGCGCGAGATGGCCCTGCGCGACATGAACCACCCATCGGTGCTGTTCCACGGCTTCGCCAACGAGTCGACCGGCCAGGACGAGCGCGAATCCGCCCTGGCCGAGCTGCACGACATCGATCGCGAGATCGACGGCACGCGGCTGACCGGCCAGGCGGCCTACGGGTGGCAACCCGACGACCCGACGCAATCGCCGCTCGACGTGGCGGGCTACACGTTCTACTACGGCGTCTTCTACGGCGACGACGCGGCCGAAGGCACGCGTCGTGCGCTCGGCATCGCCCACGAGGCGCACCCGGACAAGCCGATCATGGTGCTCGAGTTCGGCCGCTGGGCCGATACGCCGGCCGACGAGGCGGCGCAGCGCCGCATCTTCGAGGAGACCTACCCCATGCTCCAACGCTTCCGCGCCGATGCCCCCGGCGGCTTCCTGGCCGCCGCGACGTGGTGGACCCTGCGCGACTTCGCCACCCAGATCGCGGGCATCGGGGTCGAGGACTTCGGGCTGATCCGGCCGGACGGCGAGCTGCGACCGGCCGGGGAGCTGGCGGCCGATGCCTTCCACGCGCCGGCCGGCGAGGGAGCCCAGCAGGCCATCGAGCCTCAGCTCGAGCGCCCGCGCAGCACCACGGCCGTGGGCCTGGGCGAGTGGCGGCTGGCGGCGTACCTGGGGTATGCCACGCTGGTCTCGCTCGTCATGCTCGGCGCCGTGACCTTCGCGCTGACGCGCCGCGGCGGTCGCGCGCTGGGACGCCGCCGATGAGGTACCTCCGCGGACGGCTGGCCGGCGTCTCGGTCCGCGCCTCGTTCGGGGCCGGCGCGTGGGTGGGCGCGGCCATCGGCATCGCCATCGGTGCGGTGCTCGGAGCGCTCATCTCGTGGTTCGCCGGCACCGTCCTGGCGTGGCAGCGGGACCTGGCCTTCACGCTCGGGGTCGCGCGGACCCTCCTGCCGCTCGGCGACCAGGTGGCCGCGCTGCGCTGGCTGTCGAACACGTGGTACCTCGTCATCCCGATCACCGCGGCGGTGGTCGCCGTCTTCGTCGGCATCGTCGGCGGGTTCATCGGCGCGCTGCTGGCCGCGGCCTACAACCGATCGCCGCGTCACGCATCGGTGGTGGTCGAGCTGCCCGACGAGGAGGGAGCCACGGCGGCCGGTATCCTGCCCGACATGTCCACCCGCCTTCCGACACCCGACGCGGTCGTGTTCGACCTGGACGGAACCCTCGTCGACACGGTTGCCGCGCGGATCGCCGCCTGGCAGGCGGTGTTCGCGGAGGAGGGGATCGAGACCACCGCTCCGGAGCTGGCGCCGCTGATCGGGATCGACGGCCGTCGCCTGGCGCGCGAGGTGGCCGCCGCCCACGGTCGAGACCTGACCGATGCGGATGCCGAGCGAATCGACCAGCGGGCCGGGCAGCTCTTCGACGAGCGCAACCACGATCCGCGCGCCCTGCCCGGGGCCGCCGGCATCCTCGCCCGTCTCGACGTCGCGGGCGTCACCTGGGCGATCGCCACCAGCTCGCGCGAGGAGCAGGTTCACGCCTCGGTCGCGGCCCTCGGCCTCGACGAGCCGCCACGCGTGGTGAACGGCAGTCGCGTCGCCCACGCCAAGCCCGCGCCGGACCTCCTCCTCCTCGCCGCGCGGGAGCTGCACGTGGACCCCGGGGCGACGTGGTACGTGGGCGATTCGACGTGGGACATGCAGGCCGCGCGGGCAGCCGGGATGAGCGCGGTGGGCGTGCTGGCCGGGGCGGCGGTTGGGGCCGACGCCCTGGAGGCGGCCGGGGCGACCCTGATCATCGAGACGCTGGACGACCTGGTCCTCTAGGCCGTGCCGCTCGAGGAGTACCGCCGCAAGCGCGACTTCGGGGCCACCCCGGAGCCCGCCCCCAGCGACGTCGTCGAGCGCAGCGGCCGCTTCACCGTCCAGCGGCACCGCGCCACGGCGCTGCACTACGACACGCGCCTCGAGGTCGAGGGCGTGCTGGTCAGCTGGGCGGTGCCGAAGGGTCCCACGCTCGACCCGGGCGAGCGCCGTCTCGCCATGCGCACCGAGGACCATCCCATCGAGTACCTGGACTTCGAGGGCGTCATCCCGTCGGGCCAGTACGGCGCGGGGGACGTCATCGTGTGGGACTGGGGTCACTTCGAGCCGGAGCCCGAGACGCCGGATCCCACCGCGGCCATCCGTGCCGGCGAGCTCAAGTTCCGGCTGCATGGTGAGAAGCTGCGCGGCCGGTTCACCATCGTCCGCACCGATGGACGGAACGCGGACCCCGACCGGGAGCAGTGGCTGCTCATCCACAAGCGCGACGCGCACGCGGTCGATGGCTGGACCGCCGAGGACCACCCCGCCAGCGTCAAGTCGGGCCGCACCAACGACGAGGTTCGAGACGGCGTCCCCCCACGGTTCGAGGCGCCGCCGCCGGCGCCCGTTGGTGCGGTCGACCTGAGCGGGGCGGAAGAGGGCCCCATGCCCGACTTCGTCCCCCCGATGCGGGCCACGCTGGCCAGCGAGCCGTTCGACGATCCCGACTGGCTGTTCGAGGTCAAGTGGGACGGCTACCGGGTCCAGGCGGTCGTGCGCGACGGCGAGGCGCGCCTGTGGACGCGGAACCGCCAGGATGCGGCGGCGTACTTCCCGGATCTCGCCGGGCCCGCCCCATGGATCGACGCTCGGGAGGCGATCGTCGACGGCGAGGTGGTGGCCCTCGACGAGGAGGGCCGGCCGCGCTTCAGCCTGCTCCAGGACCGCACGGGCGTCCGATCCGGGCGCAGCGCCGGTTCCCGGCGCCGGGGGACCCCCGCGCCGATCGTGTTCCAGGCCTTCGACCTGCTGCACCTGGACGGTCGGAGCCTGCTGGGCGTCCCGCTCGAGGATCGCAAGCGGCTGCTCCGATCGCGACTGCGGGAGCACCCGCTGGTGCGCTACGCCGGCCACGTCGAGGCGGACGGTCGAGCCTTCTTCGAGGCCGCCCGGCAGCAGGAGCTGGAGGGGATCGTCGCCAAGCTGCGGCGGGCGCCGTACGAGCCGGGGGTGCGCAGCCGGTCGTGGCTGAAGCTGAAGGCCCGGCGCGAGCAGGAGGCGGTCGTCGTCGGCTGGCTCGCGGGCCAGGGATCCCACGCCGATCTCGGGTCGCTGATCCTGGCGGTGCGCTCGGGCGATCGCTGGCTGCATGCGGGGCAGGTGGGCAGCGGCCTGGACGCGCGCACGCGCCGCGAGCTCCGGGAGCGACTCGACGCGCTGGCCCGCCGCGACTCGCCCCTGGACCCGGTGCCCAGGCTCAAAGGAGCGCACTGGGTCGAGCCGCGCATCGTCGTGCGCGTCGAGTTCGCCGAGTGGACGGGGGACGACCTGCTGCGCCAGGCCGCGTACAAGGGCGTGGAGCTCGGGCGCGATCCACGGGAGGTCAGGCGCGAGCGTGAGGTGGCGACGTCGCGCGCCACCGCCGCGGCAGAGGCGGCCGTGCCAGAGCCGCGCGCCACCCACGTGACCGTCGCGGGCGAGGCAGCCGACGAGCTCTCGGCGCTGGAGGCGCTCGGATCGGAGGGCACCTGGACGGTCGGTGGCCGCGAGCTGCGGGTCACGAACCTCGACAAGGTGCTCGTTCCGGGGCGCGCGGATGGAGAGCCGGTCACCAAGCGCGACCTGCTGCGCTACCAGCTGCTGATCGCGCCGACGATCCTGCCGTACCTGGCCGACCGCGGGGTCACCGTTCAGCGCTATCCCAACGGGATCGAGCACAAGGGGTTCTGGCAGAAGGACCTGCCGTCGCACACGCCAGCGTGGGTGACGCGCTGGACCTACGACCACGGCCGCGAGGGGCGCAAGGACTACCCCGTGGTCGACCATCCGGCGACGCTGGCCTGGCTGGCGCAGGAGGCTGCCATCGAGCTCCATCCGTGGACCAGCCCGACCGATGCCCCCGACCGGCCGTCGTACGCGTTGATCGACATCGATCCCGGTGACAACACCTCGTGGGACGAGGTGCTGGTCCTCGCCCGGTTGTACCGCACCGCGCTCGAGCACGTCGGCGTGCGCGGCCATCCCAAGGTCACCGGCAAGCGGGGGGTCCAGGTCTGGATCGGCATCCGGCGCGGCCCGACGTTCGACGACACCCGCGACTGGGTCGAGCGCCTGTCACGCGCCATCGGCTCGACCGTTCCCGACCTGGTCAGCTGGGAGTGGGTGAAACGCGCCAGGCGCGGACGGGCGCGGCTCGACTACACGCAGAACGCCGTGAACAAGACGCTGGTCGCGCCGTACAGCCCGCGGCCGGCGCCCGGAGCCCCGGTCAGCGCGCCGATCACCTGGCAGGAGCTCGACGATCCGACGCTCAGGCCCGACCGATGGACCATCCGCGACGTCCTGGACCGCATCCGAGACATCGGAGACCCGTTCCGGGGCGTGCTCGAGGACGAGCAGGTGCTCCCGCCCCTGGGGTGACACGACGACGCCCCCGCGTCGGCGGGGGCGTCGTGGCATCGGGCGGCCGGTGGCTCAGCTGCCCGAGTTCAGCGGGTCGGCGATGTCCGAGGCCACGATGACGTAGTCGCCCTGGTAGTCAGCCAGCTGGTCGACGCCGATGGCGGCTCCGGCCGCCGCGAGGTCGTCGCCGGTGAACGGGACGACCGTGCCGGTGATGAAGACCACGGCCTTCTCGGCGATGTCCTTCTCGACCGTCGCGTTGTCGCCCACGATGACCAGGATGTTGTTGTCGTCGCCGTTGGGCGACGTCGTGAACGCCTTGCCGTCGGCGAGCACGGAGTCGACCCGGCCGAGGACCGTGACCTCCTGCCCCTGGTACGAGGCGGCGTCACCGACGAGCGCGCCGATGTCGATGCGACCGGTGGTGGCCGCCTCGCTCGCGCTCGGCGCGGCGCTCGCCGAGGTGCTCGGCTGATTGGCGGACGAGCCGGAGGGCTCGGTGGAGGTGTCAGTGGCGCCCGCGCCGGTGCCGCGCGCGCAGGCGGCCAGCAGGAGGGCGATGACGGGGAGGATGCCGAGTGCTCGGCGCATCCGGACCATGGAGGTACCAACCTTTCGTTAGCGGTGCAATTCGCTTGCGTTCGTCGTGCACGCTGGGCGGCACCTCCCGTGCCGGTTGGCCGAGTTCTGTAGCAATGCAAAGGAAACTTGACGCCCTCGTGGCCCGCGCTTCACGGAGGTGCCGGGGGTGGGCGTTGGCGAGCCACTCGGCTAGGATGGGACCGATGATCGAGACGCTCCTGACCGTGACCCCCGACGCCCGCGAGAAGATCGACGGCGTTCGCAGCTTCAACAACTTCCCGGATGCGGTCCTCCGCGTCCGGATCCTCGGCAAGGAGGGCCCGCGCTTCCGCTACGAGCTGGCCCTCGAGGATCCGCGCGACCGCACGGCCGATGACCTGGCCCTCGACCTCGACGGGTTGCAGGTCGTCGTCGATGCCGTGAGCGCGACCGACCTGGCCGGGGCCAGCATCACCCTGGACGATGCCGTGTCCGGGGGCGCGTTGCGGGTCGAGAACCCCAACGAGGGCTGGAAGGATCCGGTGGCGCAGGCGGTCCAGGAGGTCCTCGATCGGCAGGTCAACCCCGGCGTCGGCTCACACGGTGGCGTGGTCTCCCTGGTCGAGGTGCGGGACGGGACGGCCTACCTGCAGTTCGGTGGCGGATGCCAGGGGTGCGCGGCGGTCAACGTCACCCTGCGGCAGGGCGTCGAGCAGGCGATCCTCGGTTCGGTGCCGCAGGTGACGGCCATCGCCGACGTGACCGATCACGGGGCAGGCGAAAACCCCTACTACCGCCACGGGCACTAGGGGTTCGCGCGAGGTGGCCCCGGTGGGGCCCGGCTGGATTAGCGGCGGAGCGGGAAGTCGCCGCCGCCGGTGACCGCCATGACCGTCGAGACGAGGCTGAGGATGCTCAGCGCCGCGGCGGTGCCGGCGACCATCAGGGACCGGATGACTCGCTTGGTGCGCATCGGTTGGGCTCCTTCGAGGTGCGGCCAGGCGGCCGTCCCGTCCACCCTCTCGCCGAATCACCCACCCGGCAATGACCCGTCGGTCCCCCCAGCCGATGGGGCCGCCAGTACTTTCGGCGTCGTCCTGGTCAACTGGCGCTTGCCATGCCGGTGTACAGTTGGTGGATGCCGCGTACACGCACCGCTGCTCGCGCCACCGATCGGGATCGCGAGCTGGCGCAGCGCATCGGCCTTCGAATCCGCGAGGCGCGCCATCGCGCGGGACTGACCCAGCAGCAGCTGGCCGGTGAGCGGTACACCAAGGCCTATGTCAGCGCCCTGGAGACCGGAATCGCACGACCGTCGATGGTGGCGCTCAGCTACCTCTCGCGACGGCTCAACCTTCCGGCGAGCCACTTCATCGACGAAGCCCATCCCGCCTGGACCCGGCTCGAGGTCGACATGCGTCTCGCCGCCGGTGAGTGGACTGAGGCGGTGGATGGCTACCGTGCCCTGCTCGACGATGCCACCGACGAGACGGTGCGCGCCGACCTGCTGCGGGGGCTGGCGGAGGCGCTGGCCCGCCTGGATCGCGGCCGCGAGACGATCACCGCCGCTTCGGAGTCGGCGCGGCTGTACGGCGAAGCCGGACGCGAGGGTGACGCGGCGTTGGCGCGCTACTGGCTCGCCTACGGGCTGTACCAGTCGGACAACGAGCCGGACGCCCGCAGCCTGCTCCTCTCGCTGCTGGAGCAGGTCCGCGGCGGGCTCGCCGTCGAGCCGGACTTCGAGATGCGCCTCTTGACGGCGCTGGCGGCCGTGGAGTCGCGCTCCGGTCAGCCGGCGCGCTCGCTCACGTACCTGGAGGAGGCCCGCGGCCTGGCGTCGGACCTGGATGACCGACGGCGCGCGGCGTTCCTCTTCAACCTGGCGATCAGCTACCGCGAGGTCGGCGACTTCGAGGCCGCCATCCGCGCCGGAACGCAGGGGATGGCGCTGTACCGCGCGGCCGGTGCCGAGTTCGAGTCGGCGCGGATCGAGAACGACCTCGCCCTGGCGTACCTGGCCACGGGCCAGGTGGGACGGGCCAGGGAGCTGGCCGCGGATGCCCGCCGCCAGATCGAGGAGACCGGCGACGAGCGCTGGCTCGCCGCCGTCATCGACACCGAGGCGCAGGTCGCGCTCGCGGACGGTGACGCCGATGCTGCGCTGCGCCTCTCCGCGCTGGCCAGCGAGCACGCCACGCGCAGCGGCAACGAGCTGGCACGCCTGGCGGCGGTGATCACCGAGGCCCGCGCGCTGCGCCGCAGCGGACGCGGCCCGGAGGCGGAGGAACGCTTCGGGACGGCGGCCGAGATCGCGCGGACCAGCCGGGTTCCGTCGCGCCTGAAGGATGTCCTCCGCGAGTGGGCCGACCTTCGCGCGGAGGCGGGCGATCATCGCGGCGCCTACCAGCTCACGAGCGAGGCGCTGGCTGTCAATTAGGTGTTGACAGGGGCGGTGACGAACCGTACGCTGCCGCCGTGACGAGTCGGATGGGCACGCCGACGTCGCCAGTGGGATCGGAGATGGGGCACGTCTCCGATCCCTCTCTCTTTGGCCGCCGCCGCGGCGTCAGCCGCTGGACGCCGGCGCGCCGGCCAGCCTGAAGGTCCCGACCGCGATCGGCGCCTCGGTCGGCCGCGCGAAGATCCGCATGACGAAGTCGCCGGGTCCGAAGTCGGCGAGCAGCGCATCGGCCGGAACGACGAAGGCGATCAGCGCCGCACCCTCGGGAAGCGTCTGGGGCGCGGGAGCCTGCACGGTCGCCGGGTCAGTGCCGGTCCGCAGCACCTCCACGTAGATCGTTGCCGGGGGCGCCACGGCGGGTCGGACCGAGTAGGCGAAGTCGTCGCCCGCGCCGAAGGTCGACGTGGTCGAGCTGGCGGCCACCTCGCCCGTGACGGGATCGATCGCGGTGCCGAAGGCGATGGCCGGCGCCGACGGCGCCGCCGACGCGGATGGCGACACCCGATCCACCGCCAGGGCGTCCTCGCCGGCGGTCCCGATCAGGCGCGCGGCGATGGCGATCGTGACCAGCAGCAGCGCGACCGCGGCCCAGCCGACGAGACCGCGCGCGGCGGGCGGGACACTGAACGTTCGCGACTCGTCCGGACGTCGCGCCATGGGCTGCTCGCGCGGCCGCCGCGTCAGTCGCCGCATCCGCGCCGTCCCTCCGTCGTTCGTCCAGCCCGGGTGACCATCTGCCGTTCCATCCTAGCCACCCGCGGCGGGGTAGGATGGGGCCAATGGCACGCCGTCTGTTCATCCTCGACGACCCCGACCGATTCATCGCCGGCACCGTCGGCGAGCCCGGCGAGCGGGCGTTCTACCTCCAGGCCCGCAAGGGCAGCACCGTGATCAGCGTGGGGCTCGAGAAGACCCAGGTTGCCGCGCTGGCCGACCGCCTGGACGACCTGCTGGACGCCGTCGACGCACCTCCGCGTTTGGCTGCCGCGGACGAGGGCGACCTGGACCAGCCGGTGGTCGAACTGTTCCGTGTCGGCGCCATGGCGCTGGCGTGGGACGCCGCCAGCGAATCGGTCGTGATCGAGGCGCAGACGCCGACCGAGGACGGGGACTACGCGGAGCTCCCGGACGACGCCGAGGACGGGCCCGATCTGCTCCGGGTGCGCATCGATCCCGGTGCGGCACGAGCGTTCGTCCGCCGCGCGGAGGCGCTCGTCTCGGCGGGACGGCCCCTCTGCCCCTTCTGCGGTCAGCCGCTGGACCCGCAGGGCCACTTCTGCCCACGCTCGAACGGCCACCTCAACTGAGCGTGGCCGAGCCGCTGGATCCGCCGCTGCGCGTGGACTGGATCGAGGCCGACGAGCTGGCCGACGGCCGACCGGGCCGCCTGGGCCTGACCTTCCTCCCCGGCAAGCGCGGCGCATCCCTCCGATACCCCGGCCTCGTCTACCGCCGGGAGCTGGCGGCCGACCTCGTCACGCTGACGGCGCAGGGCATCGGCGTCCTCGCGCTGCTGGTCGAGGACGCCGAGCTGGAGCGCTGGGGGGATCCGCACATCGTCGAGGCCGCGGCGGCCGCCGGGCTGGACGTGCGCAGGTTCCCTATGCCGGACGGTGAGCCGCCGGCATCCGTCGAGGAGATGGACGCCATCCTCGAGG
Source organism: Candidatus Limnocylindria bacterium (assembly GCA_035700865.1). GTDB lineage: Bacteria > Chloroflexota > Limnocylindria > QHBO01 > QHBO01 > JACDBZ01. The sequence continues at coordinate 15,739 of DASSOH010000078.1, read as the reverse complement.
CGCTGGACGACGCGCGGGACCGGGCCGACGCCGCGGTGGCCTGCATGGGCGGCGTGGGACGCACCGGGACGGTCGCCGCGTGCGCGCTGGTGCGCGCGGGCCTCGATCCCCGCGAGGCGATCGGCCGCGTTCGCGACGTCCGGCACCCCGAGGCGGTCGAAACGCCCAGCCAGGAGCGGTTCGTGGCGGCGTACGCCGCCCGCCTCCGGTCCTGACGCGCGCCGCAACCGTGCGCGTCGAGCGCCTCCTGGCCATCGGTCTGCTGCTGGCGCTCGCCGCCGCGGTCGCGCTGGTGGCCTGGCTGGGCAGCGAGCAGCGATCGCCGACCGGGGGAACGGCCGAGGCCGCACCGTCGGGTGACTCCGCCGTCGTCGAGCGCGTGATCGACGGCGACACCATCGTGGTCGAGCTCGACGGCCGACGCGAGCGCGTCCGCTACGTCGGCGTCGATGCCCCCGAGCTGGCGAACCGCGAGGCGGGAACCGTGGCCGAGTGCTGGGGCGAGGAAGCCCGCGACGCGAATGCCGGGATGCTGGACGGTGCCGAGGTCCGGCTGGAGCGCGACACGTCCGACCGCGATCGATTCGGCCGGCTCCTGCGCCACGTCTGGGTCGCCCGGTCGGGGCAATGGCACCTGGTGGCCGAGGAGCTGGCCGCAGCCGGCGCGGTGGAGGCGCGCTCCTATCCGCCGGACACGCGCCGGGATGACGAGCTGGAACGGGCCGAGGGCGCGGCACGCCGCGCGGGCCTCGGCCTCTGGGGCGGCTGCTAGCCGGTCGAGCCCGCCGCGAGCTCCACGAACCGGCACAGCGCGTTGGCGAGCCGCATCTGGCCCGGCGTGCGGGCGCGGACCCGAATCAGTTCGGGGGTCGCCACCACCACGGTCACGCAGCGGGCGCGCGACGTCGCCACGTTGAGGCGATGGCGGGAGTAGAGGAAGTCCATGCCGCGCGGTGCCAGCTCGGGGGCCGAGGTCGTCATGGAGTAGATGCTGATCGGCGCTTCCTGTCCCTGGAACTTGTCGACCGTGCCGACGCGGGCCTGCTCGGGCAGCAGCTTGGCGATCTCGCCGACCTGCGCGTTGTACGGCGCCACGATGAGGACGTCGTTCCAGGTCACGCGATGCTCGGCGCCGTGCCGGTCGATCCAGGTGCTGCCGCTCTCGACCAGCGCCGACGCCAGCTGGGCGACCTCGCGAGCCTCCTCCGCGGACCAGTTCTCGCTGCCGGTGTGCGCGGCGGTGACCAGGCGAGGGCCCGCGCCCCCGAGCGGCATGGGCGCCCGAAGCTCCTGGTGGACCAGGTTCGGTCGCGACTCCAGGCGTCCCTCGTAGAAGGCCGTCGACGTGAAGTGCGTGATGTCCGGATGCATGCGCCACGTCTGCTCCAGGAAGAGGCCGCGGTCCGCCGGCATGGTGTCGTGCTCCCCGAGCAGGTGGGCCAGGGCGGAGCGATCGGCCCCCGGGGGGTGGGAGCCCTGGAGCGGCTGGTCGAGCTGCTGCGGATCGCCGAGGAGCACGATGGACTCGGTCGCCGCCCCCATGGCCAGGACGTTGGCGAGCGACATCTGGCCCGCCTCGTCGATGAAGAGGACGTCCACCATGCCGGCGCTCTTCTCCGACGCCCACAGCCATGACGTCCCCGCGGCCAGGTTGTAGGTCCCATCCGCCATGCCGTTGCGCAGCCTCGTCCCGCCCGCGTCCTTCGTGACGCGAGCGTCGGGATGACCCTGTCCGTCCTCCGAGATCTTCTGGATCGCGCGCACGCTGCCGCCGATGCCGGCCTCCTCCTCGGCCTCGAGCACCTTCTCGAGGAAGTTCCCGATCACCTTGTGGCTGTTGGCGCTGATCCCCACCCGCTTCCCGTCGCGCAGCAGGGCGAGGACCATCCGGGCGCCGGTGTACGTCTTGCCCGAGCCCGGCGGACCCTGGATGGCCAGGGTGCCCGCATCGAGGCAGGAGACCAGGCGGCAGGCCGCATCGAGGTCCGATTCGCCCGCCGTACGGAGATTCGCGTCCGTCGGCTGCCCGCAGCGGGGTGGGCGGCGGAGCAGCAGGTCGCGAGCGGCGCGCCACGCCCCGGGACCGTCCGGGCCGTTGGAGGCAATCCACTCGCCGAGCTCGAACAGCCGTGCCCGGTGGTCGGTGTCCGTGACCGTGTTCAGCGCGACGATCGATTCCGGGTGCCTGATCTCGACGTCCTCCATCCAGATCAGCTCCACCTGGTCGTGCTCGTCGTCGATGCGACCCAGGCTCGCCCCGACCCGCCAGGCGTCGATCCACTCGCCCGGGAGCTCCATGGCCCGCCGCGGGTCGTGGAGGGCCGAGCGCTCACCCACGTCGCGATGCTCCTGCGTCGGGAACCGGTAGGTGGCCGTGATGCGGTGCTTCTTCGCTCGTGGCGTGGGCTTCCAGGGTTCGCTGAGGCCAATGAGCTCCAGCCCGCCGATGGCGCCATCCTCGTCGAGCAGCTCCTCCGCGGTGAGGCCGATGCGCCGGAAGAAGTCCCAATACGCCGCCTTCTTCTCGCGCCGATGCCACGACAGGAGCTGCGCCATCAGCCAGCGGGCGTGCTCGTCGGGGGTGCGACGCAGCGGGTCTGCCTCGATGCCGTCGGTCAGCCGGCCGGCCAGCTCGGCGACGCGCGCATCGGACTCGCTGAGGTCGGCATCCGCCTCGGCCGCGCGTGGCGCCGGACGAGGCACGGGCTGGCCGGTCGTCGCGGCGAGCTCGCCGCGCAGCGTCTCGAGCCAGTCGCGCAGGCGCGCGTTGCTGATGACGTCGTCGCGGTTGTAGCCCTCGATGCGTGCCAGGATGTCGGAGCCCGGCCGGTCGCCATCGCCGAGCTCGAGCCACTGCTCGAACGCCACGATGCTGGACCCGGCGTCACGCAGGTCGATCTCGCGGGCGAAGCCGTACATCGGCTCGAGCTTCTTGATCGAGTAGCTCTCGACCGATGCCCGCAGGCCCTGGCGCACGGCGCGGTACAGGTCGATCAGCACCCCGCCGCGCAGCAGCTCGTCGACATCGGCCTCGCGCGTCGCGTGGCGTCCCATGAGGCGCTTCAGGGCCGTGGGCTCGTACGGGGCGTAGTGGTAGACGTGCATGCCGGGGTGCTGCCGCCGACGCGCCTGCACGAAGTCGATGAAGCGTTCGAACGCGTCCTTCTCGCCGGCAAGGTCGATGTCGTCGGGTCGCGCCGGGTCGAACGACCAGAACGCCGTGAAGGTGTCGGCGACGTCCAGCACGCCGAAGAGGTAGTCGATGCCATCGTCGAAGGCATACGGATCGCCCTCGATGTCGAAGAAGAGGTCCCCGGGATCGGGTTCCGGAAGGGTGGCCAGGCCGCGCTCGGCATCGATCGGCTCCCCGGGCGCCGGGAGGAGCAGCTCGTGCAGGGGCACCTCGCGTCCGCGGCCCTCCAGCTGGATCCTCGCCTGCTCGCGAACGCGCTCGGTCGCGGCGGCGCTGGCGCCGTCCAGGGGTGGGTCGAACGGGATCGGCGAGCCGGCCAGGGCGGTCAACGTCTGGATCCCGCGGCTGGCCAGCGCCTTCCGCTGCCGGGCGCTGATGCCCGCCACGAGCGAGAGGTGGTCGTCGGCCCGTCGACGCGCCGCGCACTCCGGCGCCCAGCGGCACACGTCGCAGTGGTCGACCGGCTCCGGGTACGTGGCCGTGGGCGGGTAGGCGGGGGCCGGCGCGGGGTGTCGTTCACTGCCGAGAACGGCCTCCTCGAAGCGTTCCTTGGCGGCGCGGTAGTAGGCGAGGTAGTCGTCGCAGCGCAGAGAGGCCGTCTCGTGCGCGCTTCCGCCCAGGACGACGTGCATGTGTTCCGGCGCGACGCCCTGGAGGCCGGTGAGCTGCTCGACGTACGAGCACATCTGGAGGACGGCGCCGGCCTTCACGTGGCGCGCGAGCTTCGTGTCCGCCACCTCGTAGTGCCACGGGCCCCAGGTCGACGGCCGCGACGGGTCGTCCACCCGCAGCAGGAAGTCGGCGTACCCCAGCCAGCGACCGTCGAAGAAGGTGGCCTGGAAGACCACGTCGGCCCCCGCGGCCATGGCCGCGATCGTCTCGGCCGCCTGCCGGCGCACCTGCTCGGCGCGGTCCTCGTCGTCCAGCCGATCGATGGTGACCACCCGCTTGCCGCCCTCGCGCAGCTCCGCCAGGTAGCGCTCCTCGTGCTGGAAGCCGCGCTTGCGGATGATCTCGAGCTCGGGGTCGGACCGCATCGGGCGCTCGACCAGGCCCGCCAGCGCGGCCCGTTCGAGGGCGGTGAGGTGCTCGCAGGCGAGGTAGCCGACCAGGTCGGTGGCGGAGAAGATGGGCTGGCCGTCGAGGAGCTGCACGGTCTGGTCAGCTTCGCACGTGGACGCGACAGCTCGTGCGTCGCGGTCGGACGCCGGTCTTCACGGCGCGGCGCTCGTGCTCGGCTGCGGCGTCTCCGCCGGGACGCGGACGACCGCCAGGGCCCAATCGCAGTCGCTGGTGATGGTGACGAAGGCCAGCCCCGTGATGCCGAGCGCCCCGAAGGACTGCGGCTGCAGCGTCCCGGGCACGACGTCGTTGCCGATCGTGGCGCGGATGGCCGGGACGTCGGTCGAGTCGGCATCGGTCATGGCGACGGAGAATTGGCAGCGGCGTCGCTCGGGGTCGACCGCGATCCAGCGGACGGCGTGCTCGCCGTCGCCCAGGTCGATCGGCCCGTACTCGGCGTCGCCCAGCTCCGCGTAGGAAGCGACGACCGGGGTGCCGTCGACGGATCGACCGGTGGCGGCCAGGTACGGCTCGGGACCGAGGCCGCTGGCGATCCATCCCTCGCCGAACGACGGCTCATCGGGATCGATGTCGGTGACCAGGAACCAGCCCTGGCCGTCGACGAGCACCGGGCCCATGACGACGCCCACCTCCGAGCCGAGGGGCATCAGCCCGGTCAGGACGACCGTGGACGTGCCTGGACGCTGGCGGATCCGCAGCCCGTCGATGGTCGTGGTGGCCACCTCGCCGCCGGGGATGCGGGGCAACGAGCCGACGTCGGGCGTCGGCTCGGGCGTCGGTGTCGGGATCGGCGTGGGGGTGGGGGAGGGCGTCGGGATCGGCGTGGGCGTGGGGGAGGGCGTCGGCGTGGGCGTCGGCAGCGGCGTGAACGTGCATGCCGACAGCAGCACGAGGAGGCACAGGCTGGCAGCGCGCGCTCGGGTCCCCACCGCCCAAGGGTAGCCGGTCAGCGGTCGAGGCGCGGGACCTCCGACGCCAGCAGGTCGGCGATCTCTCGCGCGTTGGTGGTGCCGTAGTTGGCGTAGCAGTTGTTCATCAGCACGTGGACCTCGGGGACCTGGGTCGCCGCCTGGCGAATGCGCGGCACCCACTCGCCCAGCTCCTCGGGCTCGTAGAGGTAGCGGAAGCGCTCCACGACCGGGATGCCGGACTTCTCCCACGTCTCGGTGCGCCGTCCGTGGAACCGCACGACCGCCAGCTTCGGCGACGTGACGACCGTCATCGGCGGCAGCGAGGACTTCGTGCCGGGTGGCGCGTCGACCATGACGAAGGGAATCCGCTCGTCCTCGAAGAAGCGGACCGTGCGCTCCAGGTTCTTCTCGTTGAACCAACTCGCATGGCGCAGTTCGACCGCGAAGGGCGTGTCGCCCAGCCGCTCCTTCGCATGGCGGATCTCGTCGCGCGACTCCGAGGTGGGGAAGAACCAGCGGGGGTACTGCAGGAAGATCGCGCCGAGCTTCCCGGACGAGCGCAGTGGCTCGATCCCATCGAGGAAGCGCGTCCAGAGCTCGTCCTCGATCTCGTTCGGCAGGTCCCGGGCGTAGATGCGTTTCTGATCCAGCAGCTCCGGCGGCAGCGACTCGCGCAGGTCCTTCGGCAGCCGCTTGACCTCCGACGGCTGCCCCGTCATGAGGGCGTGGGCCTTGATGTCGAAGGTGAAGTCTGGCGGCGTGCGCTCCAGCCACAGCTCCCCGGTGCGGCGCGACGGGAGGGCGTAGTAGGTCGCGTCGACCTCGACGATCGGGAACTGGTTCGCGTAGTAGACGAGCCGCTCTTCGGCGGTATCGGCGTCGGGTGGGTAGAAGACGCCCGGTGCCGTCATGGTCGGATCGGTCCAGGAAGCGGTCCCGATGCGGACCGTCGCCCGCTCGAGCCGGATCGGCTCACGGGCCGCGGTCGCATGTGCCTCGCCGCGCTGGGCGGCGACGTCGGGGCCGGGATCGTGCGGGCTTGGGCCGGTCATCCGCCCCGAGTCTACGTCGGCCGGGTCACTCCTGGCCCAGGGCTCGACGAACCGCGGCGGTCGAGAGCACGACCATGACGACCGCGGCGAGGCCGAAGCCGACGAGGTAGGCCGGATGCCACTCCGCCACGAAGACGGCCACGGCGGTCCCGACCGCCAGGATGAGCTGGAGGACCGCGGCGAGCGTCCATGCCCACGACCGGCGGCGGCGTGCGCCGCGCGAGGCCACAGCGGCCAGGATGGCGAAGACGAAGGAGAAGCCGGCCACCAGGCGGACCGTCTCCTCGGCGGCACGTCCGCCGTCGCCGCCCAGGAAGTCCCGCAGGCCGGACGCGAGCAGGCTGAGGAAGATCGCGAGTCCCAGGGTCGCCGCGGCTTCGAGGAGCAGGAGTGCGCGGAGGGTGCCGACCATGGCGGAGCGCGAGATCGGGGTGGCGGCGGGCTGGACGGGGGCCGCGGCGGTCTGGAGGGCGTTCATGCGCGGAGTGTGCGGGTGCCGTCAAGTCCCGCCCACGTCGCAATGACCAGCGGGCGCCTACGTCATTCGGCCGAAACGCCGTCCGGGGCACCGCTCGTGCAAGGTGGCGCGGCCATGGATGGACGCGTCCGGGACCCGACCGATACGCCACGATCGCGGGAGCTGGCCGAGGTCGAGGCGCTCGCGTGGCTGCTGGACAACAGCATCGCCGTGCCGGGCACCGGCGGGCGGCGCTTCGGGATCGACGCGCTCATCGGCTTCATCCCGGTGGCCGGTGACCTCGCGAGCGGGCTGATCGGGCTCTTCGTGGTGTGGCGCGGGGCGCGCCTGGGGCTGCCCCGGATCGCGGTGGTTCGGATGCTGGCCAACGCCGGGATCGACATCCTCGTCGGGTCCATCCCGGTCCTGGGCGACGCCTTCGACCTGTGGTTCAAGGCCAACACGCGCAACCTGGCGATCATGCGGCGGTACCTGGCTCAGCCGTCCGCCTCGACCCGCGACGACTGGCTGATGGTGGGCGCGTTCGCGGGCATCGTGGTGGCCGTGGTGCTCGGCATCGGCTGGCTGCTCGCCTCGGTGGTGAGCTTCCTGCTCAGCCCGTTCGGCTAGACGGACTCGAGGAAAGCGGCCACCTCGTCCAGCGCGGTGTCGAGCACCGGTCCCAGCCCATGCCCGATGCGCGGATAGGTCACCAGGCGCGCGTCCGCGAGACGTGTCACGGCGCGCTGGAGCAGCGGCAGCGTGGCGAACGGGTCCGACTCGCCGCTCAGCAGCAGCACGGGGCAGTCGATGGACGGCCAGTGGGCCGTGCGGTCGTCCCACGCCTCCGGCCGACCCGGCGCGTGCAACGGATACGACAGCAGCACCAGGGCGGCCGGCCGCCGTTCGGCCGCCAGCAGCGACGCCACGCGACCCCCGAAGGAGTGCCCTCCGATCGCGACCCGTCCCGCTTCGTCCTCGAGCGCGGCACGCCAGGCGGGGAGGGCGCGTTCGGCACGGCCGCGCGGCAGCGCCACCAGCCGGGTCTCGACGCCCCGGGCCTCGAGGCCGCGTGCGTGAGGCAGGAGCCGGTCGATGCCGCCGGAGGCGCCCGGGGCCAGGAGAAGGCGGTGGATGCTCACGGGGCGCAGCATACGGCGGCCGGCCCGGATGACCGATCCGGCGCATGGGGGTAGGCTGGGACCATGAGCGATGAGAAGGTGACGCGCTCCGACGAGGAGTGGCGGCGTCAGCTGACGCCCGAGCAGTACGCGGTCCTGCGCCAGAAGGGCACCGAGCGCGCCTTCACCGGCGCCTACTGGGACGAGCATCGGCCGGGCGTGTACCGCTGCGCCGGCTGTGGCGCCGAGCTGTTCGAGAGCGCCACGAAGTTCGACTCCGATTGCGGCTGGCCGTCGTTCTATGCGCCGAAGGCGGGCGACGCGGTCGAGACCGAGACCGACCGCAGCTTCTTCATGGTGCGCACCGAGGTGCACTGCGCCCGATGCGGCGGCCATCTGGGCCACATCTTCGACGACGCGCCGGACCAGCCCACCGGGTTGCGCTACTGCATCAACTCGGCGTCGCTGACGCTCGATCCGGCCACGGTCGAGCCGATGGAGCGCGTGGGCGACTGACCCGGCGCGGGCGAGGCCACCCGATCGTGACACCCCCGACGTATCGTTGAGCGTCATGGTCACGTCGTCCTCAGCAACGCCACGGGTTCGCGCGCGGGACGCGGCGCTGGCCGGTGCCGTCGCGGGGACCGCGGCGCTCGGCGTCGCAGAGCTGTTGGCCGGCGTCCTGCCCGGCGGGGCGAGCCCGGTCATCGCGATCGGCGATCTCGTCATCGCCCTGCAGCCGCCCGGCGCGAAGCAGTTCGTGGTGGACCTGTTCGGCGAGGCCGACAAGCTGCTGCTGAACCTGGTCGTGGTGGCGGTCGCCGTCGCCCTGGCGGCCGGGCTGGGGGTGGTGTCGCGTCGGTCACCCGGCATGGCGCGGCTCGGCTTCGCGGCGTTCGGGATCGTGGCGCTGGCCGCGGCCCTTCGCGACCCGCTCGCCGAGCCGATCACCTCGCTGGCCGTCGTGGCGGCCGCGATCGTCGTCGCCATCACCGTCCTCCAGGCGCTCCTGCGCCGGGCGGTGCCACCCGCGGCCGAGATGCCCGCATGGGGCCGACGCCGCTTCCTGGGGACCTCGCTCGGCGTCGTGGCCCTGGCGGCCACCAGTGGCGTCGCCGGGCGCCTGCTCCTGGACCGAGGCCGCCTCAACGCCATTCCGCAGGTCGGGTCGATCCCCGAGCCATCCAGCACGGTGCCGCCGGTCCCGTCCGGCGCGGCGCTCGATGTCGAGGGCGTGACGCCGCTCGTCACGCCGACGGAGGACTTCTACCGGATCGACACCGCGCTCCTGGTGCCGCGGCCAAACCTCAGCACGTGGCGGCTGCGCGTGCGCGGGATGGTGAGTCACCCATTCGAGCTCACCTACGACGAGCTGGTCGCCATGCCGCTCCACGAGCAGTACGTCACGATTGCCTGCGTCAGCAACGAGGTCGGCGGACACCTGGTGGGGAACGCGCTGTGGCGCGGCGTGCGGCTCAAGGAGCTCCTCGCGCGTGCCGGCGTCGACCCCGGCGCCACCCAGATCGTCGGTCGATCGGTGGACGGGTTCACCGTCGGCTTTCCCACCGTCTGGGCCCTCGACGAGGCCCGCGAGCCGCTCGTCGCGGTCGGCATGAACGGCGAGCCGCTGCCGCCCGATCACGGCTTCCCGGCGCGCCTCATCGTCCCGGGCCTGTACGGCTACGTGAGCGCGACGAAGTGGCTGGCCGAGATCGAGCTGACCACCCTCGACGCGTTCGACGCCTACTGGGTCCCGCTCGGGTGGGCCAAGCAGGCGCCGATCCTGACGCAGTCGCGCATCGATACGCCGCGCGGCAGCGTCGCCGCCGGCACGGTGCCGGTCGCCGGCGTGGCCTGGGCACCGGACCGGGGGATCAGCGCGGTCGAGATTCGCATCGACGGCGGGGCGTGGCAGGCGGCCGAGCTGAGCACCCCGATCTCCGACGCCACCTGGGTGCAGTGGCTGTACCGCTGGGAGGCGACGCCCGGCGACCATCGGCTGGAGGTGCGCGCGACGGATGGTCGCGGCGAGGTCCAGGCGGAGGAGCGAACGCCACCGGCCCCCGACGGAGCACGCGGCTATCACAGCGTGCGGGTGAGCGTCGCCTGAAGTACCGGCCGCCGCCGGACCATCAGTGCATGGGCCGATGGTCCCTGGCCATGGTGTGCTGCCCCGGATGCCGAAGAACGCGCGCCGCCGCAGCCAGCTGCCCACGCCCGAATCCGACCGGCGTCTCCTGGTCACTCGGGGGATCGCCCTTACCGCCCTGCTCGTCACCGCCGGATACCTGACCTGGCGCGCGTTCGCGACCCTCAACCTGGACGCCTGGTACCTCGCCATCCCGATGCTGCTGCTCGAGATCCATGCGGCCGTCGGGCTCGGCCTCTTCACGTTCAGCCTGTGGGACGTCGACAGCCGTCCGCCCCGCCGGCCGCTGCGGCGCGTGCCGTCCATCGCGGTCGCGATCCCGACCTACAACGAGGCACCGGAGATCCTCCTGCCGACCATCGCCTCGGCGGTGGCGCTGGAGCCCGTGCACGAGACCTGGATCCTGGACGACGGCGATCGGCCCGAGATCGCGGAGCTGGCTGCCGCCCTGGGCGCGCACTACCTGGCGCGACCGACGCACGAGCACGCCAAGGCGGGCAACCTGAATCACGCCCTCGGCATCATCGACGCGGAGATCATGGCCGTCCTGGACGCCGACCACGTTCCGAGCCCCGACTTCCTGCGCGCGACCCTCGGCTACTTCGCGGACCGCAAGGTCGCGCTGGTGCAGACGCCGCAGGACTTCTACAACGTCACCTCGTTCGAGCACGGCAGCGGCAAGGCCTACGGGGAGCCCTTCCACGAGCAGACCCTGTTCTACCGGCTCATCCAGCCCGGCAAGAACCGATGGAACGCGGCCTTCTGGTGCGGCACCAACGCGCTCGTCCGCGTCGCGGCGCTCAAGGCGGTCGGCGGGGCGGCAACCGACACGATCACCGAGGACATCCACACCACCATCCGCTTCCACCGGGCCGGCTGGAAGACCGTCTACCACAACGAGGTGCTGGCCCGCGGCCTGGCGGCCGACGATGCCGCCCAGTACCAGCTGCAGCGCAACCGGTGGGGGACCGGCGCCATGCAGGTGCTGCGCGTGGAGAACCCGCTCCTGGTGTCCGGCCTCACGCTCGGCCAGCGCCTGGGATACGCCGCAACGCTGCTGGGCTGGTTCGACTCCTGGCGCACGCTGGCGTTCCTGATGCTCCCGCCGCTGGTCCTGGTCACCGGCCAGATCCCGATCGTGGCCGACGGCCTGACCTTCGCCGCCGCCTTCGGCGTGACGTACGGGCTCCAGCAGCTGGCGCTGTTCCTGCTCGGTCGCGGGGCGCATCGGCCGATCCTCTCGATCGTCTTCGACCTGGTTCGCATGTCGCCCAACTTCGTCGCGACGCTCACCCTGCTCGTGCCGCGCACGCCACGCTTCCGCGTCACCCCCAAGGGCCGGATGGCCTCCGAACGCGGCCGGGTCGAGGCGCCGCTGATGCTGCGCTTCGCGCTGGGCACCGCCTTCGTCGGGGCCGCGGTGTACGTGCTGCACCTGCTCGGCGCCTTCCACATCCCGTACGCCTCCGAGGGTGCGGCGCTCGGCTCGTTCGCCTGGCTGGTCGTCAACGCGACGCTGGTGTGGCTGGCCCTGCGGCGCGTCCGGTCACTGCGGTACGCCTCGGAGCGTCGCAGCGCGGTCCGCTTCGCGGTCGACGTGCCGGGCGCGGTCGACGGCGCGGGCGCGTCGGTGCAGGACATCTCGATCGGCGGGGCGCTGCTCGCCACCCGTGAGCCGCTGGTCGAGCGCGAGACCCATCTGTTGACCTTCGAGCTGCCGTCGGGGACCACCTCGCTGTGGGCGCAGGTGCGGTCGTCGCGCCGGGCGTCGTCAGGCGAGCATCACTACGCCTTCGAGTTCGAGTCCGGCCAGTTCCCGGCTCGCGCCGCCCTGGCGCGCGCCGTGTTCCACGGCCGCTACCCGGTGGCTGGGGTCGTGCGGCGTCCGTGGGCGGAGGTCCTCCGCCGGGAGATCGTGGGGCTTTCGGCGCGGTTCGGCGAGACCCAGCCGCGCGAGACGCCGTCCGCGCCGGCCCGACGATCGGTCGAGAGGCCCGTCAGCGTGGAGCTGCCCCAGGCATCCGCCTGACTCAGTCCGGGGGCCGCGCCTGCGGCCCGAGCAGCGGCGGATCCAGGTACACCTGCACCGGGATCAACCCCTCCTCGAGTGGCGCGTCGCTGACGGCACGCCAGGCGGCGTGTGACAGGTTGGCGACGCGCTGGTCCGCGGTCCCGACGTAGCACGGGCAGGAGTCGACGACCGGGAGGCTCACGCACCGATCCGCGCAGACCACCACCTCCGGTGGGACGCCATCCGGGATTCCGCCGCCGATCGAGACCGGCAGTGCGACCGTCGCCTCGCCCTCCCAGCCGGGGCTCTCGGCGTAGCTCGAGGCCAGGCCGGTGACCAGGCCTCCGACGGCGTAGACCCCGAGGGCCGGTGAGGCATCGGTGGCGGTGCCGGTTCCCGTCCCCGGCGCGGTGGTTCCGGGGACCGCCAGGCTGGCTGCCGGATCGCCCGCGAAGGCGTACCAGTAATCGACCGTGCCGTCGAAGTACGCGGTGCGGTCGAGCCACGTCTCGGCGCCGGTGATCGTGGGGTGGGGGAGGCGGACCAGCCCGTCGGCCGCGAAGCGCGGCTCGGAGCCGAAGACGTCGCCGTACGGCGTGCCCGGCGCGTCGAGCAGCGTCGCAACCAGGTGGGCCGCCCCCTCGTAGAAGTCCGTCGCGAAGTAGGCCGATGCGCCGAGGTCGGCCAGCGGGGCCCGCGAGTACGCCGCGACGCGCTGCGCGGCCACCTCCTGCGAGGCCGGGGTGTCGAAGCCCTCGGACGCCCCGGGCGCGTAGCACGCGTTCGAGTAGATCATCACCCAGCCCGGGGCGGGGTGCGCGTTGGCGGCGATCCAGGCCTCGCCGTAGTAGGCGAGCGTTCCGTCCTGCCACGAGTCGGCGTGCGTGCCGACCGCGTTCGGACCGTTGAGGCCCCAGCCGTTCGTCGTCTCGGGGTTCGACGTCGCCGCGTACGGGTTCGGCGTGCCGACGCCGTGGCCCAGGTAGACGACGATCGAGGCGCCCTCGACCGCGGCGAGCACGTTGTCCGCGGTGGCGGTCGGGGAGTAGGCCCGCGCCACCGTCGCTCCACGCTGCTCGGCGGCGGCCGCGGCGACCTCGGCCAGGCCGATGTACACCGGCGTCAGCTCCTCACCCACCGGGCCGACGATGACGGCGACCTTGAAGGGCGACGCGGCACGTGCGGGCGCGGGCAGCGCGAAACCGGCGAGCAGCACGATGGCGGCGACGGCCAGGATGCGGAGACGGGCTCGCACGGACCTCCCCCAGGGCACGGGGCGAATTGACGCGTTGGGCCAGCACAGCATGGCACCGATGGTCCCGGCCCGACAAGGGACGTTTGGCGCGATTTCGCCGGCTCAGGCAGGTTCCGGTGCGTCCTGTCGAACTCGCTCGGGCGGGGAGGGCGCGGGCCCACGCTGGAGGGCCTCGAAGATGACATCCGCCCAGGCGCTGTAGCCCACCACCGATGGATGGAAGTCGTCGCTCGACAGGACGTCCGTCCGACCGGCGAGGCGCGGCGGGACGTCGGCGGCCAGGTCGGCGAAGGCGACGCCGGCCCGCTCCGCCTCGGTCCGGCTCACCGGCCGCAGGAGCCGCGCGTACTGGTCGGCCATCAGGATCAGCGGCTCCAGCTCCGGGAGCGCGCCGCGCAGGCGCGGGATGCCGGCGAGCACGACCCGCGCCCGCGGCGCGGCGGCGCGAATTCCCTCCAGCGTCGCGCGCAGGTCGGCCCGGTAGCGCCGGCGTTGCGTGTGGTGCGTGGCGTCGTTGGCGCCGATCACCACCGCCACGGCGTCCGCGCCCGGGAGGAACGGTTCGACCTCCGTCGGTCGCAGCGGCTCGAGGGCGCGCGGCAGCTGGGTGGCGACCAGGTCCGCGGCGCGCGCGCCGGCCCACCCGTACGACACGACGTGGACCGGACGGCCTTCCGCCACCGCCAACCGCGCGGCGATGAGGTAGGGAAGCGAATCCTCCGCGCGCCCCACGCCCACCCCGGCCGTGGTGGAGTCGCCCAGCACGACCAATCGCAGCCGGCGCGCCTCGGCGGGCGCTCCCGGCGGCGCCGGCACCACGTGGTTGACGTAGAAGCCAGGGTGCGCGGGGAGGAACTCGCGACGGCGCAGTCGCATCATCTGCACCGCCACCACCCCCGCGAACGTGCCTGCCGCCGCGCCGACGAACCGCGCGACGCGCACGAGCCATCGATCCATGGCTGGACCCTAGCGCGTGCAGCGGGTTGACGCCAATCGCAGAATCACCGCGTGCCGAGCGCCCCATTCGTCATCGTCAACCCGACCGCCGGCGGCGGGCGAGCCCGCCGTGTCCTGGCCTGGCTGCGCGAGCGGCTCGACGCGCGACCCGAGGCCCGGCTGGAGGTGACCCGGCGTGCCGGCGACGCCGAGCGCTGGGCGGCCGATGCCGCGGTCGACGGCTATGACCGCGTGGTGGCGGTCGGCGGGGACGGGACGATCCAGGAGGTCATCAACGGGCTGGTCGATGGCGGGCCGACGGCCAGCCTGGGCATCGTGCCGGTCGGCGGCGGCAACGACCTGGCGCGGAGCCTGGGCCTTCCCCGCGACGCCGGTGAGTGCTGGTCGCTCGCGGTCGGCGCACGCGAACGGACCATCGACCTCGCGCTGGCCCGCGACCGACGCGGCCGCGAACGGTGGTTCTCGTCGGCCGGCGGCATCGGGTACGACGCGCTCGTGGCCCATGCCCTCTCGCGGCACGCCGGCTGGCGGCGGAGCCGCGCCGGCTACCTGGTCACCGCCCTGGCCGAGCTGTGGCGATTCACCAATCGCCACGTGGAGGTGACCATCGACGGTCGCACCGAGGCGCGCACCATCATGCTGATGGCCATCTCGAACGGCGCGTACTACGGCGGCGGGATGCGGATCAGTCCCACCGCGGAGGTGGACGACGGGCTGCTCGACCTGTGCGTCGTGGGCGACCTGAGCCGCTTCGCCGCCATCCGGCAGATCCCGAACCTCTACCGCGGGACCCACGTCAACCACCCGGCGGTCGAGATCGTGCGAGCCCGGCACGTGGTGGTCGACGGCGGCGCCGATACGCTCGTCCACCTCGACGGCGAGACCTTCGGGCACCTGCCGCTCGAGGTCGAGCTGCGACCGGCGCGGTTGGTCGTCGCGGCGCCGGCTGCGCTACCCTCGGCAACGTCATGAGCGACGCGTCGGTCCAGGCCACCGCCCCGAACCAGGCCGCCCCCTCGGCGGGCGACGCGCTGCGCGGTCGCAGCGGGCGGCGCATCGGCACCGTGGACGCCGTCTTCGCCGACTACCTGCTCGTCCGCACGTCGGGCCTGCTGCCGGTCGACCTGTACGTGCCGCGGCCCGACGTGACGGCCGGGAATCGGGGCTGGACGGTCGACTGCGACGCGCGTGAGGCGTACGTCCGCTGGCATCGGCCGCTCAAGCGAGCGCCCCACGACGACGGGTAGCAGGCTGCGCGGGTCGCCGTTCGCATCGGTCTTGCAGTACCCTTCAGCGTCATGAACGCCGAGGACACGATCCAGCCGTTCACCGGGCGCGCCCCCTACGAGCCGGGCGACGCCGATGCCTTCTTCGCCCACGTCGGATCGGGCGGGAAGGTGGAGGCCGATGACTGGATGCCGGACGAGTACCGCGCCGCCGTCCTGAAGTTCGTCGAGATGCACGCCAACAGCGAGCTGATGGGCGTGCTGCCGGAGCGCGACTGGATCATGCGGGCGCCGACCCTGCGCCGGAAACTGGCGCTGACCAGC